>DATFFC010000044.1:0-8560 GCA_035250505.1 Nitrospiraceae bacterium | reverse complement strand
GGGATCTGACCCAGAATGCGCTCCGCCACCTGGTTTACAGTCAGTCCATCCGTCGCGATGGTCCAGTCGGCCGCGGCCTGATACTTCGGCAACCGCTCCGCCAGTACCTCCGCAATCTCCTCTACAAACGATTTGGTACCGGTCAATGAGGGCCGTTCATTGCCACGTCGGACCCGCCCGGCGAGGGTGTCCACCCCGGCCGTCAGCCACCAGAAGCGCCCGTTTTGTTTGAGAACCTCGACATTCTGTGGTCTTAAGATGGCTCCACCCCCGGTATCGATCACGAGGTTGTCCCTACCGGCGAGGTCCCGGCACACCAGGCTTTCCAGGTCGCGAAAATGCTCCCATCCCCGGTGCTCGACGATGTCGGCGATCGGCCGCCCCGCCCGCTTCACGACTTCCGCATCAGTCGAGACCAATTCGCGCCGCAATCGGTGCGCCAACACACGGCCCACCGCGCTCTTGCCGGCGCCGCGATACCCGATCAACACGATGTTCATTGAAAGCGGCTTTCGAGCACGGCGCGCATGACGTCGGCCGGAGCCGCCTCGTTGGTCCACAATTCAAACTGGAGGACGGCCTGATTGAGAAACATCTCAATGCCCTGAATCGTCCGGCATCCGGCCGCCTTTGCTTCTTTCAACAGGCGGGTCTCGCGCGGGTTATAGACGATGTCCATTACCGTCAGGTCGGATCGCCACATCGCGGCCGGCACGCACGTTTCGTCATTATGTGGAAACATCCCGACCGGGGTGCAGTGGATCACCGTGCGACAGTGCGGAATCCACCTCCGCAAGGCGTCGTCTTGAATCGGACCGTCTTCCACGGCCAGCGTGGTCCGGCTCCTCAGATCCTGCACCAGACGCATGCGCTCGGCTTCATCCACTCCAAGAATCGTCAGACCGGCGATCTGAGCATCAGCGGCCAAGGCAAACGCGATCGCTCGCGCGGCGCCGCCTGATCCCAGCAGCAGCACCCGCTGTCCCAACAACGCAGCTCCGTTCTCGCGCAGCGCACGCAGGGCTCCCGAGGCGTCGGTGTTGTAGCCCTTCAGCTTGCCGTTCTCGACGACGATGGTATTGATCGCGCCGATCTGCCGCGCCGTGTGGTCCACTTCATCCAGGAACGGCATCGCGGCGACCTTATGAGGAATCGTGACACTGAAGCCCCGAGTGTTGCCGAGCGATCGAATACCTTTCAACGCATCGCCGATGGCCTCCACGGGAAACGCCAGATAGACGAAATTCAGGCCCGCCTTTCGGAACGCCGCATTATGAATGGCAGGGGAAAGGGAATGGTCGACCGGATTGCCGATCACTCCACACAATTTCGTGCGGGTATCGAATTCGATGGCCACGCCGGCCTACCTCATTTCTTCGGGGCCACCCGGAGAGCGATGTACTGAGAACCCTTGACCTGATACCACACCACGATATGATCGTCCTTCTTCAGATCGTCGATTCCTTTAAGCCCGTTTTCCCAGCGCGTCTGGTCATTGGTTACGAAGGTGAACCTCGTCCCGCCCGACTCTTTCTTGACGGCCATTTTTCCGGTCTTGGCATCGGCCGAGATTACTGTGCCGGGAAATTCGACTTCCCCGGCTGCTTCGGCTTGTCCGGCCGGCGCATAGCCGCTCACGAGAACGACCAAGAGGAACATAGGCAACCACATCGAGCAGTCCGAGCCAAGTCGTCGCGCCGTTCGCCTCATGGCTCATCCTCCCTTATTGATCGTCATCCCACCGTCGATCATGAACGTTCCGCCGGTGACCCAGGCCGCTTCGTCCGAAGCGAGATAGAGCACCATTTTGGCAACCTCATCGGGCTTGCCGGTCCGGCGGATCGCGTAGTGGGCCAAGATCGGGTTCAACTGGTCCGGATTCGCCAGGAGCGGCGCCGCCATGGGCGTCTCGACTAACCCCGGATTGACGACATTGCAGCGAATATTGTCTTTGGCATAGTCCACCGCAAGCGCTCGGGTCAGCGCATCGAGTCCGCCTTTGGACGCCGCATAGGCGGGATTGGCCGGCAGCCCTACCACACTGGCGATGCTCGAAATGTTGACGATCGATCCCCCGCCGGCCTTGATCAGCTCCGGAACCACCGCGCGCGTGATGCGAAACGCGCCGGTGAGATTGATATCGAGCACCTGCTGCCACGTCGCATCATCGAGTTCATGCAGCCGCCGGCCGAAATCGCCGATGCCCGCGTTATTCACCAAGATATGCACTTTCCCGAAGGTCCGCACCGTCTGAGCCACCACCTCCCGGCAATGCGGCTCATCCACGACGGAGCCGGGCACGGCCAACGCGCGCCCGCCGTTGACCACGATACCTTTCACGACCCGGTCGAGTTCCTCCTTGCGCCGACCCGTGACGATCACCGACGCGCCTTCGCCGGCGAACAATTTGGCGGTCGCCTCGCCGATGCCGGCGTTGCCTCCCGTAATGATCGCGATTTTTCCCGCCAAGCGATTCATGCGTCTCGATCACGGCTTTCGACCGACGTGTCGCTACCGTCAGGCCGGTCCTCTGTCTCCAATGGAGATGCCTCATCCCCGGCCGTTGTATCATTGATCATTGCATCTGCCGCTGGTCCATCCCAGTCCACATCGACCTTCCGTGCGACGGTAATGAAACCGGAATGGGCCACCATCCGGTGATCGGGTCTGACGCTGCGTCCTTGAATCGACCAAGTGCGCAAGAGTGTTTCGAAGGTCTGAACCATGCCGAACACCGCCGCCCGCTCCAAGGCTTCGACCGTCTGGACCACTTGTGGCACGGTGGGCACGAAGCTGAGATAGATGCCGCCGCTTCTGAGCACGGTCACGGCGTGAGGCACCACTCGCCAGGGCTCCGGCAGATCCAAGACTAGACGATCGAACGGCAGCCCATCCGGCGGAAGGTCGATCCCGTCGTAGGCATTGTTTCGATAGGGATATAGATTCGGCACGGCGCCCATATACCGCTCAATGTTCGCCAGCGCCGTCCGCGAGAAATCGTCCCGCGCCTCGTACGTCACAACGGCGCCTCTCGGTCCGACAGCCCGCAGCAAAGCCATGGTCAACGCTCCGGAGCCGGTCCCCGCTTCGAAGACGCGGGCGCCCGGATAGACGTCCGCCCACATCGGGATCAGCGCGAGATCTTTTGGATACAGCACCTGCGCCCCGCGCGGCATCTTGAGCACGTAGTCGCCAAATGTGGGCCGGAGCGCCAACATGCGCTTCCCGCGTGATAACGTCACCCTGCTGCCGTCGGGTTTGCCAATCAACGCATCGTGCGCGACCGTTTCGCCGCTATGGTGGTAGGTGTCGCCGGCCTTCAGCGTCAGGGCGTACTGGCGCCCCTTCCGATCGACCAAATGAATGCGTTCACCGTTCGCCAAGTGTGACATGCGGGCATTCTAGGAGACTGCCCTTGGCATTTCAACCGAGCCGAGTCCCCGGCGGACGGCTTCCTTGACAGTGTTCGGGGCGGGCCGTATGATCCGCTCAGGTTTTTCGCGCAGGAGCGTTCGATGTCTAGGAGCCCGTCCGACATTGACCATTCTACTGCGACAAACGATGCACCAGCGTCTGCGTTGTTCTCGGCGCAGAAAGCCCCGGCCGCCTCACATCTCGGCGGCGCGCACAAACGTGGTGCGACTTATTCGTCGCACCGTGCGCCCTCAACGTATTCCGCCGGGAAGAGTGCGTCTCGGCGCACTTGGGGCTGGGTGGGTGGAATAGTTACGCTTCCGGTTTTTCTACGCCTGCGGCCTCGCATCTGCCGGCGCCTCCTTCGTCTCATAACGAACGGCAATGTCGGACAGGCTCCTAGCCGATGGTTCTTATCGGTGGCCGACTCGAGCGGGGCCGCCTGTTTCATTCTCCTCTGCTGTCTCTTCCATTCGACTCTCATCTTTGCTGCCGATCCATCGGCGGAAGTCGTGGTTGCCGCCTATGAAGGCGTCATCAACCCGGTGGCGGCCGAATATGTGCAGGATGCGATTCTCACGGCCCAAGAACGAAACGCGCAGGCCTTGCTCCTCCGGCTCGATACACCCGGCGGGCTCGACACGTCGATGCGCCTCATCATCAAAGACATGACCGGCGCGACCGTGCCGGTCATCGTCTACGTGTCGCCCTCAGGCGGCCGCGCCGCTTCGGCCGGCGTGTTCATCACCATGGCGGCCCACGTGGCAGCCATGGCGCCGGGAACCAACATCGGCGCCGCCCACCCGGTTGCCATGGGAGGCGGCGAGATGGATAAGACGATGCGGGAAAAGGTGGAGAATGATTCCGCCGCCTACATCAAATCGATCGCCGAGCAACGGGGCCGCAATGCCGTGTGGGCCGAAAACGCCGTTCGCAAGAGCGTCTCCGCCACCGAAAGGGAAGCGCTGAAACTCAAGATCATCGATATGGTGGCGGACGATATCCCGGCGCTTCTGAAATCCATCAACGGACGCACCATCACCTTGGCCACGGGACCCATCACGCTGCGGACCGACAACGTCGCCCTTCATGATTACCCGATGAGTTTGCGGTTGACCTTGCTCAAAACGCTGAGCGATCCCAACATCGCCTATATCTTGATGACCGTCGGCACGATCGGCTTGATGGCCGAGTTGTACAACCCCGGCGCCATTCTGCCCGGCATCGTGGGTGCCATCAGTTTGGTTCTCGCGTTCTATTCCTTCCAATCACTACCGGTGAACTACGCGGGCCTGCTCTTGATGGCGCTCGGCATTCTGTTTTTCGTCCTCGAGGCCACCGTGACGAGCTATGGGCTGCTCGCGATCGGCGGCGTGATTTCCATGCTGCTCGGATCTCTGATGTTGATCAAGACGGATGCGGAGTTCTATCAGCTCTCGTGGAGCGTGATCGTTCCGGTCATCGGATTGGCCGCAGCGTTCTCTCTGTTCATCGTCGGGATGGGTGTCACGGCCATGCGACGCAAACCGCTGACAGGCAGCGAAGAGATGGTCGGCTTGATCGGCATTGCCAAGACCGCACTCGATCCTCGTGGCCAACTGTCCATCCATGGCGAGCTCTGGCAAGCCGTGAGTGACCAGCCCCTCAAGCCGGGTGAGCGGGCTCAAGTGACGAAAGTCGAGGGATTGACCTTGTACGTGAGGCCGGTTCTCCATGAAAAAGAGGCGACACTATGATCCTGAGCCCCATCGGTCTGGCAGTCTTGGTCCTTCTTATCATCTTGATGGGCTTCAAGGTCCTTCCAGAGTATGAACGGGCGGTCATTTTCCGGTGGGGCCGTCTGGCCCGGGGGTTGGTCGGCGCGAACGGCCCCGGTGTCGTCATCATTATCCCGGTCGTGGACAAGATGGTGCGGGTCAGCTTACGGACCGTCACGATGGACGTGCCGCCGCAGGATGTCATCACGCGAGACAACGTCACGGTGAAGGTCAACGCCGTCATCTACTTTCGCGTCGTGGATGCCCAACGGGCCATTATTCAAGTCGAAGACTACCTCTATGCCACGTCAATGATGGCGCAGACGACATTACGGAGCGTCCTCGGGCAGATGCAGCTCGACGATTTGCTGTCGAAGCGGGAGGAAATCAATGCCGAGCTGCAGCGGATCATCGACCAGCAGACGGAGCCTTGGGGCGTCAAAGTGAGCGCGGTCGAAGTGAAGAACGTCGATCTTCCCCAAGAGATGCAGCGGGCTATCGCGCGGCAAGCCGAAGCCGAACGGGAGCGCCGAGCGAAAGTCATCCATGCCGAGGGCGAATTTCAGGCCGCCCAGCGCCTTTCTGATGCTGCGGCGGTCATCAGTCAGAATCCCGCCGCCATCCAACTTCGATATCTCCAGACGCTGGTGGAAATCGCCGCGGAGAAGAACTCCACCACCATTTTCCCCATCCCGATCGATACGATTGCCCCCTTTCTGAAGCGACCGACGGAAGAAAAATAGCCCTGGATCCCTTGCCCATTCGAACCAGGACCACCTAGGTCCATCGGCCCTGCAACTATTTCCTTGCACTACCTACCCCTATGACTCATCAGCAATTTTCCTCATAGGGACCGTTTCGGCTAGCGCCCGCTGCTAGGGCTTCTCCTAAGGATTCGGGAGCGGAATGCCGTCCAAGCCGCGCCCTGAATGAATCCTTTCCGGCCACAACCGCCTCTAATGGTATTGAAGAAGCCCTCGTTCCGGCCGTACTTTACTTATATTGGGCGTCTTCCCCTGTCGAGGGGAGAGGAGACGATATGAAAGAGACCTTGGTTCTTGAGGATGAAAAAGAACAGATTGCGCCTCCCGGTATCGACCCGGATGCGGACGATGCGAAAGCGAGCGATCTGCTCGAAGTCATTACGCACGACTCACAGGAGCCTGTTCATCGGGATGAGCGTCCTGAAGCGAAGGCCGCCCCCCGGATGGTGGACGGCCCGTTTCTGCTCGAGTCGCTGTACTTCCGGTCCTTTGGAGAACGTCCGCTGCTCGCACGCGAAGAGGAAATCGCGCTCGCCAAGCAAATCGATCTCGGCACGCGAGCCGTCCGAATGACGCTTCGCGACGCGATCAAATCCGGCGCTCGTCTGAAGAAATCGGATACGACGATCGAAGCGCTCCGAACATTGCAGGAAATCAAGCGCTTGAGCGGGTTATCGGCCACGGCGCTGGATCAAGCGCAGGCGACGCTTCAGTCCATCATCGGCGAACATACCGGGACATCGAAAGCGAGTATTCCCTCACTCAAGCAGATGGCTCGAAGTTTGTCCGACGTTCGAAAAGCACGGCTCATTCTGGAACGGGCCAAAGACGAACTCGTCCGTTGCAATCTCCGGCTCGTGGTCGATGTGGCCAAACACTATACCGGCCGGGGACTCACGCTGCTGGATCTTGTTCAAGAAGGCAACATTGGGTTGATGAAGGCAGCCGAGCGATATCAGTATCGCAAAGGCTTCAAATTCAGCACCTATGCCACCTGGTGGATCAGACAAGGCATTACAAGGGCCCTGGCGGATCAGTCTCGAACCATCCGCATTCCCGTGCACCAAACCGAAGCCTCCAACCGGATTTTACGAGTGACGCGCCGGCTGGGACAGCAACTCGGTCGACCGCCGAGGCTGGAAGAGGTGGCTCACACGATGCGGATGAGGCCGGATCGGCTGCATGAGACGATCCAAGCGTTCCAAGAACCGGTCGCGCTGGAACATACGATCGGCGACGGTGAGACGGAATTCGGCGAGCTCTTGCCGGATCAGCAGGCCGTGCCTCCGGATGCCCACGTGAACCGCAGCGAGTTGACGCGCGAGATG
This sequence comes from Nitrospiraceae bacterium, assembly GCA_035250505.1. Taxonomy (GTDB): domain Bacteria; phylum Nitrospirota; class Nitrospiria; order Nitrospirales; family Nitrospiraceae; genus DASSBQ01. The sequence continues at coordinate 1,297 of DATFFC010000044.1, read as the reverse complement.
GATCGGATCCTCGGCACACTGACGCCCCGGGAGCAGACGGTCATCCGGCTGCGATTCGGCATCGGACAGGATCATCCGCGCACGCTGGAACAGGTGGGACAGCGGCTGTCGGTCACCCGTGAGCGCATCCGTCAAATCGAAGCCAAGGCGCTCAAGAAGCTCAAGACTCCACAAGTGAAAGAGATGTTCGCCGCGCTGAAATAAACGCGAGGCACGACGACATGAGACGGGCGGGGCGGTCCCCGCCCGTCGAGTTTAGCCCGCCGCTTTCCGGCTCCCCCGCGGTTATGAGACAATGACGCATGAGTCGTCCCCGCCCGTCTCGGCATGTCTTTCGTTTCGCGCTGTTTCCGTTCATGCAGCGGTCGCTCCCAGACAGGTCACTGTGTAAGCTTGTGCCTTTCGGCGGCGCGGTCGTTGCGGTGATCCTCGCAGGTATAGTACCTCAAACCTGGGCCGACGAGTCTTCGGCCAAATCGCTTTCTGTTCCGGCGGTGGTCAGCAAAGTGCGGCCGTCGGTTGTCACGATCTTGACCCGCGGGGTTCCGCCGAGCGCTGGACCTCATGCCAGCCAATCGGGGTCCGGCTCCGGCATTATTATCGATGAGAACGGATATGTCCTGACCAATCATCATTTGGTACAGGGTTTCAAAAGCATCGTGGTAGGCCTGTCCACCGGCCGGTTGGTCCCGGGCCGGGTGGTGGCCCGTGATTTTCTGCTCGATCTCGCCCTGGTGAAAATCACGTCGCCGGATCTGGTCGCAGCAACCTTGAGTCGGCCGGTCGCCTTGGACATCGGGGAAACGGTCGTGGCGATCGGCAATCCGTTGGCCTTGAAGGGCGGCTCCACGGTGACCGTCGGCGTCGTGAGCGCACTGGACCGCTCGGTCCTGACGCCGGAAGGAGAGACCCTCTATGATCTGATTCAAACCGATGCGGCGATCAATCCGGGCAACAGCGGCGGACCCCTCGTGGACCTCTCCGGTCGCGTCGTCGGCATCAACGTCGCCATCGCCCCCTCCGCCCAGGCCATCAGCTATGCTATTTCCATGGATGCGATCTACCCTCATATGCAATCCATGATCGTGCGCGGCACGGTGATGAGACCGGATTTGGGTTTCGTGCCGCTGACCGTTACACCCAGTGTGATGGCCAGCTTCGATCTCGATACAGACCGGGGCATTCTCGCCCTTCAGGTCGATCCGGCAAAACCGGCGGGACAGTCGGGCTTACAGTCCGGCGATGTCATTACAGCGGTCGATCAGCGGCAAGTGTTCAACATGGGAGATTTCTGGCA
>DATFFC010000043.1:0-5511 GCA_035250505.1 Nitrospiraceae bacterium | reverse complement strand
CGCAGTTGAAGTCAGCCGCCGCTTGCTTCCCTTGACATCGCCACGGCGGATAGTGTCTCTTGCAAGTGGCGATCTTATCCCCGTCGGCTGAACCGCCCTGCCTCATACGCGTGATGGAATCCTGACGTCGGTGGGCGGCAGACCCCGGTTAGTAAAGGACAAGTAAGGACACGGTTGTGACGGCCGATCCCAATTCGACAGCCGCTGCCCCCCTGACCGCCGAAACTGAAGCGCAGGTCGAGCAATTGGGGGCGACCGATATTCTGGTCGGGATCCCGAGCTTTAACAACGTCGAAACCATCGGCCATGTGGTCCGTGCGGTCAGCGCCGGGCTGGCCAAGTACTTTCCCGAGGCGCGCTCCGTGCTGGTCAACTCCGATGGAGGTTCGACGGACGGCACGCAACAAGTCGTGGCCCAGGCCGTAGTTGACCTGAAAACGATGTTCGTCGGGGATCAGCAAAGTCCGCTGCATAAGATCATCACGCCCTATCACGGCATACCGGGAAAAGGCAGCGCGTTCCGCACGATCTTTGAAATTGCGCGGCGTCTTAAGACGAAGGCGTGCGCCGTCGTCGACTCGGACTTACGCAGCATTACGCCTGAATGGCTCGAACTTCTGATCAGTCCCGTGCTCGAACAGGGCTATGATTACGTGGCGCCATATTATCTTCGCCATAAATATGACGGAACCATCACGAACAGCATCGTCTATCCGTTGACACGTACCCTGTATGGCCATCGGATCAGACAGCCGATCGGCGGAGACTTCGGGTTTTCCGGTCCGCTCGCACGTCATTATTTGGACAAGCATGTATGGGAATCCGAGGTGGCCCGGTTCGGCATCGACATTTGGATGACCACGGAAGCCATCGCCAGCGGCGCCAGGGTCTGCCAGAGTTTTCTTGGAGCCAAAATTCACAACCCCAAGGACCCCGCCGCCGATTTATCGGCGATGTTGGTGCAGGTTCTGGGCGCGGTATTCGCGCTGATGGAAGAACATTACGGAGTGTGGGCCAAGCTGGAAGGATCCAACCCGGTAAACCTATTCGGCTTTCAATATGAAGTCGGTGTGGAGCCGGTGCACGTCAATGTCGATCGGATGATCAGCAGTTTCCGCCAGGGGTTGAGTGATCTGTTTCCGATTTGGGAGCAGATTTTGGCGCCCGATACGCTTCGCAGTCTGCGTCCACTGGGCAACTGCGCCATGCAGGATTTCCGGATTCCGGACTCCCTCTGGGCCCGGATTGTGTATGATGCGGCCATCGCCCACCATAACGCCGTCATGCCTCGGGAACACCTGCTCAAGGCCTTTACTCCCCTCTACCTGGGACGGACGGCGTCCTTCGTATTGGACACGCAAGGCTTGACGTCGGCTGAGGCGGAAGGACGAATTGAAGTGTTGTGCCACGCATTCGAGAAAGATAAGCCTTATCTCGTCTCGCGGTGGCCGCCGCACACGGCGGTGTCTAAGTAGCCGGGCACCCGGCGACCGGACATGCCGGCCGGGGAGGTATACGATGCAAGAATTCTGGGAAAAAGGCCTATTGCATCCGCTGTCGGTACTCGCGCAGCAGGTCCTCGTGGTGCTGCCGAACGTGCTCGCGATGTCGATCATCTTTGCGGCCGGCTTGCTGGTCGCGTGGACCGCGAGCCAGACGTTGGAACGATTGCTTCGGGTCGTGGGACTCGACCGATTGTCGGATCGCCTTGGTGTCACCAGCGCGCTCCTGCGCGGCGGCGTCAAGACAGATCCATCACGCCTGGTCGGCCAGGCCGCATACTGGATCGTCATGATCTTTGCAACGGTCGCGGCGTTGGGGGCACTGAACTTGCAGCCGATCAATGAGGTCGCCAAGTCGTTCCTTGCCTATGTTCCCCATCTGGTGACCGCAGCGCTGATTCTGATTGCAGGGTGGCTGCTGTCGAATTTCGTGTCGCAGGCGGTGTTGATTGCGGCCGTCAACGCCGGCTTGCCGCCGGCGCGACTCGTGGCAACCTGCTCCCGGTGGGGTATCCAACTGCTTGCGGTGGCCATGGCCCTCGAACAGTTGGGGATCGCGCAGAACATCGTCGTTGTCGGCTTCGGGATCACGTTGGGAGGAATCGTGTTGGCCGGTGCGATTGCCTTTGGCCTTGGTGCGAAGGACCTTGCCAAGGATTATATTGAGCGGGGCTTGTCGATCCGATCCAGGGACCGGGCGCCCGACGACCTTCGACATCTTTAGAGCTTAGAAGGGAGTTGAACGCCCGCCGGCGGCACAATTCCACTAACCTGCGGGGAGCACACGCCAATGGAAGAGGGAAAGGAAGAGAGTTTCATGGAGAAATCACTCGAGGAGGCGGACGGCGAGGCAAGCCGCGACTTCTGGTTGGGCGGAGAGGCTGTGGTCCGGCGATACCCCCGCAAGCGCGACTTTAATTTTCGCCTCACCCACAGCATCATAGGTCTACTGGCGTTGGCGCTCGGTCTTGGCTGTGCCGGCGGCCTCTGGGCCGGCTATAGCCTCTGTGCCCGGAGAACCAAGCGCCTGCGCCACTGAATCGCCGATTGCTCAGTTGCGCGTCGTCCCCACCTTGCTCCGTTCCCTCTCAGAAGTGATCGTGGGTAGGCCGCCCCGCCACTCGATTCTAGAACCGATCTCGTAATCCACTTCGGACAGGAACCTGCCGGCTTCGCGGATGCCGCATACAACAACGGTCGAGAATCCACTGGTCATCCCGTCGCCACCAGATCAAGCACCGCACGATTCCAACCGACCGGCCCAATCCCGTCGGCGCGGGTCAAATTTGGGAGTGCCATCTCGGGATCAGAAGCGCCGTCAGGTCTCTGGACCAGAACCGGGCGATCCACGATTTGCAGCATCGGCAGATCGTTCAAACTGTCGCCGAGCCCGATGGTTTTGATCATATGTCCTCGCTCTTTCGCCAGCCGTCTATATGCTTCGATAAGCCGCAGGGTCGCCATGCCCTTATCATTGTTTCCCAATAAATGATAAAAGCGCCCGCCTCTGGTACAGCGCAGGCCGCGCCTTTCCGCCAGTGCCTGCAGTTCTTCGACGGCCACATGGCCGGCCGTGAATAAGAAGGGTTCGTCATACTCTCGTTGCTTCGCAAGCCGTGCCTCGGCCGACGAGAGGCCGGTACGCTGTGCCACCTCTTCCTCCGTCATGTCCCCGAATCCTTGCAGGCGTCCGGGAAGCAGTTGCGCGAGCTCACGGAGCGCCACCCTCAGGTCGGCATAGGGTCTCCCGATTTCGATGACGTGATACCTACCTCGGAGAACGGCGCCTTCGACCGAAAAAGGGAAATAGTCTTTGGGAATGTATACGGCCCCTCCATTCTCGGCAATAAAAGGGTCCGGCAGGCGCAGGCGCCGCCTCAGTGGCTCCATTTCCGCCCTGGTTTTGCTTGAGACCAGAACCAACGGAATGCGGAGTTGGGCGATCGTAGCCAGCGCCCGCCTCGCCGCCTCATATGAATAAGTCGCGGTATCGAGCAGCGTGCCGTCAAGGTCTGAAAAGATGACCCAATCCACCGTGCGCATACGCCAACTACGAGGGGCCAGTATAGTCGGAAATGTCCACCTTGCAAGGCGTCCTACACATTTCGCTGAACGCCGCTGAGCCGCAGCGTTGGCACATCGGCCAAGGGGATGTCCCGTTTTGCCCGGTCCCGTTCAATTTTGATACGGCACAAGGTCCGGAGATTCAGCCAGAAATCCCCGCGAGGCCTTGATTTTCATAGAGCCTAATGGGTTTCTCCTACAGGAGTCGAAGGCATTCCGTTTGCATGCCTCCGGGAGCGTTTCCCGCATCGTCCGCTCTCGTTCCAGCGCCATCCGCCGGTCGGCCCCGCATCGAAGGCCGCAGGCGATATCTGCTTGATCTGCTAAGGTTACATTGTGCGATTCAACAAGAAGTCTCCCCTAAAACCCGATAAGAAAACCCCTCCTAAGGCCCATAAAAAAGGGGGCGTCGGCTACAATAAGAAAACAGCCTTGCTGGAAGAGGCCATCACCCACATGAATGAGGGGAAGTATGGCCGTTCGTCCGCCGTGCTGAAAGAACTTCTCGCTCTCGATCCGCTCAATACCGAAGCCCGCCGCCTGTTTGCCACATTGCACCTCCGCCTCGGCAGTTTAATCAGCGCACGAACCGCCTTCGAATCGCTGGCCCGGGAGGCGCTTGAGCGCCAGGACTTTTGGCTCGCCGAGTCCTTGCTCCGGGAATATTTGGCCGCGGGGCCGCGCTGCGTGCCGTTCCTCGAAATGCTGGGACAGGTCTACGAGCAGAAGGGTGACTCCATAGCGGCAGTCACCGAATACGGCAAGGCGATCGATGTCCTGACTGAAGACCCCGACCCGGATCATCCCGACCGTGCGGCAAACCTGTTCTCCAAGATCCGTTCTCTGAGCGGGGGAGGTACGGAGGCGTTTCGGCTGTCCCATTTATTCGACCCCACAACCGGTCAATTACTGTCGCCGCCCGTCTCGGACACGACTTCGGTTGAGAACCAGCAGCCGGCGACTGAGCCGGGCCCGATTGTCGGAGCGTCTAGCCCGACCCTCCTGGATCAGCCGGAACCCCCACTCGACCAGACCAGGGAGCCGCCGTCGCCCCCAGGGCCGGCGACATCCGCTTCCCTGCCGGACCAACTAGATCAGTACACCTCAGCGGCGACTCCCGATTCCACTCCGCAAGGCGCCACGGAGAATCAAGATTCCTCCGTCCTAGAAGTCTTGGCGGAGAAAGAGCAGGTGCAGCCGGCCGAACAACAAGACGAAGTACCGACCTCTGTCCTGCCGATCAGTGAAACGCTCCATGAGGTCCTCGATCCACCGTTGAAGCTGGTCGAGGAGGCGGCTGCTATGTCGGTCCCGCCGACCACCTCGGACGTAGACCGGGCCCCGCTGCCGGCTGCCGCCACAACGGAAATCTCCTTCAGGACCGAACCGATGTCACCGAGCATGAGCGATGCGATCGCTGTCCCCGATCTGTCGTTGCACGAGGTCACGCAACATATTGCTGAAGCTCCCTCGACGCCGGTTTCCATGCCATGGGATCAGGTACAGGACACGACTCTGTCGATCCCGCTTCCATCAGTGGAGCCGGAGATTGCGCAGGTCCCCGATACGGGGCCCCCGAATTCCACCGAAAGCTTGTCGATCTCGGAGCCCGCAGACGTACTGGACGAGGAACCCACGCTTCCGGTGCAGCCCGAATCCTTGCTGTCCTCAATGTCCTGGGAAGATATCCTTGCGGCGGTCGGCAAAGGCCCCGAAGTTCCCTCGCAACAAGAGTCGACAGGCTCTACCGGATCTCGACAAGAGGAAGGCATCAATCCGGCACCAATGGTCTCTGATCTTGCGTCTGTGGACTCGGAGGACCCGGTGCTGACGCCGATCAGCGAACCGGTTGCAGAAGGGCAGCCGCTTTCCATTCCCATGCCCTGGGAGCAGGTGGAAGAAGAATCGGTTCCGATTCCGCAACATGAGCCGGAACCGGAATTCG
>DATFFC010000042.1:0-3424 GCA_035250505.1 Nitrospiraceae bacterium | reverse complement strand
AAGCGTTGGTACGTTCACACTAGGATGAATACGGATGTAAGCATGCTGATCGGAATATCGTCGCATGAATCGGTTTCAGCTCACAGATCATTGTCCTGCTCAGGCCGAGCCATCCCAGCCAGGTCGAGATCACACTGAACCCGACGATAGAAGGCCAGCCCGACGCAGGACCTCCTCCCGATCCCTGCGGGAAAGATGTGTGCTTTCCCGCAGACAGTTTCTTACCCTGGTTCCCTTTCTCGCGTCTCTCCCTCAGGGTCTGACTCCGCTACATTGGAACTCGACACAACTCGGCGCATTCGGCTCATGGAAACGATATGTGTCCAGCATGCCCGATCATGCAGACGCCACGGTTGCCGCGACATTTCAGAATGCGATCGTGTTGAAGAGCGGGCACCTCTTCTTGTTTACGGATGCGAACGGTACATTGCCGCTCACCGATAAACACGGATTCGGACTCTATTATCAGGATTGCCGAGTTCTGAACGGCTTGGAGATGCGACTCTCGGGGGAAGCACCCGTCTTTGTTTCGGCCAGCGCGCCGACGGGAGCAACGGTCGAGTTGGCATTCACCAATCCGATGATGCGGGGGACCGACGGCCGATTGATCCCGGGTCAGACTTTATCAATTGAGTCCCACCGTCTCATTGAGGCCGATCCACCTGCGATCCACGAACGGTTGCTGTTTCACAATCGTGCCCGTCAGGATGTTGAGTTTGCTGTTTCGCTGAGCTTCCGGCCTTCCTTCGATGATGTCCTGGCTGTCAGGGGGTTCCCCCAGCATTTGGGAAACCTGTTCGATCCGATCTGGGAAGGTGGCTTGCTGCACGTGCTGTACGAGGGAAAGGATCAACTCTATCGAAGCCTCGTAATCGATTTTGATCCCATCCCGGATCTTACCGATACGACGAACGCCTATTTTAATATCAAATTGGAGCCCCATGAGACGAAAGAACTGCACCTCTCCCAGTTCGTGACTTTCTCCCCTCATCGGCAGAACTCTGTGGTCACGGTCACCAAGCCTCATGACTTCAGCCAGGCGGCCACCGATCTCGCGCGCACGACGGAAGCCTGGATGGCGTCTATCACGGGCATTATGAGTGACAGTGCCGTGCTGGACCAGGTGCTGACACGCGCGCTGCTCGATCTTCGTCTTCTGGAGACGAAGATCGATGATCTGACCTTCTATGCAGCCGGCACGCCGTGGTTCGTCACGTTGTTTGGGCGCGATAGTGTGATCGCGGCGGTGCAGACGCTGGCATTCGATCCCAGCGTCGCCGAACAAACGCTTCGGTTGTTGGCGAAATATCAAGGTCGGCGCTATGACGATTGGCGGGATGAGGAACCCGGCAAGATCTTGCACGAGCTGAGAACGGGCGAACTGGCCCGGCTTGGGCTCGTGCCGCACACCCCCTACTACGGCACGGTCGATGCGACGCCGCTGTTTCTCATCCTACTCGGCCGGTACGTCGCGTGGACCGGGAGTATGGCGCTGTTCAAGGAGCTGCACCGATCGGTGGAACGGGCTCTCGAGTGGATCGAGACGAATGAGAACCGATCTGGTCACGGGTATGTGACCTACCACCGCCGTTCTCCTGCGTCGCTCGACAACCAGGGGTGGAAGGATTCGGGCGATGCCATCGTGAATGCCGATGGAAGTCTTGCCATGCCTCCGATCGCGCTTGGAGAGGTGCAAGGGTATGTCTATCAGGCCAAACTACAGATGGCAGCGCTCTATGAGCGCGGCGGTGAGATCACACGAGGCCGACGGTTGAGACGCGAGGCGGCGGAACTGCGCGCCCGCTTCAATCTGGACTTCTGGCTTCCGGACAAGGGTTTCTATGCAATGGCTCTGCAAGGTGACGGGACGCCCTGTTCGGTGGTCAGCTCGAACCCGGGTCAGGCACTCTGGAGCGGCATTGTCGCTGAAGACAAAGCGGGACGGACGGTCGAGCGGTTGATGGCCCGTGACATGTTCAGTGGATGGGGGGTGCGAACACTGTCCGAGCGTGAGCGGGCCTATAACCCGCTGGGCTATCATATCGGAACCGTTTGGCCGCATGATAATGCACTCATCGCGGCGGGCTGCCGGAGGTATGGATTCGACCAAGCGGCCGGCCACATTGTTTCCGGCCTGTTTGACGCGGCGATGCGTTTCAACGGCTATCGTCTTCCCGAATTGTTTGCGGGCATTCCGCGAGACGGCGAGGACGGGCCGGTGTACTACCCGGACGCTAATCCGCCCCAAGCTTGGGCCGCCGGATCCATTCCCTTCCTTCTCGAAACCATGCTGGGCCTTGTTCCCGAAGGGTTGGATCGTCGGCTTCGAATCGTGCGCCCTTCCTTGCCTGGATTTCTGAACGAGTTGGAGGTGCGCAAGCTCAAGGTCGGAGGCGCGGAAATCGACTTGCGTTTCCGGCGAAGATGGTATGGTCGTACCGAGGTGGAAGTCTTGCGGATTGAAGGGGGTGTTGAGGTCCTGGTCGAGCCGCTCTCGATGTGAGATGAGGTCGGCACGTGTTGACTCGGCTGATGTCTTCCGGTGTCTATTTCTTGTTCTGGCGCTTGGAGCCTTGAGCCGATGAGTTGGTCGATGCCTTTTCTTTCGCGTTGTCTTGACCCGTTACTTTTTTGAATGTCTCGCCGATGGCGGGACCGATCTTCGGAATTTCGTCACCGATGTTCTTGGCGGCGCTCGTCAACCCTCGCCCGATCTCGTCCAGCGTGATGCTCTGGTTTGATCCCTTCTTGTGACCTTCGGGCTCATCACCGGCAGCCATAGCAGGTGCAGCGAACCCCAGAATCAGAACACACACAGCGGCCGGCAGACAGCGCATGCTGAACACTATACCAGGTTTTAGAGGGACCGCCTCCAGTTCGTCTTCATCCCGTTTCATCCGGAAATTCGGCTTGGGTGGTTCTTGACCATTCAGTCGGCCTGTTCAACCGGCATTGGCTCATACGGGGGCATCGGCAACCATTCAGAACTCGGTTTCCCCTCCAGCCGGTTCTTAACGAGGTACATGTCAAGTGCAGCAGTCGTGAACCAGGCTCATCTCCCACTTGTGAAGTAGTATAGGAACGCGGAACATTAAGCAGCAATACCTGTGGTAGCGTGGAAAGTGCAGGCTAGACAAGAAGCAGGGCTGGGCACACATAACTGCCGGTGGGGGAGATGATGACCACAATTAAAACTGTCACGCGATGCCGGTGCGAAGGTCATATGTATCAGCGAACAGGTAAATAGTCTGCGTGCATATCGTATTCATCGACTGCCGAGGTATTGTCCCGGCGTGTGATGGCCGACAGAATCCCGGCGTACACTTTGCCCGCTGCTGCGGACCAAGCAGGATTGAACGCCTCACCGCGAAAGGCAGCCTCGGCAGCTTTCTTCTCATCATAGGTTAATGGACGAGGCTGGTCG
>DATFFC010000041.1:0-16716 GCA_035250505.1 Nitrospiraceae bacterium | reverse complement strand
AAGTTGACTGCCGGGTATCCTTCCGGTTAGAAAACAGCCATGTTTCTTTCCTATCGAGTGTTCAACGCACGTCGATGACGCCGCGTGTCGTCATTACCGGACTCGGGGTCGTCTCGCCGATCGGGATCGGCGTGGCCTCCTTCTGGAAAGCGGCGCTCGCCGGTCAGTCCGGCATTACCGGCGTCCGCGCGTTCCAGCCCTTTCCCATGGACGGATACCGGTCGCGCGTCGCCGGACAAGTTCACGATTTTGCGGTGGAACGGTATTTGAGCGGCGGGCAAGGCGATCGTGTGGATCGGTATGCACAATTTGCCTTGGTCGCGACGCAAGAAGCCTTGGCCGATTCCGGCTTGCAGATGGCGCGCGAAGATCCACATCGGGTCGGAGTGATCGTCGGCGCGGGCATGGGTGGAATGGTGATGGGGGAACGTGAGATCACGCAATTGTATGAGCATCACCGGCCGCATCGGGTCCATCCGAATTTTATTCCGGTGATCACGCTGAACAGCGCCTCCGGTATCGTCGCGATGGCGCACGGAGCCCAAGGACCGAACTGGACCGTTTCGACCGCCTGTTCGTCCAGCGCACATGCTCTCGGTCACGCGATGTCCTGTATCCGGCATGGACAGGCCGACGTCGTCATCACAGTGGGAGCGGATGCCAGCATCACCCCGTTGGTGTTCGCGGGATTTTGCTCGCTGCGCGCCCTGTCCACCAAATATAACGATGCGCCGACACGAGCGTCCCGCCCGTTTGACCGGGGACGCGACGGCTTCGTCATGGGCGAAGGCGCCGGGGCGCTGATTCTGGAATCCCTGGCCCATGCGAAGAAACGCCGCGCCCGAATCTACGCCGAAGTCGCCGGCTATGCGGCGACGAGCGAAGCGCATCATATGGTGATTCCTCGCGAAGACGGGACAGAAGTCGCGGTCACGATGCGGCTCGCCCTCAAGGATGCCGGGGTCACGCCGGCCGCCGTGGACTATATTAACGCGCACGCGACTTCAACCACCGTCGGGGACGCGGTCGAAATCAAGGCCATTCGACAACTCTTTCGAGCCCGCGCCGATAAGGTCGCGATCAGCGCGACGAAATCATTGATCGGCCACACGTTGGGAGCAGCCGGTGCCTTGGCAGGCGTGACGTCCGCCATGACTTTGCAGACGGGCCATATTCATCCGACCATCAATTACGATGATCCCGACCCGGCCTGCATGCTGTCCGGGATATCCCGCGACGTTCAGGAACGGAAGACCAAGGTGGCGCTGATTAATGCGTTCGGGTTCGGCAGCAATAATGCCGCCGTCGTGCTCAAAGCCATATGATCGGGCGGCGCGGATCATCGACGGCCATGCCCCGTCGAGACACAAGGATATGACATGATGCGACAGTCGGAAGTGAGCGAGAAGATCACGACGGCCTTAGCCGAATATCTCAAGCGGGATCCGGCGACAATCCGCGCTGATTACCACTTGCGGGACGATCTCGGGTTGGATTCGATGGCGGTGATTGAACTCGTGTATCGGCTCGAAGAGACCTTTAATTTGCAGATCCCGGACGAAGACCTTGCGGGTCTCACGTCGGTCGACCATGTCGTGCGGTACATTGAAGGCCGCCTGAAACCTGCCCACGCGTCCGCAAAGTCGGCCGCGCAAAAACCGGTCGCGTCGAAAACGCCGCCCTCGAAGACGGCGGCTCAAAGAGCGGCGGCCTCGCCTACCTCATCAAAGAACACCAAGAAACGGTCTTAAGCCGATGAGACCTAGGGAAGCGCCACAGTCAGTTTCCCTGCGCGCAATTCAAGAACTGCTCGGCGCCAAGCTGCTGGGGAATCCGGACACCGTCATTACAGGCCTGTCGAGTTTGGAGTGGGCGGAAGCGGGTGACCTTACGTTTCTGGCCTCTCCCCGATTCTTGAAGGCGGCGCTGTCATCGCGGGCCGGCGCCTTGATCGCCGCCAAAGCGGTGCCCGAGCTCCGGTGTCCGCAACTGCTTGTCGATCATCCCGCCTATGCCTTCACGCGGGTCGCACAGGAGTTCTTCGTGCCTCCGTATCGAGCACGCGGCGTAGCGGCCGATCTGGTACGTGGTGAGCAGGTCTCGATCGGTTCGGATGCCTCGATCTGGCCCCGCGTCACATTGGGAGACCGCGTGTCGATCGGCGCCCGCGTGACGTTGTTTCCCGGGGTCTTTGTCGGAGATGATTCCGTGATCGGGGACGACTCGACGCTCTACGCGAATGTCGTGGTCCGCGAGGGCTGCATCCTCGGGGCGCGCGTGATCGTTCACAGCGGGACGGTCATCGGCAGCGACGGATTCGGTTATGTCCAATATGGCGGGCGGCATCACAAGATCCCCCAGCTCGGCGGCGTGGTCATTGAAGACGATGTGGAATTGGGCGCCAATGTCACGGTCGACCGGGCGACCTTCGGACAGACCCGTATCAAGCAGGGAACAAAAATCGACAATCTGGTCCAAGTCGCTCACAACGTCACAGTCGGAGAGCACAATATTCTTGTCGCCCAGGTCGGGATTGCGGGCAGCACCACGCTTGGCCAGTATGTCATGGTGGGAGGACAGGCGGGCCTCGCCGATCATCTGCAGATCGGAGACCACGTCATGATCGCCGCGAAATCCGGTGTGACCCGCAATCTCGAAGGCAACCAAATCGTCTCCGGGGCGCCGGTGATGCCGCACGCGACCTTCCTAAAGGCCCAAGCGGTGATCCCGCAGTTGCCCGAGTTGCGGCAGCGCGTCCGAGACTTGGAGGAACGGCTGCAGGCCGTCGAAAGGAAATCGACGCCGAAGAAGCCGGCAGCCGGTCGGCGATCCTGAAGTCTCTTTCCTACCGTCCTTCTTTGATCACTGCCCGCCAGAAATAAAGTTTAGCCCAGAAAAAACCGCCCCACGGCATGAGATAGGCGGCCAGGGGATGGACTTGGCCGAGCTGTATGCCGGCCGTAGAAGCCGCCAGCAGGACGCCTGTCCCGACAAGGTAGCCCAGGGGAACCCATTTCGATCCCGGAGCCTGCGGTGGTGGGCCGGTCGGTTCCTTTTTGGAACGGCCGGATCGTCTCACAGTCGCAGGCTTCATCCGGAACGCGAACACCTCCGGATGCCGGCGCAAAATGTACTGATGGTAGCGGGTCTGTGCCCAGCCCACGCATCCGCCGAAGAGCAAGAGCGCCGAGCTCGTCCAGAACGTCGCCCATGTATAGCTCCCCGTGGCGATGAGTTGATAGCCGAGCGTCCCTGTGCCCCCTACCATGCTGATGAGGCCGAGGATGCCGGAGGGAAATAGAATATAGGCTTTCACATAGTCCTTGGCTCTCTCGGTCTGATCCTCGAATTGCTTGACCGTCACCAGTTTCGGCATTGATGCTCCGGATTGAACGGCAGACTGGATGCATAATGATCCATGCCGCGATGAAACAGGCGCCGCATTATAGCGCGCTCGCTTGCGGAGCGAAACGATCGGACTCTTTGTTCACGCTGTGTTCGATGAGAAATCAATGTAGGCAGAGGCGAGCGAGCGGATCGGCACGAATATGATGCCGACCGTGTTACGACCACGGTATACTCGACGGCGAGATGGAAAGGAGATTACACCGGCAGGATGTCGATGATGGCGGTCCGTTCAAGGCGTCCGATGTCCACCCATTGCTTCGCCATGGGGACTAAGGCCGCCAGTCGACCTTGAACCGCTTGAAGCCGATGGGAGACGCCCGGGGCGGTGCTTTGGGCCGCCACCGTGAGAAAAGCGCGAAGACCTTGCAGGAACAGCGTGATGGCGGTGGCGTGGACCTGTTCGGCCGATTCCTGCAATCCGTCAATGTCCTGAAAGATTACTGTCAACGCCTGGGCGGAGAGCGGAACGTTGAGGGGCTTCTTTTCGAGTTGAGCAAGACTGCTCGCCAATGCCGGGACGCGATCCATGACATGTTCCAGAAACCGCTCATCGAGCTTGTCCAGATCGTTGAGAATACGGCCGATCCCCGCAGCATCAATCGGGGCTGCGTCACGCTCCGTCTGCTCCGCTTTGCGCAGCACCTCCTCTAAGATATCCCGCATCGGCTGCACTGACCGACTCCGCGCCTCGTGGAGCCGCCGGAGCGCGTCTAAAATCGGGCCGGCCGATTCCGTCTCGCCCGATCGAGCCTGCTCTACGGCAGAAGCGGCATCGTGGAGTCCGGCGACGGTCGGCAACACCGTGCCGAACGGCGCGTCCATGGAAGTATCTTCCGGTTCACAGGGAAGTTCTTGAACGGCCGAGACGAGTCGGGCGAGGCCGTCCTCGAGAGTGCGGAGATACTGTGCCGTCATGGTACGATTCTGGCGTCCCGCGGCATCGAGCACGGGGATCAGGTCCAAGGCCATCCGTTCGATCGCCGGCAAGGAAACCGTCGCCGCTGATCTGGCGAGATTGTTCATCGCCTCGACCATGATTCTGAGTAGTCCGGGCTGTCGAGGTCGTTCTTCAGGCCGATCGCAGGCGGTCAAGGCCACCTGGATCTGGCGAATCCATTCACGAGCCTCTAAGACAAACAATCCCAGTGTTTCTTTTTCGATGGCCGCGTCCGCGACGTTTCGCACGCCTTCCGTCCTCTTCCGCTTCTCCTCAGCTATTCCCGTCCCCGAGACCACTGGCTCCCTCGTCGTAACGGCGGATTGAATCACGCTCGCGATGGCATCGAGACTCTCAAGCAATGCGGCAAATTCGTCCGACGGCCGGACTGATTGGCCGCCTGTCCCGCCTCGCGCTTCCGACGCGGCAGGGGCCAAACGATCCACATCCGGGGGCGCAACGGCATCCGTCACCCATACCAGCGGATTCGCGCTGAGGTCGAGCGTCCGCCTGGAGGCCTTCGGTCCGCCTTGGATATCATCACCCTCGACCGCCAGAATCGGACGACAGGGATACTTGGGATTGATGCCGATCACAATTCCCTCTTCTCCCGTGTTCACGCGGACCTTCGTCCGCAACGGGTAGACCGAGAGCTGTTCGACGAGCGCTTTCATGACTTCCCTGGGAAAGGCGTTGCGTTCAGTGTTCAACAGCTCCCGCACCGCTTCGTGCGGCAACAAGCGATGCCGGTACGGCCTGGGGCTCACCAAGGCATCAAACACGTCGACCAAGCCGATGATCTGCGCCAGCTCGTTGATCTGGCGTCCTTTCAGTTTATTGGGATAGCCTTGTCCCATCCACCGTTCATGCGCCTGAAGCACCACTTCGGCGAGCCATTCGTACGATGATCCCGACTGCCGGACGCTGTCCGCTCCCAAACGCGGGTGCTCTTCGATGAGAACCCGTTCCTCGGACGTCAATGGTCCCCTTTTCTGCACGATGTTCTGAGGAATGAAAAAAATCCCGATGTCATGGACCAGGCCCGCCATAGCCAGACGCTGAAGCTCGGCCCCGTAATAGCCGAGGCCGATCCCGACCTTGGTGGCGAGAATGCCGACATTCAGAAGATTGGTAATCAGTGGGGGGCCGGGAGGACCGGATAAGGCTTGGATAACCAGGTGGTCGCCTTCATGTAACGCTTGTGTCAAGGTCTCCGCCAGGCGGGATATGGCGGCGAGATCGAGACTCTGGCGCTGTTGCCCGAGCGTCGCCACACGCGACAATTCTTCATGCGCTGTGCGGTACCAATGTTCTTGCTTCATCCCATTCATGATTCAACGACGATGAGGCTGCGTGGTGGGGCTAGCCGGCGTCAGGCAACACTTTCAGAATAGCCTCCCGCTCTTCCCGCGCGCTTTGCACCCATTCGTGCGTCAAGTCCAACACCGAGCCGATGCGGGCGGCGACCGCTTCCAGTCGATTCGAGCCGACGCCAAGGCGCCGTTGCGCGAGAAGGAAAATAAAGGTCCGCAGTCCTGCGAGAAACGTGGCGATGGAGGCGGCATGGAGAACCTTGGCTCGGCCGTGCAACCGTTCCACCTCCATCAGGCTGGGCATCAGATCATCGGATGGAAGGGGTCGGCAGGCAGGACGGGCCTTAAGGTTGTCCATCGCGCGCCGGACTTCGGGCAGTGTCCCCTGCAGATCGAGAAACAATTCATGATCGGCCCCCGCCAACTCCTCGAGAAGTTGCTGGAACACGCCGGTTTCGATCTGCTCCTTCCCCTCCCTCGCCTCCTGCTCCAGGCGGCGGATCACATTCTGGATGAGATGCCTGGTCCAACTGCGGGTTCGAGCGCAGGTGTCTTGAAGCTCCCGAAGCGACGTCAGCAGATTGAGAAGATGTATTGCATCGGGCTTGCTCGCGTTCCGTTCGGCCGGCTGGTCGGCGCCGAATACCAACCCGGTCGCCTCGCGCACCGAGGCGGTCACCACGCTGAATTGTTGACGGACCGTGAAGTAATCCTGCTTGTTCGCCGTGGTCCGATCGCGCACGATATCAATGAACGGGAGGAGGGCGAATGTAGCACGTTCGACTTCCGGAAGGTTGATCGTGGCGGCCGATCCGCCCAGGCTGGTGATGGCCCGAACAATCGCCTCCACGAGCTGGACGTGCCGATCCGGCGCCGCCTGAGCTTCCAATTCGGTGAGCGCCGCATCGATCTGGACGAGCCACTCCTGGGCTTCTTGCCCGAACAGTTCAACCAGTTCTCGCTGGAACTCGTCGTCGTTGTGCTGGATTTCTGTGGACACCGGGATCTTCCTGATCGATGACTAGCGTCGTAGAAGCGGGGGCAAACGGCTCGACGGTTACCGTGGATTATTTGCCAGTTGAGAGGCAAGTCCTGCTATCTCAGCCAGCTTTCGCGCCATCTCCTCCAGACGCCGATTCGATTGGTTCGCCAACTGCTCCGCTTCGGTGGCGCGCCTGGCAAGCTGGGTGGAACGCTCTCGTTCGCCGGCCAGCACCGTGTCCAGCTCCCTAGCCCGATTCACCGCCTGTTCGAGCTCCTTGACTTGGTGCACAAGATTGGCCGCTTGTTGGCGTTCCGCCGACAAGGAAGTTTCCAGTTGCGCAGAGCGTTCCCGTTCGGTGATCAGGGCCGCGTCGACCTCTTTGCTCCGTGCCGCTTCCTGTTCCAACTCCGCGACCATGCGTTCCAATCCGGCTGATTTCTCACGCTCGGCGGAAAGCCGTGCATCGAGATCCTGCACTCGGCCTTCCAGCTTCTCCAAGGCGGTGATCTGCTCCACAAGTTGAGTAGCGGCATCCCGCTCAGCAGTGAGGGTCGCTTCCAGTTCGCCGATTCGAGCCGCAGCCTTCGAGGCTTCCTCGGCCGCTTTAGCCGAGCGGGTTTCCAAGGCCTCCCTCTCGGCGGTGAGGTTAGCCTCTGTTTCCCGAATCCGGGAGATAAGCTGCTCGATCTCCACGGTCTTTGCCGCCATGTCTTCGGTCGCGTGCCGTTGTGCTTCGGCGAGATCGGTGGTCAGTTGCTCAATCCGCAGCATGGATTCCTGATACTTGGCCTGCTGCCGGTCCAGGGCGGTTTGCATCTCCTGCTGTCGATCCAGGGCGGCTTGCATCCCCTGTTCGCGCTGGCGCTGTTCTTCACGCTCGTGGTCCAAGGCGGTTTGCAAGGCCCCCTCACGTTGTTGCCGCTCGTCTCGCTCCTCGGCAAGGAGCCGTTCCAGCTCATTGGCTCGTTCGGCGAGAACCTCCGCTTGCTGAAGTTGCGCGGCCGTGTGGGAAGCTCGCTCGCGCTCCTCAGCCAGAACCCGTTCAAGTTCGGCGATGCGAGCAACGAGGGCGTCCAGTCGGGATGAACTAGTAGCGGATTCGGCCATAGCCGCCGCGCTTTCAGCGGCAACCGGTCCTCGTGGAGCCCCGGCGGGATCGCCGCCGGCAACCGTCAACACCGGCCGGTCATCCAACGTCGACGCCTTCATCGACGAGACCTGACGTTCCGCTGCGATTGCCGGATGTTTACCGTTTATCGCAGAACTCTCTGTCTTGGCCTGGCGTTTGGCCAGAAGATCATGAACCCGATCCTTCAATGAGGTGCCCTGGAAAGGTTTCTTTAACACCCCGTCGGCGTGGCACGTTTCGGCCTGCCTGGTGACTTCATCATTGACGATTCCCGAGATCAATAGGACGGGGATTCCCACGAGGTTCGGTTGGGCGCGCACGAAGGAGCAGACTTCATACCCGCTCTTGTCCGGCATAATCACATCCGACACGACCAGGTCGGGACACTCTCGTCCTAAAAATGCGAGCGCCTCAGTTCCGTTGGCGGCGAGCGAGACCGTCATTCCGGCCTCGGTGAGCAGACGCTCGGCAACTTTTCTGACGGCAATACTGTCATCAGCGATCAGGATCTTAGGCATGGCGCATCCTCACACACGGGTCAGCGTTCCAATCCGCTTATGGCCGGCGGCTCTTTCCCAGCCGGGCCAGCCGAACGATACTCACTTGTTCATCACCGATCAGACACGTGCCGGTGATATCCGCCTCAGGATCCGCCCCTTCCTGAATGGCCGTTGAATCGGCCATGTACAGCGACGGGATCGATGAATCGATACAGACCGCCATGGGTCCGTCCTCATGCTTGACGAGCAAACAGAGCGGACCGGTCCGATCAATGGTCCGGTTCAGTTTGGCGGCAAGGTCGTAAACCGGCAAGCAGTCGTTCTCCAGCCTGACCAAGGAAGACACAAACGGCGTGTCGCTTGGAACGGACATCGTGTTCGGCCAGGCACGCACACCCGCGATCTCCTCCATATAGGCAGCCAGTTGCCGGCCGCCCACGGAGAACACCAGCAGGCTGCGGCCCCGCTGAACAGAAGGCTGCTGCGCACGATCAACCACCGAGGCGCGATGTCGTGACCGTAGCACGCTCAGCTTCCTATTTCATGTGTTCGACGGAAAGCTCTCTGTCAGGGATTACCACGCCGGGATCGCGCAACGGGGGCTGTGCTTCGTCCTGCAGCAGCATCATCCTTGATTCAAGGGCATCCATCCGGTTGTCGGTTTCCAGAAGCCACACGGGGTTCACCATCAGGACCACCGTACTTCCATATAACAAGAGTCCGTCAAGCCTCGTCCGCTCCGCGCTGCGGAAATGGACCGGCATCGGGCGCAGATCCCGCCGATCCACATCGGTCAGTTCGACCACCGTATCAACGAGAAAGGCGCGGGCGCAGATCCCATTGCCGTACAAAATGATACGCGTATCGGCGGAGTCCGCGCGCGGCGGAAGTCGCAGGCGATCAACCAGACTGGTGAGTCGATACGTCGCGCCGGCCGACGACACGGTTTGTCCGGATCCCGCTTCCTTTCGAGTGAGAATGCCTCGGATCCATTCGGCTGGAAACCCGAGCATACAAGGGCCACAGGTGGCGATCAAACACCTGATCGCCGGCTCAACCGGACCGGCTGCACTCATATGGCCACGAAGCGCCATGACAGAAGCTCATTGTGTCAGGGATGCGTCCAATTACCAATCTTTCCTTATTTTTTCACCGCGCTCTCCTGCCCGAGCCACCGCTGAATTTCCTGAATGAGCGCCCGCTCCTCCACCGGCTTGGCAATGTACCCGGAGGCGCCGATATTGATCGCCATTTGCCGGTGTTTATCGCCGGCACGGGTCGTCATGACCAGAATCGGGGTCTGCTGAGTCCGAGGCCGGCTACGGAGGGCCTGGATCACTTCAAATCCGTTCAGCTTCGGCATCTCCAGATCCGTGATGATGAGCCGATAATCCTGCGTGGACGCCTTACGAAGGCCTTCCTCCCCGTCCACTGCGGTATCCACCGCATACCCCGCCGATTCAAGCATGCGTCCCACGAATTTTCGGATGCTCAGGGAATCGTCGATCAGCAAGAGCGACCTATGAGAGGGCTGCCGTTCGCCGCTCGTCATCGGCTCCGACGGTCTTTCACGATCGGCTTCGGAATTCGCAAGCGAGGACAGAGGCAGGGCCAGCGCTTCATGGTATTCACGCGTCGTAAGCCGGCTGATGTCCAGGACCAAAATGACCCGCCCTTCGGGGTCGATCGTGGCCCCTCCAAAAACCGACCGTTCGAACGGCTTCAGGGCACCCAGCGACTTGATCACGATTTCCTGGCGACCCAACAACTCATCCACGGCGCAGCCCAGCGGTCCGGTCGGTGTCTTGACGATGACGATGGGCGTCGCCTGCTCCACCACACCCGCGGCCCGCCGCAGCAATTGGACAAGCGGATGAACTTCAATCGCTTCATCGCCGATCTGAAGAATCGTGCGATCCCCCACCCTCTGCAACGCGGTGGCGGACGGCATGGTGACCTCCCGGACACTCGGGAGCGGGATCGCATAGCGTTCGTTCTGAACCCGCACCAGCAGCGCGGTCGCGATCAGCAGGGTCAAGGGCAAATGTAGGGTGAACTTTGTCCCTTGTCCTCGCACGGACTCCACCTCGATATGGCCGTTCATCGTCTCGATGACGCGCTTCACCACATCGAGCCCGACGCCCCGCCCGGCCTGGTCCCCCACCGATTCCGCAGTCGAGAACCCCGGCATGAAGATGAACTTGACGATCTCCGTCTCCGGCAGCGTGTCGGCGAGCTCTGATCGGAGGAGGCCTAACCGAACGGCCTTCGCCTTGATCCGCTGAAGGTCCAGGCCCGCGCCGTCGTCCTCGACTTCGATCGTGACGGAATTGCCGCGGTGCGCCGCGTGCAAGTACACGGTACCGGTCGCCGGCTTCCCATGGGACAGCCGCACGGCCGTCGGTTCGATTCCGTGATAGACCGCGTTTCGGACGAGGTGCACCAGCGGGTCCACGAGGCGCTCGACCACGCCGGTATCGATTTCCGTATGCTCTCCCGATGTCACCAGGTTCACATCCTTGCCCGTCGCTCGCGCCATTTCGCGGGCCGCGCGCCGGAAGCGAGTGAACGGCGTGCCGATCGGGACCATACGTGCACGTGCAATTTCATCCCGCATGCCCAGCGTCAGTTGCTGTAGCTGGCCCATGTCGTCCTGTGCGCGGCGAATCGATCCGCTGAGCTGAGACATCGATTCGGCGATGTCGGCGGTAACCTCGCTGATCCGCCTGGCCAGAATATTGAAGTCGTCATACTTGTCGAATTCCAGCGAACCGAAATCGCTCAGGCCCGGAAGCGACGAGGATGACTGTGGCGCGGATGCAGCGGGCATGGGCTGGAAGGAAAACGTGTGCTTTTCCTCGAATGATCGCACGGCATCGATCAATCGCATTTTGTTCGCCGACACCTGCTGCGAGAGGCGCTCCAGGACCCGGAGCCGTTGTTCCAACCGGCCGCGATCGATGACCAACTCGCCCACCAGATTAAGCAAACGTTCAAGGCGGTCACGGCTGACCCGTATGACCTCCCGTTCTTCGGGTGATTTGCTCTCGGGCGCCCGGGCGGTCTCGGCGCCTCCCGACAGCGAGGCGGCGTGCTCATCCGATCCGACGCCGCCGGCCATCGGCATGGTAGGTTCGGCCGATGGAGCCTCAGGCATCTGGTCCAGTTGTTTCAGTTCCTGCAGCGAGGCGGCAAAACGTGCTCTTGTGCGAACCAGATTCGACGGATCTCGGCGCATCAGCGTGCGGATCACATCGATGGCCCGCAGCAACAGATCCGTATGGCCGGGCCGTACGGATAGTCGGCCTTCGCGCACGGCGCCCATGAAATCTTCAATATGGTGGGTGAGATCCCCGATGGACTGGAAGCCGACGGTGTACGCCGAGCCCTTCAACGTATGGGCCGTGCGAAAAAGCTGGTGGATAATCTCCGGATCGCCCCATTCCTTCTCCAGTCGCAGGAGCAAGGCTTCCAGCGTTTCAAGATACTCGTGCGCTTCCGGCGCAAAATAGGAGAGCACCTCCGCATCCAGATCGGGCGCGAGGTATTCATCGGAAGACAGATCCGGATCACCACCACATTCCGGCGTTTCCCCGGAACGGCTTTGTTCCGAACTCTCCGCAGCCGGCTTCTCCGTCTCGGCAGCCTGCGGCGCCTTCCCGACTGCAACGTTGTCCTTCACCGGTAAATCTGCATCCCCCGTTTCCAGATGTCGCACGGCGAGCCGGACAGCGACGACCTGTTCTTTCAGCGATTCGGCCCGGCTCCCATCGCGTTGCAGAAGGGCACGAATCAACTGAACCGCTTGCTGGAAACAGGGAATCCAGCCGGGCGTGACACGTGCACGGCCTTCCCGCACGGCAATCATGCAGGTCTCGATCGGGAGCGCAACATCTCCGATCACTTGGAACCCGACCGTATAGGCCGAGCCTTTCAAGGTATGAGCGACTCGGAACAGGTGCTGAATGGTCTCGGGGTCCTGAAGATTCGTTTGTAGCCGCCTAAGAAGCGTGCCGATCGTGTCGAGGTACTCCTCGACTTCAGGAACGAAGTACGAGAGGACTTCTTCGTCAAGCTCGGGCATGACCTCGATATCCGAGTGGACGGAAGGCGCGTCTTCGCTCTCGGCCTTCCGGCCCTGTCGGAGCTCGTTCACGCGGCGGGCGAGGTCTTCCACCGATCGACTGTCGTCTGTTCCGTTTTGCCGGACGGACTCGATTTGGGTCCCGAATCGCCCGACGATCTCCCTCAGCAAGACCACCGTACGGGACCATTGTTCTCCGGCCGTGGCCGTCGCACCCTCGAGCAACGTTTCCAGAAGTTCCCCGAGCTGTCCGAGCCCGGGAAACCCATAGAGCAGCGCGGCGCCCTTGAGCTTGTGGCCGATCGTGTGCTGGCGTTGCAGCTCGGCAGGAGCCGGATCGGCGCCGTCGGCAGGGTGCAACACGGCATGGAGCGTCGCCATGTCGTCGGCAGCTTCCGCCACGAAAATGCTCACCAATTGTTCGCGGTCGAACTCGTTCCCCATCCGAATTCCCCGTGTTCCTGGACGGCGGCGGTCGGTTGTATGAGCCGGTTACACGATCTTGAACTGCGCGACCGACCCGGTCAGTCCCTCGGCGAGCTTCGCCATGTCCTCGATCGTGAGCCGTGTCGCATCGGTTGCTTTCTGCGTCGCGACGGCCCCGCCGGTGAACTCCTTAATCGCGCGCCCGACTCGATCGGTCGAGGCCGTCTGCTCGGCGGCGGAATTGGCGATGTTCTGGGCCAGTTCAGACGAGCGCTGGGCGATGGTGGAAATTTCGGAGAATACGTCGCCGGTTTTCAATGCAGAGGCTGAACCGGCTTCCACCGCCTGTGTTTCATGTTCCATGGCCACGACGGCATCCTGCGTCTCCGTTTGGATCACTTTGACGAGGTCTGCGATCTCGCGTGTAGCCTGGGTAGAACTCTCCGCCAGTTTGCGGACCTGATCCGCAACGACCGCAAATCGAGCGCCCGCCTCTCCGGCGCCGGCGGCTTCGATCGCGGCATTGAGCGCGAGCAGGTTTGTCTGATTCGCAATATCTCGAATCGTGGACACGATCTGTGAAATTTCCAGCGACCGGTCACCAAGGCCTTTCACCTGCTTGGACATCCGTTGCACCGCCGAACGGATACTCTGCATGTCGCGCACGGTCTCCTGCACCGCCACGCTGCCGCGCTCGGTCGCCGCAAGCACCTGCTTGGCGGAGTCCGACGAGGCTCCGGCCGTATCGGCGACTTGCCTCATGGACGTAGCCAATTGCTCGACGGCGCCCAGGGTGCGGACGGATTCCTCCGCCTGGTGACGGGCCGTTCCCGACATCTGTCCCGCGGAGTCGCGCAACATCCCGGCGGATTTGTTCACGCGCTCGGCGGACTCGCGCACCTGCTTCAGAAGTTGACCGAACCGGGCGGTCATCAAATTGAACGCGTCCGCCAGGTTGCCGAACATGTCCGCGGTCACCTCGCCTCGTTTCGAGAGATCTCCTTTTCCGACCTCCGAAACGAGCACTAGGAACTGCATCAAGCGTTTCTGCATGACGTCCCGCTCTTCTTCGGTTTGAACCAGGGCCGTGATGCGGTCGAGCATGGAGTTGAAGGCCTTCGCCATCTGTCCTAATTCATCCTGCGAATGCACCTTCGCGCGGGCCTGCAGGTTCCCGCTGGCCGCCTGGGTCGCCACATTCGCAATATGACTGATGCCGCGCGACAGGAAACGGGCCATCAGGTATCCGATGCCGAAGCCCATCACGACGGCCACGATTCCGCCGACGACGAGGAGGATGGTTCCATTGGCAGCGGCGCTCTGCGCGTCTTCGTTCAAGTCTTTGGCGACTTCCTGCATGCTGAGCACCTGTTCGCTGTGCCGCTTGACCGCCTCCTCGAACAGCGGAGTCATGTTGACCGTCAATGCCAGGACACCGAGCGCTCTCATTTGTTCCGCCTGGCCGGAGGACAGCATCTTCTTATCGAAACTGTCGGCCATGGCGCTGACGGCTCCCTGCGCGTCTCGAAAGTATCGCTCCAACGCCGGCTCGAGCAATGCCATGTCTTTCGACTCATCACGTCCGGATCGCGACACCCGTAGCGTCGTCGCTTTGTAATCGGCGATGTGCTTCAGTACGGTCTGCTTCAGCGGTTCCAGTTTGGCCAGTTCCTGGATGAAATCGTCGTGCTTGGTGGCTTGTGCCATGTCCAGCAGGATCTGGTGGTGGCGCGTCAGGGCCGTTCCCAAATCGGAAAATTGCGCCAGCGGCACCGTGTACTCGAGGTATACCGTTTGGGATTGCGAGCTTAATTGGCGCAGGGTGGCGATACCGGCGCTCGCCATGATCATGATGATCACGCTCACGACGCCGAAGCTCACCAGCAGCTTCGACTGAGTCTTCAGATCTTGAAAGCGATGCATCATACCTTGCCCGACCATGGTGTCTTCCTCCTGTTCTGATCTCCGAGACCGTCAGACGCGCGCCGCCGCCGACAACGAGCGAGGACGTGTTCCTGCGGCATGAACTCTGTGACTACCTGCTTTGGACCGTGATCTCCCCTCCGTCGACTTGTGCAAAAACCTGTGGAATCTCCAGAACGCCTCCCAGTCGATCGTCAACGCGGAGCATGGAAGAGACGAACGGTCGGACGCCGGCTGGACCGGAATGCGCAGCGGAAAGCATATGGTCACGAGGAACGGAACGAATTTCAGGGACCTGATCGACCAGCAAGCCCAGTTGCCGCTGCCCGTGGCGGACGACGACGGCGAACGGCAGCGTCGCTTCACTTCCCGAAAGACCCAACCCGGCTCGCAAATCAAGAAGCGGGATGACGGTGCCCCGCAGATTCGTGACACCGGTCAGCATGCCGGGCATGCCCGGAACCGGCGTCACCGACTCGACCTCGAAGACCTCGCGGATATTGTCCAGTTCGACGGCAAACAACTCTCCGCCCATGCTGAGAAGGCACATGCGCACGGCACCTTCGAGTCCCTGGGACCGAGCGCCCCCGTGAGCAGGTACGATGGCCGGCATGGCCGCCGTGGGTTGAGCGGAAGGAAGATCCGACATCGCTAGTTCATCGCCTTTTTCACGGCGGCCAGCAGATCCTCGGCTTTGAACGGCTTCACGACGTACCCGTTCGCCCCCTGCTGTTGGCCCCAAAACTTATCGCTTTCCTGACCTTTCGACGTACACAGCACGATCGGAATGTTCTTGAATCGCTCGTCGCTCTTCAAATCGCGGCAGGCCTGGAAGCCGTTGCGTCCCGGCATGACGACATCCAGAACGATCACATCCGGCTTATCCGCGGCCAGTTTCTCCTCCAACTTGTCGGTGTTCGGATACGAGACGACGGTGTGGTTTGCCGATTTCAAATAGCCTTCGATCATCTGAAGCTCCGCATACGAATCATCCACGACTACGATCTTGCTCATCTCTCTCCTCCTGGTGAGTTTTCTTGGTTGCTGGACCCGCTTCCGACCGTTTCTGCTGTGCTAGCGCACGGGGATCACGATGCTGAGGGCCCCCGCCAGATCGCCTTCCTTCCATCCTTCCTTTTTCATGCCGGTGATATCCCGCTCTCCTTTTGGGGCGCCATGGCAATTCAGGCACGAGGCCGCGGCATATTCGGGATCCATCATACGCAGGACCGGCTTGCCGTCGATCATGGTCGTCCTGCTGTAGGGTTGACCTTTCGGGTGGCGTGAGTCGGCGAACATGCGCAGGACTTCACTTTCGAAATCATCGGGCCTGTTGCCGGGGTAGCGGTAATCCGCGCTGGTGAGTTTCAAGCGGATGCCGGTTTTCCGGTAGAACCGCTCACCTGACTTCCGGGCAAAGACGGCCGGAAGAAATCCCTTGAACCCGACGCCGGCCTTATTGATGACCGGTTGCGCTTCATCGACGACTTCCTTTTCGGATTCCACGAGAGTCAGAAAGAGACCCGCCTGCGGCAATCCGTTGGGGCGGCTGAGATCGATCCGTGTTTGCTTTCGGAATCGATCGATGACCTGACCGGCGACAAAATCTCCTGTGAATCCCTTGTTGGCTTTTGACGCATCATTAATGAGACCTTGATGCTCCGAAATAACCCCCCGGCCCGCCTGTAGCAATTTGATGAGCAGTTCCGCTGTTTCTACCTCGGTGTTCGCAAACGCTTGCCCGCCGCAGAGCAGTACACTCCCCAGGATGCCCGCCGCGAAAGACCGTGTTCGGAAGTGTTTCAGCATAGATCCTCCTTTTCCGCCAAGCGTGACTCGCCGCTGTCGTCCGATGTGCCGGTGAAAGCAGTCTGCAAGGTGAGTCCGACTCTCGCCGCCTCGAGGTACACCAGTTCCAATGAACGGACATTGTGGCGTCAGGAATGGCCGTGCACGAACAGTGCCATGTAAAACAACTACTTAAGGCAAGATCAGGTGAGGGTGTAAAAGC
>DATFFC010000040.1:0-18350 GCA_035250505.1 Nitrospiraceae bacterium | reverse complement strand
TTGGTTGATGCCCGGTGCGGTCGGGCTGTCCAAGGTCGCCCAGGCGCGCCCCTCCGCTCGAAGCAAGACTTGTCCTGATTCCACGTCCAACAGAGCGGCCTCGGCTAAGGACCAATTATCCCGGCGGAACCCCGGTTGCCGATGCGTCGTCCACCCCAGGAAGAGAGAAATCGGATATTCCTGTTCTTCGCTGGAGAGGACGGTAACCAAAAGATAGCGAGCGCCCTGCTGTTTTCCAACGGCAATCAGATCGGCTGGGCCGGCCCCGGCTGCCGGCTCGGGAACCTGTATCGCCTTGTCGATCACGATCGGAAACCCATGGTTGATCTCGTCTCTGAGGCGCTCGGCGACACGCTCGCGCGCCTCATCCGGCAGCGTCGGCGCCGCATCCGGTGCCGAGTGGTCGCTCAGCACCAACAATGAGGCCCGAACCGGCCGTTCATCCGGAAGCGGGACCAAAGAGGGATCGACGCTCTGCACGCCGAGGTATTGATCCAGGCGACCGGGCGGATGAGCGGTGGCACAACCGGAGATGCCCAATACCCAAGCCAGCATGAACGCAACTTCGACTCTTTGACGCATAGCGCACCTCCGTACCCGAGCCCGCTTCATTACGATCGCTTCCGTACAGAGAATCTGTCAAGAGCGACGAGCAACTCCTTGCTTTCCTCGCGAAAGTCGGCTAGGGTTCCGCCCATCACGGAAACCGGGCACGAACCACCTCGTCGCACACAACCAGGAGTCGGCGACCCGTGAAACAGCCCCGCGAAGCTGGGCCGGATCTCTCCCTCGTTATTCCTGCCTATAATGAAGCCCTGCGCCTCCCGGCTTTTCTGGAGCGGGTGGACAGGTATCTGAAGATGCGACACCTGCCTTATGAGGTGATTGTGGTGGATGACGGCAGCCAGGACGAGACGGCTGCGCTCGTCATAGCGCAGGCGGACCGCCTATCCCACATCCGATTAGTCCGGTCTCCCTGCAACGCCGGAAAAGGAGCGGCCGTCCGCCTCGGCATGCTGCAGGCGAGAGGACGGCTTCAACTGTTCGCCGACGCGGACGGAGCCACAGCCATTGAAGAGCTCGCCTCCCTTGAGCTCGCCATCGCTCGTGGCGCGGACATCGCGATCGGATCGCGCACCTTGGCGTCACGGGATAGCCGCTATTCTGTGTCTGCACGCCGCCACCGAAGCATACTCGGCTCGATCTTTAATGCGGTGGTCCAGCGGTTGGGATTACGGGGGATTCACGATACTCAATGCGGCTTCAAGTTGTTTCGCCAGCCGGTGGCGGAGGATCTCTTTTCCGTCGCGCACGTCAACGGGTACGGATTCGATCTCGAACTGCTCTATATCGCACAGCGTCGCGGGTATCGCATCGCGGAAGTACCGATCAACTGGGCCGACCAGCCTGGATCGAAAGTGCGGCCCGCTCGTGACGGGCTGACGATGCTCTATGACCTCCTGTCCGTGCGACGGCGCAATGCTCTGGGACTCTATGGGTCCCGTTATCGGCCCTGTGCTGCGGCCGATCCTTTGCTCCAACCGATGGAATCGACATCGGGCCGGTAGCGTTCTTCAAGCCATCACTGATTGCGACGCACGATGACAACCTTCCCGTCCCTGTAGAGTTGTCGCCAGGCCGGGTCCCCAGCCAACATCACCGCAAGCGGGGAATCCCGCTGGATCAATCCCCAATCGACGCGGTATTTCTCCAAGAGGCCATGCGCCTCCGGGGCGCCGGTGCTGATGGTCATGTAATCGGAGAAGATTGCCCGATCGCCGATCCGCCAGGCCGGCATGCGCCCATCAATGAAAATTTTCTCCTCCGGCATCCACCAAAGCAAGAACCCGCCGTAGCCGTAGTCGTTATAGAGGC
Organism: Nitrospiraceae bacterium; assembly: GCA_035250505.1. Classification (GTDB taxonomy): domain Bacteria; phylum Nitrospirota; class Nitrospiria; order Nitrospirales; family Nitrospiraceae; genus DASSBQ01. The sequence continues at coordinate 16,475 of DATFFC010000040.1, read as the reverse complement.
GGCGGCCGACTTGGTCCCGATTGGCCTTGACCCAAGCGATCGCTTCGATCGGATATTCCGTCTGGCGAAAGAACTTCTCGGGCTCGGTTCCTGCCGACACGAGACGTTCAAGATGATCGCCGTCCAGTAAAACCAGGACCAGGCCGGTCATGAACGTCAGGACCAATACCACGGCGCCCCGGCGTGCGGGCGGGATGAGTTGCGCAAGCGACGTACTGCCTGCCTGCAGTAATTCCGCAACCAACGGAACCGCGACGACCAGGAAGATCGTTACGTTTCGCCAATGCCAGAAAGCCCAGACCAGCGAGACGGTCAGCAACGTCCATCGGATCGGTTCAACCCGGCGATACCACAAGAACGCCAATACCGTCACGACGATCAAATAGAGCAGGAATGCGGTCCCCGCCCAGCCTTCAAATGAAAGCGGCTGCCACTCGCGCAATTGCTCGAGCATGAACCGGTCGCTCAGCGACTGATAAATCTCGCGATGCAGCCGCCAGCCGTAGGGATTCACGACCGTCGCGCCGCACGACAGGAGGACGGATGCGGCGAAAGACGTCAATTGCGTGTCCGGCAACAGCGGCTCATGGAACTGTATCAGAGAGGCCCATCGCATGCCGGCCAGACGGAGCATCATCGAGGCGGCAAGAATGACTCCCAAGATGGCCAATCCCGCGGTAAATCCACCATGCAAGTTGGCCCACAGACAAAAGAGCGGCGGATAGAGCCATATGAACGCCGTCCGGCCTCGCACGATACGGTGATACAGCCACAGGACGAGGGCGATGCCCGCCAAACTGACCAATTGCGTGCGGGCGCCTAAGAAAGGGAGGGCGACCCAGAGGCTTGCCACAATGGCAGCCAACCGCGGCGTCCGTGAAGCCCGCGCAGGAGTCGCGCCGATCAGAAGCGCCGCGACGGCAACCGCTGCAAACCAGAGCATGACGGCAAGCGAACCGGCGGTCCCAAAGGCTCGATATAGGACTGCCAGCATCGCGTCGGCCAGCCAGGCGTGCTCGACCCAAGGCCAGTCGGCCATGGTATGAGAATAAGGATCATGCGTAGGAAGCCGCCCTCCCTGATCAAGAAAATCGAGTCCGGCCCGCAAATGCCACCCGAAATCGGGCTCGACCGGGGGTTGCATGCTGAGATTGACGATGAAGAAGACGAACAGGATATCGAGAGCGTGCGTGGAAGAATGTTCGTGCCGAGAAGGCGGGGCCGGGATGGGATCAACACGCATGGGTCATGGCTCTACCCGCTCTAAGCCCGCATTATTCACGATGACTTCTACTCCAACCGCCGATACGCCGCTGCGACGAGCCTGGATGCGGTCTGTTGGCATCCAAGCGGGCAGGCTCGCCGCTCAGTCCCTCGACATACTGTTTCAAGTATGCCTCGGGCTCTCGCGGCTCCGCATGCCCGTCTCGCCTGGCGTCTCAGCGGTTTCGTCACGAAGTCTCGTGAATAATGCGGGCTAACGGCCTCCCGACCAGTAGATTACCCAGCACCAGCCAATCTACCTGCGTCCGAAGGAAACACTGCACCGCATCCTCGGGAGAGCAGACAATCGGCTCTTGCACATTGAACGACGTGTTCAACAGAACGGGGACGCCGGTCTTGCGGCCGAAGGCGCTCAAGAGTTCATGAAATTTTCGATTGTCCGTCCGTGCGACCGTCTGCACACGTGCGGTTCCATCGACATGGGTCACGGCGGGAAGCAGTCCCTTGGCGGAAGGCAGAACCGACACCGTCCATAACATGAACGGCGATTCCACCGTCACCTTGAAGTAATCCCGCGCCTGTTCCTCGATCACCGACGGCGCAAAGGGACGAAAGGGCTCCCGCAGTTTCACTTTGGTGTTGATAATGGCGCGCATGTCCTCTCGGCGGGGATCGGCCAACAAGCTTCTGTTCCCTAACGCGCGTGGTCCCCACTCCATCCGGCCCTGAAACCAGAACACGAGCCGGCCGGCCGCCAATTCGCCTGCAACTCGGTCACAGAGCGCGGCATCATCGAGCTTGACCGCCGTCAGCCCGGCATGATCCAGTGCTCGGCGACAATCCGCTTCGCTGAATTGCGGCCCCCAATAGGCCTGTCGCATGACCTGGCGGTGAGCTAAGGTTCCGCGGCGCGATGAGAGTAACAGCGCCGCGCCGAGCGCCGCTCCTGAATCGCCCGCCGCCGGCTGCACAAAGACATGGCGAAACCCCAGTTCGTCCCGCAACCGGCTGTTGGCCACGCAGTTGTACGCGACGCCGCCCGCTAAACACAGGGCGTCGGCATCGGTGAGTGTCCGCACATGACGCCCCAGATGGAGCAATGTTTCCTCCAAGACGAGCTGAGCGCTCGCCGCCAGGTCGCGATGGCGTTGCGTCAGCTCCTCATCAGGACGGCGAGGGTTTCCAAACAGCTCAACGAATTCCCGGGGAAAGAACCCGACCCTCGCCAGATGAAAATCGCACAAGCCGGTGTTGAGTTCGAATCGGCCTTCCGGCAGCAAGCGCAAGATATGCCGCCTCAGCGGGCCGGCATACACCGGCTCTCCATAGGCCGCCAATCCCATCACGATATACTCATCATGATCCGGTTTGAACCCGAGATGGGAGGTGATCGACGCATAGAACTGTCCGAGCGAATGAGGCAGCGGCGTGCGCTGGAGTACGGTGAATCGACTGCCCGTTCCCTCGGCCATCATCGTGGTGTCGGCTTCGGATGCTCCATCGACGACCAGGATGGCGGCGCGTTCGAACGGCGACACAAGAAAAGCGCTGGCCGCATGGCAGAGATGATGATCCAGAAACACCGGTCTCGGTCCGCCGCCCGATATGCGCCGGCCGAGCTCCCTGTGCAGGAAAAACAGCTCTCTCCATTCCTGACCGAGCCGCTCCACCGTCCGGCGGCCCTTTACCCAAAACAGGCGGGGTGATCGGAACATCGCGCTCAAGGCGAGTCCGGCGCGTCGCTTCAGCACCCAATACTTCCATGGAACGGCGATGGCATGCAGTTGCTCAATGGAGACATTCGCCTCGCGCAGACAATACTTGATGGCATGCACCGGCAACGCCGTGACGTGGCGGCGGCGAACGAAGCGCTCCTCCTCGGCTGCGGCGATAATCTCGCCGTCCCGCACCAAGGCTGCCGCGGCATCGCGCATGTTCGAGAGCCCGAGAACCAGCATGCGGCGTAGAATAATGGACCTTCACAAGGCTGGCAAGATGGACTAAGTCCGGTTGCTTTCTCGACTCGATTCCGGTACGGTGGCTTCCCCATGTAGCCCATCCGCTTTTCCGGCCCGACTGCGAAATCCTGCATGACCCGAACGCCTGCGGCTCCCTTCTCCCGGCCTCTGCTGACCAGCCTGCTGGTCATCCTGACCATTACCCTCGGATGCACGAAGCGCGTGGAGCTGCCGGACATGGGGCCCCCATTGCCCTACAGCGTCAAACTGGAATTATCTCCGTCACTCACCGAGTCTACATTGGAATACATGGATAACTGTGGGAAATTCCGGCCGGTCCCGATAGGGGCGGGGCTCGAAGAGATTCTCATCGAAGCGTCGCACCGCCTCTTCAAACGCGTCGACTTCGCCAGGGAAGGGACTCCCGGTCCTCCCACCGATTTGATCATTCGCATCGACCTCGTGGAGTCGGACCTGACCATTCGCCAAGACGCCTTATATGACCGCGCGCCGGCCGAGTTGCAACTCGGCGCCGTGGAACGCATCTATGATGGATCCGGGAAATTGGTTCGCGAGCCCGACCTTTACGTGAGCAGAAAGGAGCGGGTGCGTATCGAGCCGATGCAGAGAAACTGCGAATACATCCTCGAACCGTTTCTGTCGAACGCCATGACGGAGCTTGCTCTGCGATACGCGGCCGAGACGCGAACGACGCTGGCGCCGCCGGAACAGGCTGCTGCCGCTGTTCCGCCCGCCCAAGCCGCGACCGCACCGAGCCTCCCGCCGGTCAGTGCATTGAACGATCGATCCGGCCCGACGGGATTGTCCTTCAGGGCAAAAGTCCTCGACGAGAACGGCAATTCAGTCGTGGAAGGAGGGGAGCGTCTACGCGTACACCTCGATATCGTGAACGGAGGGACACAGCCGCTGCAGAACGTCTCGGCGTCCATGACGGGGCCTGACGCGCTTCTCGCTCATTTTCCGGCGACGACATTGCCGGTCGGCCGACTCGAGCCGGGCGATTCCAGATCATTGGACTTCATTGCGACCCTTCCGCAATCCATCCGATCCCAAGAAGCCGAGTTGAACGTCAACGTGGCGGATGTGGTGACCACTGCCGGTCCACCGGACCAGACATTGACCGTGACCATGCGCCCGGCAGGAATCGCCGGAGATGACGTCGATCAGATTCCCGCCGCGCCGGCCGGGTTCCGGCAGCCCCACAACTATCTCATCGCGGTGGGGCTGAGCGCCTACAGGGCGCAGGAGGTTCCAACGCGAAAGTATGCGGCTGTCGATGCGGAGACGATGGCCTCCTATTTTCAATCGGTGGGAGGGGTTCCGGCATCCAATGTGCGACTGTTGCAGAATTCCGAAGCGCTCCGGCCGGATATCGAGGAGGCGCTGCTGGACTGGCTTCCATCCCGCGTGGCGCCGGATTCGACCGTGATCGTCTATTTTGCGGGACAGGCGTTGGCAACCCAGACCGGCGACACCTTCTTGATTCCGTATGAAGGCACCCTGAGCACCCCGGCACGACTGTATCCATGGAAGGAGTTGGAGGCTGCTCTGTCGCGGCTCAAGGCCAAGCAGACCCTGTTCATTTTCGACGGATCGGTTCTCCAAGCCGGTGCCGAGCGCCGCACGAAGAACCCATCTCCGCGATGGCAGCATTCCGGCGGATCCCTGGTCCGGCTGATCGGGACGACCGGAACGGGGAAAGGTCTTGAATCGGACAAGCTACGCCACGGCCTCTACACCTATTATCTGCTTTTGGGCCTACGTGGAGAAGCGGATGCGAACCGTGACGGGGAGGTGACATTGAGCGAACTGACTCTCTATGTGAATGAGAAAGTCCTTCTCGCTGCGCGCGCTTCATTTCAGCAGGACCAGCGGCCGCAGGTCATCCCACCTGTACGGACCAAGGACCGATCGGCGGACGTGCTCCTCACCAAGCCGCAGGCGCGCCCCGAAAGACCTTGATTCCACCGATGCCGCCGGTCGGCTACGGCGCACAAAAAAAGGGGCGGAGAGGATATCCTCCCGCCCCTTTCCGTCACTCCGGTCGCCGTCTGTCTACTCTTCTCCTCCCTTACAGAAGCTGCGCTCGTAGTTGATGATGGTCCACGCTTCCTCTTCGGTGATCGCCGCGGGAATCAGCGAAACCATACCCGTGCCCGGGCTCCCATTCTTGATCACCCAGAACAATTCTCCGTCCTTCCGCTTTTTATGGAACTTGCAGTTGGTGAAATTGCGCGGGCTTGGATTCAGAATCGCGCCGGCCGGGCCATCACCCTTGCCTTCCTTGCCATGGCAGTTAAAACATGTGCCCTTCCCCTCGAAAAGGGCTTTGCCCTTGGCAATATTTTCCGGAGTTGAGGCCACCGGATTCTTCAGCGCCTTGGCGTCCGCCATCTGGTCCGGCGGAACGCGCGGCTTGAGCGGGTCTTTCTCCTCAGCTCCAACCACCGTTGCAGACAACAACATGAGGGCTGCTACCAGTCCTAAAGACTTAGAAAAATACCCCATCACCACTCCTCCTTTGTGTTGAACCCACTGCGTGAACAAGGATGACAGTCGACATGCCCGAGCGGAAAAAATTCTAACAGGGCGAACAAACGCGCGAACTATAGCAATCAGTTTTCCGCTTTGTCAAGGGAATGAACCCCTGGACGTTGTCCTGCTCTCTCAAACTTCATGCCAACAATCGACAGGTTTGCGGAAAGAAAATTTCCAATCGGTTAGCAGTCGGCACGGAGACAGACAGGAGAGCGGCGACACCTTTGCGCCTCAATCGCTTCACAGCCGCCACAGTGCGGCCGTCGGACGAGCTCATCCGACGGCATTCGGCATTCCACGTGAGCAGCGATCAAGTATTGGGGGCAGAAGTTGATCGGGGAGACGATAGTAGAGGGAAGGACGAAGAGGAGCAGCGGTGTATTGCAGAACAGCCGGAGCTCAACGCCGAATAACGACGTCACGTACCACTTTGCCGCTCGGTCCAAAGGGCCGTTGCGGCTTGCCGTTCAACTCAGCGCGGACCCCGCCCGCGTTGCCCAGCGTCACCAGGAACTGATCCTGTGCCTTCCATTGCGCCCTTTGACCAGGCCGCAGTAAAGCTTCTTGCGGGCTGCCGGCGTCGATCTGGACGACGACCCAGCTCAATTCGGTCGCCTCAAGGTCAAGCACAAGCGGCTCATCCGATCCCATGGGCCCATCGACGGACAACCCGGCCAGGGGTCCCTCCGACAAGCCGGCGGCCGGGACGGATGGGGGTCGCGTCGATTCAACGGTTCGGGGCGGAGACGGAGGATTCGATGTCGGCGGCTTCTCGGCGGGCTGGCTCATGGCAATGGGAGGCGGATCAGGTAACTTAGCGGTCGCGGAAACCGATTGACTCTCGCCCGGCGGGCGCGAGGGGACATTTTGACCGTCCCTGCCGGCCTGTGGCTTCTTGGCGGACGACGGGACATCCGATGCAGGCCGCGTGACCACCACGGAAGATTGTTCCCGGCTCAGTAGAAAAATCAGCGTCAAGACCGCCGCCATGATGGCGATCGCCACGGCCTTGCGATTGGCTCGACGTCGACGATCCTCTTCGACCTGGCGCTGTCGCAACCGTTCGCGTTCGCCTTGCTTCTCGTAAAAAGAGCCGGCGGATTCCGCGAACCGGTGGATGGCGTCCTCTTCGTCCAATCCCAGCGAGCGCGCGTAGGAACGAACAAACCCCCGGGCGAATACCTGATCCGGAAGCTTGGCAAAGTTCCCATCTTCAAGGGCCTTGACGAAATCGGATCGAATCCTCGTTTTCGAGGCCACTTCGTCGATAGTGAGGCCTTTGGTTTCTCTGACTTGTCGAAAAAATTCCCCGACAGATTCCATACGTTCCGCCTACGGTTTGATACGAGCAAGCAATTCGGTCGCCGCGGTTCCGTACTCCCCGCCTTTGTCGAGAGCCGAGGCCTTCTGTAGCGCTTCACGGGCCCGCACATCGAAGCCCAGTTGATGATAGACCCTTCCGAGTTCAAGTTGGAGCCGAGCCTGGGGGACGTTCGGAGGGTTGACCGTCAGCGCATCTTCCAAGACCTCCATCGCTCCCTGCGGATCACCTTCGTGAAGCAGCGCGCGGCCTAAATGGAACCGCGCCAGATCCGGCGTCGCATACAGCGGATTGTTCAGGGCACGTCGAAAGGATGCGATCGCGTCTTTCCATTGTTCTTGGTTCGCGAGAACCTGACCCAGATAGGTGTGAGCTTCGGCATAATCAGGGTCGATGCGAATCGCCACTCGGAATTCCTCCTCGGCCTGCTTGAATTTGCCCTGGTTCGCGTATACGTGCCCTAGTCCGTAGTGCGCTTCCTTGTTGCCGGGATTCAGCTTGACCGCCCTCTGAAAGGAGACATAGGCCTGCTGTTGATCGGTGCCGAGATGCGCCAAGCCCTCTTGATAGTAGCCCTTGGACTTCCGAATATTTTCTTCGCTGGCGCAAGCGGTCAGAAGGGCCGATCCAACAGTCCAGCACAGCGCGACCGCCAGTATCGCGCGGTAGGGCATCGGATAGCAAAAGCCTGTCACGTTAGATTCGCTCGCCGATGTCTTCAAAGTGGGTCAGCCGCTTAAATGAGCGGAATCGTTCCTCTATTTCTTTGTAATCCAGGATCTTCAAACGGTCAAGACTAAAGGCTTCCACGGTAAAGGACGCCATGACGCTGCCGAAGATAATGGCCTGCCGGATCGCCTCGGGAGAGCGGTTTCCCGTCGCAGCGAGATATCCCAGAAAGCCGCCTGCAAACGTATCGCCCGCACCCGTCGGATCTCTCACTTCCTCGAGAGGATAGGCCGGTGCGCCGAACACCTGTTTCTCACTGAACAACAATACGCCATACTCCCCGCGTTTGACGATGAGGTGTTTGGGCCCACGGGCCAGAATCTTTCGGGCCACCTTCACCAGGTTGGGATCCCCGCCCAGCGCTCGGGCTTCACCGTCATTAATCAGAAGCACATCAATCCGTTCGAGCACCCGCCACAAGGCATCCGGCTTGCCGTTGATCCAAAAATTCATGGTATCGCAGGCCACCAGTCCCGGCCGCTTCACTTGGTGCAGCACATCGAGTTGTAAGTCGGGATCGATGTTGCCCAAGAACAACACCTCTGGGACCCGGTATTGCTCCGGAATCTTCGGCCGGAACGTCTCGAAGACATTGAGCCTCGTGTCCAGCGTCCGCGCTTCATTGAGCTGGTGCGAGTATTCGCCTTCCCACCGAAAGGTCGCTCCGGGACGGCGTTCCAACCCGGTGAGATCGATCCCCCGGCTCTCGAGAAATTTCACATGTTCCTCGGGAAAGTCTTGTCCCACGACGGCGATCAGATCGACGCTCGTAAAGTAACTGGCGGCCGTGGAGAAGTACGTCGCAGATCCGCCCAGCACTTCCGCCACCTGGCCGAACGGGGTCTTAACCGTGTCCAGCGCGACGGAGCCCACTACCAAAAGTTTCCCCATGAATCACCGCCCTCTTGTTGGTGTGCCGATATACCGGTTGATGAGAAGCCCCAGCCGCCGTTTGGCCGCGGCCGAAATCCGATCATGCGGCGTGACGATGGCATTGCGCAACGCCTCGTTGCAGACGCAGGACGACGGTCCGCCCACGTCGGGGATGACTTTTCTCAATAGATCCTTAGCAAGCGCGACGTTCCGATGCAACGTCGCCAGGATCGCTTCGACCGTCACGCATTCTTCCGTCTCGTGCCAACAATCGTAGTCGGTCGCAAACGCGACGGTGGCATAACAGAGCTCCGCCTCACGCGCGAGTTTGGCCTCGGGCATGTTGGTCATGCCGATCACATCGACACCCCACGTCCGGTACAGAAGAGACTCGGCCTTGGTTGAAAACTGCGGCCCTTCGATGCAGATATAGGTCCCTCCGCGTTGTGTGGTCGCACCGACGGCTTCGGCCGCACGGCCTAATGCTTGCGACAGCGACCGGCAGACCGGCTCGGCGAACGCCACGTGCGCGACAATGCCCTCCTCAAAGAAGGTGCTGGTCCGGCGCTTCGTCATGTCGATAAACTGATTCGGCAAGACGACATCTCCCGGCCTGATTCCCTCTTTCATGCTTCCGACCGCGCTGACCGAAATCACCCGCTGGACGCCAAGCGATTTCAGCGCATAGAGGTTCGCCCGGTAATTGATGGCCGTGGGATTCACCCGATGCCCACGCCCATGCCGCGACAAAAAGGCGACCGGGGTGCCGCCGAGCACACCCATCACCACGACATCGGAAGGCCGGCCGAAGGGGGTCGACACCGCGATCTCCCGCGTCTGAACCATGCCCTCGATGTCATACAGGCCGCTCCCGCCGATAATGCCCACCGGCGGTTTCATCCCTTTTCGTTGCCGCTGTCTCGCCATTCCTTGCTCCTTATCGAAGACACTGGGCGCTCACGGGACACTGCCGCCTCACGGGACACTGCCCGCTCACCACTCGCGGGCGTCCACAAGCGTGGTGCTCATTATTCTTCGCACCGTGGACCTCGGCGGCGTTCACAAACGTGACGCACTTTATTCAGCGCGTCGTGAACCTCGCGCCCATCCATAAACGTGCCGCGCCTTATTCGGCGCGGCGTGGACCTCCCGCTCCGACTTCGCGACCTATCGGCTTCCCCCGCAATTGGGAGAGAAATGTGTCGATGCAGGCCACCAGCCGGTCGGCTACAGATTCCGGCTTCTCCGAGTCCTCCACGGTCAGCCAATGGATGTCGGGCTCGCGACGAAACCAGGTCATCTGCCGCTTCGCAAAATGCCGCGTATCCCGTTTCAACCGCCGGACAGCCTCATCATAGTCGTAGTCGCCGGCAAGAAACCCCGCCACCTGCCGATATCCAAGGCCTTTCATCGAAGACAAGTCCCGACCATACCCGCGAGCGAGCAGCTCCTGGGTCTCCTCCACCAGGCCGCCCGTAAAGAAGCGCTCGACCCGTTGCTCGATCCGCCGGTACAGCACCTCGCGATCACGCGTGAGCCCCAGAATGAGCGGCGACCAGGAGGGACCGGCGGCCCGATGCCGGCGATGGACGTCCGACAGCGGCAGTCCCAGGAGACGTTGGACTTCCAGCGCACGGATAATCTTGACCTCATCGTTCGGGTGAAGCCCTTGTGCCGATGCGGGGTCCACCTTGGCCAATTCCCGGTGCAGATGGCCCTTGTCATGAAGGCGGGCTGCGTAGCTCAACTCTGCGCGCACGGCGGCATCTCCCTGCGGCGCCTCGCACAATCCCCTGATCAAGGCGCGAAGATAAAGTCCGGTACCTCCCACGACAAGCGGCAGCTTATGCTCACGGTACAGCCGTTCAATTTCTCGGACAGCCGCCTGCCGATACAGGCCGGCATTAAACCGCTGATCCGGCTCGACCAAATCGATCAGACGGTGGGCCACGGCCTGGCGCTGGTCCGGCGTCGGCTTATCGGTCGCGACGTCCATTCCCCGGTAGACCTGCCTGGAATCGGCCGTGAGCAGATCGGTGTCCAGCGCGGCGGCGAGAATCATGCCGACTTCGCTCTTTCCCACCGCGGTCGGACCTACCAATGCAACCAGCGGTCTGAGAGCCAGTTCTTGGTCGGATAAGCGGATCATGAGGGCAGCATCGGAGAGCGGTTAGCCCGCGGTCGAAGGGGCGTCCAGGCAGGCGGGCTCGCCGTTCGGCCGCCAGATCAGTTCTATGGCCAGGTGCGTCGCTCCATGAATATTGCGGGCTAAGTCCGATTGAACAGGCGCGCCAATTCATCGCCGGAGAGTCGAAAGGCCACCCGCCGTCCGTGCGGGCAGGTCATGATTCGACCTTCTTGCGTCCATTCACCGATCAATTGCTGAATTTCGGGCAGCGCCATCGGCCGCCCGGCTCGCACGGCCCCGTGACAGGCGAGCGACGCGAGAATCGGCTTCACCCGTTCTTCCAGGGATGAATGAGATGCCCATTGCTCCAGGTCCTCGATCAGATCATGCACGAGCGCTTCGGCATCGGCATGCATGAGCATCGCAGGAAGTGCCCGTATCAGGAATGATCCGGCGCCGAATGGTTCGATGGAGAGCCCAAATTGGCCGAGATCCTCCGCATGCCTTCGAATGAGCTCGCCTTCCCGAGCCGAGACCTCCATCGGTTGCGGCAACAACAGCGGCTGCGACACGACAAGCCGATCGCGCCATTGTCTCTGCAGTCGTTCGAACAGCACGCGTTCGTGCGCCGTATGTTGATCCACGACGTGCAATTCGTCGCCGATCTGCGCGACGAGGAACGTGCGGCTCATCTGCCCGAACGGAATGACGGCATCCACGGATGCCTGGTAGGATGCGGACCCCTCTCCGATGAACGAACATTGAGTACCGCCGTCGCCACCCGCCGCCGGCCTTTCTCCCGATAAATCGCCCTGCGTTTGAGCCGACGTCATCACGGATGCCGGCGATAGTCGGGCCGGCTCGCTCGGTCCGGAGCGTCGACTATCTTCCGATTCCCAACCTGTCTGGATCAATTGCGCAGGGCGGGTCGGCGTCCGCACGCCGAGCGCATCGCGGACCGCCGATCGGACCGCTCGGTGCACCGTCTCTGCATCGACAAATCGGACTTCCCGCTTCATCGGGTGCACATTGACGTCCACGCGCCGGCTGTCCATATCCATGAACAACACAAACACCGGATGCCGGCCTTTCGCCAGAAAGGCGCTGTAGCCGTCCGACAACGCATGGAGCACCGTCGGATTCCGGACCGGCCGCCGGTTCACGAACAGGTCCTGAGGCGCCTTCGTGGCGCGGGCCTGCACGGGATCCACGATATAGCCCCGGATGCCGAGGCCTTGCTGGTCGGCCTGAATTTCCAGCGTCCGGTCCATGAAGACCTCGCGATAAATCTGACAGATGCGATCTCGATGGCGCGAGACCGCCGGACAGTTGAGGACCTCATGGTCGTTGTGGAGCAGTCGAAAATGCACCTGAGGCCAGGCGAGCGACGCGTGCTGGACCGCCTGGCTGATATGTGAGAATTCCGTTCCTCCGGACTTGAGAAATTTCTTTCGGGCCGGTGTATTGAAAAACAACGACGCGACTTCAATGCGCGTTCCGGGGACGGCGGCGACCTCATCGATCCGTTCCATGCGGCCGCCGGCGATCCGCAACTGGGTGCCTGTCTGCTGACCCGGAACGGCCGTCGTGACCTTCACCTGCGACACGGCAGCGATGCTCGGCAAGGCCTCTCCACGGAATCCCAGCGTTCGGACTCGTTCCAAATCGGCGTCGGACCGCAACTTGCTCGTGGCATGCCGTTGGAACGCCAGCACGGCGTCCTCCCGGCTCATCCCTTCTCCGTTGTCGGAGACCCGAATCAGGCCGAGCCCCGCCTCCTGAATTTCGACCGTTATCGAGGTGCTGCCGGCATCCAGGCTGTTCTCGATGAGTTCCTTGACGACCGCGGCCGGGCGTTCGACGACTTCGCCGGCTGCAATGCGTCCGACGACGTCCATGGGCAAGACGTGGATTTTATTCGGAGCGCCGACCGGCGTCATACTGTGTTGATCCTGAAAGGAAGCACCGGCCTGTGGTGAGAACAACGACGCGCGGAATGGGACGGGATCATCGAATTTCGGCCATTTTCGCTTTGGCCAGTTTAGCCTCATCGGATGTCGAATATTCTTCGATCACCCGTTTCAGATACTTTCTCGACTTGGCGGAGTCACCGGTCTCCGCTGCGGACAGGCCCAGCTTGAAAAGCGCCGCCGGGACCTTCTCATTGCCGGGATACTCGGTGGCCACATATTCGAACGCCTGTATGGCGCGTACGTAGTCCTTTTGCCCGTAGTAGGACTCGCCCAGCCAGTAGTGCGCGTTCGGGGTCAACGACGTGGAGGGAAAATCTCTGATGAACCGTTGGAAGCCCGCCACCGCAAGATCGTATTTTCCGTTGAGGTAATCATTATAGGCGAGGTTGAACGCGGATGTCGGTGTAATGGAGGGGACGCCCGGCACAATCGGCGCCGGCTCCACCGGAGCAGACGGCTTGGCCGTTCGGCTCTGCCGGACTGCGTCGGCCGACGCCAGATCCGACTTCAACGCCGCTGCTTGAGCCGCCTGGGCGTCTTCAATCCTGGCAAGGCGCGCTTCCAGCTTTTGGAGCCTGGACTGCAGCTCTTCGTTTCGCGACGGCTTCGGCGTATCAGGTTCCTTGACCCGCTCGAGCGATTCCAAACGCCGCTGCAACGCCTCCATGCGCTTTTGCTCTTGATCCTGCGTCTTGCCGATCGTGGCGAGTTGTTCGCGTACCTCCAGGAAATCGGCGTGCTTGGCACAGCCGGCCAAAAACAGCCCGGCCACCAGGCCGCCGGCAAGCGTGACGGTCAGGAAAGGCCGGCCTCTCATATCAATGCAACTCCTTCAACTGGTTGAGCTTGTCGATGGCCTTGTTGGCTTCAGGGGAACGAGGGTACAGATCGATCACCTGCTTGAGTGCCGATGCCGCGCGTTTCCTATCCTTGAGCGCCAAATAGGCATATCCCTTTTTCAACAACGCCGCCGGAACTTTTTCACTGGTGGGATGGTTCAACTGCACCTGATCGTAGGCATCGATGGCTTTCGGATAGTCCTTCTTGCCGTAATAGGATTCGCCCAGCCAAAAGCGGGCATTCGGCGCGTAATCCGAATGGGGATGCCGGACCAGAAACTCCGCGAAGCCCTGGCGCGCATTGTCCAGATCACCCTCCTTGAACCGGTTGAGAATCCGCTCGTAGGCTTCCCGATCCCCGACCGACGCCACCTGCTGGTTGGCCGCGGGCGGAGCGGCATGCGGCGCAGCGGGTGTCGAGGCTCCGGATGAGTGGTGGGCGGAGTTCGTCGCCGATGGAGCCGACATCGCCGGCGGCGGGGTGGCCGCTTCGGCCACGGCGACGCCCCCATCCGATCGGGGGCCCGACGTCGTGCGATGTGCCAAATGTTGCTCGACTTGCTTTAGGAATACCTGATGATTCTCGTAATTCTTGTCCAAGGATTGCAGATGCTGTTCCACCTGCTTCAAGTACGCCTGATGCTGCTCGTAGTTCTTGTCCAACGCCTGCAGGTGCTGTTCGACTTGCTTGAGGAAGCCGTGCTGATTTTCGTAATTCTTGTCCAACGCCTGGAGATGCTGCTCGACCTGCTTCAGGAATCCATGTTGGTTCTCGACGTTCTTGTCGAAGGACTGAATCTGCACTTGGAGATGTGACAATTCCTTCGCCACGTCGTCAATCCGCCGCTCGTGATCTTCTCCGCGTACCGCGAATTTTCCGCCGGCCTGTTCGAGCGCCTTGTGCATCGATTCGACGCTCTTATTCACCTTGCCTAGATACTCCGCCGTCGCCTTGTTGTCGGCGTCGATCCGTCCGGCCAACGCGTCCGCCCGTTTGTTGACGGCCGTGGTTTCCTGCTCGAGTTGCACGAGCAGCTGCTTGCTGGCCTGTTCCTGTTGACCGATTTTCTCGCCCAATTTGTTCAAGACCTGCTGAAACTCTCCCAGGGCTTGGCTGAACTTGCCGACCTGGTCGTTCAGGGCCTTGTTCTGGACTTCGACTTGAGCGAGGGCGGTCTGGCGGTTCTCAACGGCCGCCTGGCGGGCCTCCACGGCATGGATCGCCTTTTGCTGCTCATCGAGGCGACCGTCTACTTTCTGCCCCAGCGCCGCATTCGTCTTTTGAACCGCATCAAGAATGTTCTTCTGCACCGTATCGATGTGGCCGCGCAGCTGGTCGATTCCGGCTTGGAGCGCCGCGACTTCGGATTTTGTTTGATCCCGATCGGCTTTGAGCTGCCGTTCCTGATTCACCAACTGTTGCTCGGCCCACCCCAATCGGCGAGTTTCTTCTGCGGCCCGTTCCGCCGCCCGCTTCTCGCCCTCGGTGATTCGCTTGTCCACTTTGGAATCCTGGACCGCCAGCCTGGAATCCATCTTGGCTTGGAGATTGTCCTGTCCTTCTTCGAGCTTTTGCGCACGATGCATGGCCCGATCAATCTCGCCGCGCAACGCGGGGAGCGTCTCTTCTTTCAACGTCTCTATTTCTTGCTTATATCGAGCCTTGGTCTGCGCGAGTTCTTCGGTCGACTGCTTAATCTTCTTTTGCAGGTCACGATCGACCTGCTTGAGATCGGCCTGTTGGGCCACGCAACCGGACAAGAAGGAGATGCTTCCCAAGAGACACAGCGCAATCCCAAAATCGCGGGCTCCTCTTCCCCCTATCCCGAACGTTCGCCGCGACGGCACCCGTTCCGGGATCGGCGTCTCTTCATGCATGCGAGACTGCACAGTGTTCATGACAAGTCTCCTTGTGTTGAATCGCTCGGAGGAGCATGTCACAGGTTGCGAAATCGACCAAGTTATTTCGAACGGACGACGACATGCCCGCGACGATTCAACTGATAGCAGGTCTCATTGTGCTCGTTGCAAAACGGCCGCTCTTTCCCGTACGACACGACGGACAAGCGGTTCGCGCTGACTCCCAACTCCACGAGATAGTTGCGCACCGCTTTCGCGCGTTTTTCACCCAACACCAGATTGTACGCCAAGGTACCCCGCTCGTCGCAATGGCCTTCGATTTTGACCATGGCGCCCGCGTTGGCCTTGATCCATTGCGCGTCCTGCATCAATGCCTGGCGGCCTTCTTCCGAAATCGTCCAACTGTCGTACCCGAAAAACACGTCGTTGAGCCCGGCTTGTGCCGATGCCGCCTGTTCCTGCGCCTGTTCCTGCCGGATCTCCTCGATCTGTCGTTCGGAACTTTCAGTCGGTTCCACCTTGGCCAGCATCGTTCCGCCTCCGCCCAACCGCTCTTCGGAAGGCGGTTTCCCCGCCCCCACGGGATCGAACCCTTTCAGCCCGCTGCCTTCGGGATCTTGGGGGTGCGGAGACAGCGGATCCTGAGCCTGGCTCGACAACGACAAATCAGGGAACGACGACCCCACTTCGCTCGACGTATCAGGTGGGGTCGCCATACCGAGGCTGCTCGGCGGAGCCGCCATGCCGGAGTCGTTCGGTGTGCCGGAACTGCTCGGAGCGCTGGGACTGCTCGGGGCGAATCCGCCGGAACCGGAAGACATCGGTTGATGCGAAGACGAAGTCGTTCCCGACTTCGCCATTCCCCGTTCTGCGGCCTGGGTGTCGCCACCCGATTGGATGGACTTCTTGGAACAGCCCGATAGGCCGAACAGCATGACACCGGCCAAGATGGCCGGGCCCACTGTGGTGATCCGTATGTTCATACTGTGTACTCCTCTGGTTTGAAGGTTG
>DATFFC010000039.1:0-28334 GCA_035250505.1 Nitrospiraceae bacterium | reverse complement strand
CCATTTCCCTCGCCGCCGGACCCATGGCAATGGAGACAGTTGACTCGATAGAGGTGTTCCCCCCGCGCCGGTGCATCCGCATCATGCATCCTCTCGACGGACAAAATAGCCCGGCTCTCCCGAGGCACGCTTCCGGCCGCGGAATGCCGCCGCGGCGCGTCTTGTGGGTTGTACGAGGGTTGATCCTGCATGTCGCGGGAACAGCCGCCGAATAGGCCGGAGCAGACGGTGATCATCATCCCGATGGCGACCGCTTGTCCCTTCGGTGTCCAGCCGTCAGAGGGTTCCGCCGCCGACCGTCTGGTGATTTCTCTGGCTCCGGCTTCCGCGAGAACCTTCGAGACATCGGATTCCAATGTGTCCGTGTCGACCGGGATGATGAGCATCGCCAGACCGTCGTCGATGCGGTGATCGCGTGACGCCATGCGGCTTTGATCACGGATAATGCGAACGATCACCGTGACGAAGGTCGCCAACACCGCGAGCAACATCATCGTCTCGTAGGAAATGATCCCCACAACCGGGGCCGCGACGATCGCCTTGCCTCCCGTCATCAAGGGATAGAAGACGGCGGTGCCGGCGGCGAAAAAGACGCCGACCCCGATCCCGACCACTCCCGCCGCGATGGTGATGAGGTAGGGC
This sequence comes from Nitrospiraceae bacterium, assembly GCA_035250505.1. GTDB lineage: Bacteria > Nitrospirota > Nitrospiria > Nitrospirales > Nitrospiraceae > DASSBQ01. The sequence goes on along the minus strand of DATFFC010000039.1, from coordinate 27,692 downwards.
AGCAGGCGATAATGGACTTGCGGGCTGTGCTCCAGCGGCAGGGGCGTACAGAGGGCGACGCTGTCACGCGACACACCGAGTTGTTCGAGGCGCCCGATGACCGCGGGAAAGTCCGCATCAGGCTCAAAGAGGCCCCACATTTCACGATGCTCCGGTGACTCTCCCATGGATACGTCCCTCTTTTTCTTCCCAGATCGAAATAATCGGCACGAACTTGACGGCCAGGACATAGAAGAGAATTGCCAACGAGATGGAGCCGGCCATAATCACCAGCTCCACCCACGAGGGTGCATAGTCCGTCCAGTTATACGTGAGGCGCGGATGGGCCAGCGGCGGGACGAGAATGAGCATCCGTTCGACATACATGCCGAGATTGATGCTGATTCCGATGAGCATCATTCCGAGCGGCCACCGGCGGAATGCCGGCAGCGTAAGCGTTACCAGGGGCAGTACATAGATGAGACCGACCATGGTCCAATGCGGGACGGCGTACGCGCCACTCATCATGGACCGCTGGACGGCGATATGGTCGGGAATCCGGGCGTACCAGACCGTCAGTTGCTCCGCGAAGTACAGGTAGGCCAACGTCAGGGCCGTCACGACCAGGAGTTTGCCCATCTTGTCGAAATGTTCGAGTCGGATATATGACTCGAGTCGATAGATCCGCCGGATGAGATAGAGGCCGATCACGACCATTCCGAGTCCGGAATGCACGGCGCCTACCACAAAATACGGAGCGATAATCGAGGTATGCCAGCCGGGCACGAGGGACATGCCGAAATCCCATCCGACGATGGAATGGACGGACACCATGATCATGACGATCAGGGGCGTGATGATGCGGATGGCCGTATTCAGTGCCTGCCATTGCCGCTGGGTCCCGCGCCATCCCAGGCAGAGCACCGCGTAGGCCGACCGCCGCCAGTCTCCGATGCGGTCCCGCGCGAGCGCGAGATCAGGGATCATCGGCAGATACAGATAGATGGCGCTGGATGTCGCATAGGTGAAGACGGCCGTGGCGTCCCACATGAGAGGCGAGCGGAAATCGGGCCAGATCTCGCGCTGGTTGGGATAGGGGATGAGATAGTACCATCGCCACGAGCGGCCCAAGTGATAGAAGACGAACAGGGTCGCAATGATTACCGAGATCAGCGTCATGAGTTCGGCGATCCTTGTAATCGGCCGGCGCCACTCCGCTTTGCTCAGGCGCAATACGCCCGAGATGAACGTGCCGGAATGGCTCACGCCGATCCAGAACACGAATGAGGCGATATACGCGCTCCAGAAGACCGGAGGGTGCATGTTGGTCTGCCCCATGCCGGTTTCGATCTGATAAAACCAGGCGCCGGCGCCGGCCGCGACGAATGCGGCGAGCGTCGCGACCAGCGCGACATAACCGGGTCCCGTCCCCGACAGGGGAGCAAGCAAGTCTCGATTGATCTGCGGCATCTCCCGCCACGCCGGCGCTACGGTGTGCATCATCCCACCCGTTTCAGGTACGTGATGGCGGGCTCGGTTCCCAGCGATTCCAAGAGATGAAATTTCCTATCGCTTCGCGCGAGCTGCGCCACTCGGCTCGCCGGATCGTGGCGGTCTCCGAAGACGAGAGCGGAGGTCGGGCAGGACTGGACGCAGGCCGGCGTGATATCACCGTCCCGCACGGGACGGCCTTCCCGTTCAGCCTGTTCCTTGCCCTGTCTGATGCGTTGGACGCAAAACGTGCATTTTTCCATGATGCCGTTCTGCCGCACCGTCACATCGGGATTGAGTTGTTCTTGAAGCGGCTCATCCCACCGGGGATCGAACCAGTTGAATTGCCGCGCCATGTACGGGCAATTGTTCCCGCAATACCGGACGCCGATGCAGCGGTTATAGACCTGCGCATTCAAGCCCTCCGGCGTGTGGTACGACGCATAGACGGGACACACCGGCTCGCAAGGGGCCGCGCCGCAGTGCTGGCACAACACCGGCATAAACTTCGCGGTGACGTTCGGATATTCGCCCTCCCAATACCGCTCGATGCGAATCCAATTGATTGCGCGTCCTTCGGCGGCTTCTTGCTCGCCGGAAATGCGAATGTTGTTTTCCGCATGGCACGCGACCACGCAGGCCTCACAGCCGGTGCAACGATCCAAGTCGATCACCATCTCCCACTTATGAGGACGAGTCTCGTTGCTGGTTTGATGATTCTGCTCTTGCATCGCGGCTCCCTTCGACGTAATCCATTTATTCATTGCATCAGTTATTCATTGCACCGGACCCATTTAGGCGCCTCTGCGCCGAATCTGTAAGAGTTCGCTTCCCGGTTGCACGCCCGGCCGCTCCAGGAGAGCGAGCGACGCCTGCATTCCGGTCTTCTCGATTCGTACTCTCGTCGCACCGGTCGCCAGGACGCCCGACCGGCGATCGAACAGGGGAGCCAGAATCGATAGAGGGCTGATGCCCCGCCGGCGTGCATAGCGACCGTAGTTCGTATGGCCCTGACCGACCGGGATGGCGACCACGTCCGGCCTGATGCCGGGGAAATGCAACGCCGCGACTTCAAGCGATCCGTGTCGAGAATACACCCGGATCACGTCACCCTGGTTGATGCCCAACGATCGCGCCGTCGCCGGATTGATCTCGGCCCAGCTGCTCCACATCGCGGTGGTCAAGGTATCCGGGAGCTCCTGGAGCCACGGCAGATTCGCGCCTCGGCCATAACCAAGATGAGAACCCGGATATGGCAGCAAGAACAATGGAAACTCGCGTTCATCGCCGTCGAAACGGCAGGCCTCGTACGCCGGCGGCGGGGAAGCCGTCAGCAGAGGTTCGTCCGGAGCCGGTTCTCTCCACCAGCCGCCCTGTTGTAACGACCGTATCCAGGCGGTCTCTGATTTATCACCTCCATCATTACCATTCCTGCTCTCCGGTGTGAGGAAATCCCGCCAGCGCGCTTGCATCAAGGTGAAGAAATTATCCCAGGCCGAGAATTCAGACAGTTTCAGCCGCGCTGCGGTGTGCAAAATCGTGTCGCCGATGGAACGGGTGTCGTAGAGCGGCGAGACGACAGGCTGTTGCACAGTCACCACTTGCGAGGGAGATGATGCCGACTGGACATGGTCCCCCCATGACTCGAGCGGAGAATGATCCGGCAACACCAGATCCGCCAACTCTGTCGTGTCATCAAGAAACGAACTGAAGCTTGCGACATAGTCGGCCTGTTCGAAAAGAGCCCGCATTGGAATCGACGGCGGCATCGTGTAGACCGGATTCGCATCGTAGAGCAGCCAAACAGCCGGATGCCTCCCGCCGGGCCTGCGTTGCGCTAATTCCATGAAGCTCCGTTCCGTGAGCCATGGAACGGCCGGCCTGCCGTCGAATGCCGCGGGGTGATAAAACCGAAGTCCGCCCGGCTGTCCGAGATTGCCTGCCATGCCATTGAGCCCATTGATCGCGAGCATGGTTTCGGTGCCGTTGGTATGGGCGCAGGCCGCACCGCCGCCCATGGCGAGCGGCGCGGCTGCCGTGGAAAACTCACGGCCGATGCGAATCAATTCCTCGCGGGGAATGTCGGTCGCGGCGGCGATGTAGTCCATCGAGACGCCGGCATACACCTGCTCGTACGCGCGGCGGAGACGTCCGGCGATGTTCGGCCGACCTTCGGCCAGTAAAACCTGTCCGACGGCGAGGGCGGCCAGACCCTCGGTGCCTGGGCGAACGGGCAGCCATCGATCGGCGTTGGCTGCGGTGAGCGACAAACGGGGTTCAATCTGTACGAGGCGGCCGCGCGTCGTCGGCCGCGCCTGTCGCATCTCTCCGTACGCGATGCCGTACGAGACCGGCGAAAGCCACTGTTCAAGAAACGGGGCTCCAAATGACAACACATAATCGGAGCGGGCCAGATCGTACTGTGGCCAGGCGTCGATGCGGAATGCGTCGCGGGCGGCCGTTCTGACCGGTGCATCGGTGCCGGGCTCGTAAAAGTACAGTTGCCCTCCGATAGCGCGGACGAAGGATGACAGCAGCCAAGCCAGTGTGCCGGACAGCGGGCGGCTCACCATAATGGTACGGTTACCTGCCGAGCGCAGGCGCTCGCTCAGCAGCGCAATCGCATGGTCCCAGGAGATCGACGTCCTCTCTCCCGACAGCCGTGCGCCGATCCGGCTGAGCGGGCCGCGCAGCCGATCGGGGTTGTACAGTCGTTGGAGGGCCGCCTGTCCCGCCGCGCACAGCTTGCCCCGGTTGACCGGATGATCCGGGTTCCCTTCGATCTTCTTCGCCCGTCCTTCCAGTACGCGCACGGTGATGCCGCAGCCCGCCGAGCATTCGCGACAGGTGGACGCGTACCAGTCGGCGACACCGGGGACGATTTCATCATCCGGCAAGACATAGGGGACAAGACGGCTGACGTCACGGTCACAGCCGGGCAGGGCGGACGCCGCCGCCGTCATTCCCGCCAACTTCAAAAAGTTTCTCCTGTTCAGATCCACGCGTAGTTACCAAACTCTTTCCGGCTCTTCCGGATTCTGTGCGAATATGCAGTCGTCATGACGGTTCCTGGTGAAGCAAACCCTGGCGCGACTTGGAAAGGAGCAGCCTGCCCTGCTCAGACACGCGGCTCGCGGACCCCTCGCCTCCGTGATTCGCGACGCAGGCTGCCCGATCCCACCGCGATGCCGTCCGGGCAGGGGAAGCCGCGACTTTGCGGGTGAGACCCGCTGATGTGCACCGCGGCGGCCACGCGAGGCCCGGCCGTCCAGGGCTGTGAAAATCCAGGCCTGGGCGGACCGGAGGAACCCCCGCTGGGGGATGGGGGGCGCCGCAGCCGGGCCGCCGCGCCGCTACAGCAGCGTGGACGAGCCTGCACGGAGCGGAGACCTTGCCCGGATGGGACACACGTGCAGGCCCACGTAGACTCCGGAAGAGTCCTCTTTTCTTGGTCTTTTGCCTTCTCATTTGTGACAGGTCCAGCAATCGCGCGACGCGCCTCGTTCTTGATGGCACGACAGGCACCATCCCATTTCATATGTGGCTGCGCGGGGCGTATAGGGCATCTGTTCGACATGGCCGTGACAGGTGATGCATTGGAGGCCATGAGCCACATGCCGTTCGTGCGTGAAGTAGACAAAGTCCGGAAGACGCTGGAGACGCCGCCACGATATGGGTATTTGTTGCTTCCAGTGATCCAGGAGGGCGGGAGTGTGCGTTGTTTCGGCGGCCAGGTTCTGATGGCAACCCATGCAGAGGTGCATGGACGGGACGCCGGCGGCGGCGGATTGCTCGGCAAACCGATGGCAGTAGAGGCAGTCGACTTGGAGGCGCCCCGCGTGCAACTCGTGGCTGAAGCGCACGGGCTGCGTGTCGGCGCCGATTAGGTCGGCGCTTCCCTTGGAGTAGAGCAACCCGATCGCGGCGGCCAGGGTCGCTGTCATGCCCAGCAGGGCGGTGGCGATCCATCCAGATTTGGCCATGGGTATTGTCGGTTCTCGCGCACCCGTGGTGCAAAATGCAGACCTTTCGCAAGGAAATGGCCGGTTTGGTTGCTGGAAGAAAGAGGAGAGTTCTGCGCCTATGCGTCCTCCGCATCCTGGACAGCTTGTCCATGACGGGACAGTACTTCCATGACGGTATCGGCGTTCCACATGTGCGCATGCGACCGACTGCATGACACCGATCCGAGCGATCGCGAAAGAGGCAAGGGAAGAGTGACGATGTCGTATCCCATCCCGGCGAATTGCGCTGGAACAGGATGGCGCATTGGACTCGGACCGGCGCCCGCTGATATTAGGCGAAGGTCAAAAGGCGGATTACTTAGACATGGGATTTATCTATGGTGACGTGGTCTATGCGCACTCGCGAAGGAGACGGGATTCAGTCGGGCTGGGCGGGCATATGCATTCGATCGGCGACAGAGGCGCGTCGCGCATTGCGTTGTCTCGAGAATCCAGTAACAATAACAACAGAAGGGAAGAATGGACGACCTAACGGGGAGGGAATTGTGACGCGGCCGATCCTACCGGGGCTTCTCTGCTGTATCGTCCTTTTGCATATCGTCCGTCCGGCCTCGGCGGAATGGTATGTGGCGGGTCAAGTCGGGGTCAACTTCGCCGACCAACTTTCCGACATTCGCGGGACGGGCGCACAGGAAGGCGGCCGCGGTCCTGATTTTGACCTCAAGAATGCCGTGCTGTACGGAGCCAAGCTGGGTGTATTTCCCGGAAACGGCTGGTTCGGCGTCGAACTGGACGCCTTTCACAGCTCTCCCAACGTCAAGAACCTCGACGATGTGCCGGGATTCTCCATGCGCGTGACGAACGTCGGGATCAATCTCATCGCCCGCTATCCGGGAGTGACGTTTCAACCCTATGCCGGCATCGGGACGGGCGCGCTTATTTCGCGAATCGGAGACTCCGCCACGACGCAAGGCGACACCGATGTGTCATCGATGCTCAATCTACTCACCGGCATTAGAGCCTTCGTCACTCCCTATGTGGCAATCTTTACGGAGTACAAATATACTCAATCGACGTTGGAATTCGACAATGGATTCGCGCCGCAATTCGGAGGCGGGTTCAACGGCGATTACAACGCGCAGCAACTCGTCGTCGGCGTGTCCTACCATTTTTCGGTGGATGGCCTGATAAGATGAAGCATGATCGGTAATGGTACCGGGCGTAATGTGATCAAGGAGACAATCCGGGTGGCCTGCATCCTGGCGGCCGCCCTGTCATGGGCCGGTTGTGCCCAAAGCGCGCATCAATCAGGCAAAGATTTGCTCGACAAGATCCTGCCTGATCAGTTGCAGAACCAGATCGATGAGTCGGTCTCGTTTACCGAGCTCAAGGCCAATCCCTCCGGGTATGAAGGCAGAACAGTCATGCTGAGCGGCATCGTCGTCAAGAGCAAGCGTGTGAAGGACCGCACGGAAGTCGAGGTCATGCAGATCCCCACCGGCTCCGGCGCCGTGCCGACCAAGGATCGAGCCAGATCGCAAGGCCGGTTTCTCGCGATCAAGAGCGGAGAATTTCTGGACCCGGCTGTGGTGGACGCCGGAACCCCGGTCACCATCGTCGGGGAAGTCCGGCCGCCGATCACCCGCCCCCTCGATGAGGGGGAGTACAATTACCCGGTTCTCGAGATCAAACATGTCGTGGACTGGGACGAGGTAAACCCGCAGGTGCGCGCCGGTCCCTACGCCTATCCCTACGGCCGGTCCATGTATGCCTATCCCTATTCGTATTGGGGCCCTTATGGCGGCTATGGATGGTATGGCGGCTATCCCTATTACGGATATCCGTATTTCGGTGCTCCGTTCTTTGGATTCCGGGGAGGCGGCTCGCCGGCGCCCAGCCCGCCGCCTGCGTCGGTGCCGCCGCAATTTGAGAAGTAAGATCGGGTCCGTCACTCGGATTCGTGGATTGGTCGATGGGCTTACAACAGTACTGGAAGAAGCGCAATTTCAAAGAAACGCCCGAGCCACGAGGTGCGCCGAAGCCGGCCTCCGAGCGGCTTCAGTTCGTCATCCAAAAGCATGCAGCCAGCCGGCTCCACTACGATTTTCGGTTGGAGTTGGACGGCACCCTCAAGAGCTGGGCGGTTCCAAAAGGGCCGAGTCTGGATCCCGGGCAGAGACGGCTCGCCGTCCATGTGGAGGACCATCCGCTGGACTACGCCGACTTCGAGGGCATTATCCCGGCGAAGCAATATGGCGCCGGTACAGTGCTGCTGTGGGATCGCGGGTATTGGTCTCCCATCGGTGACCCCAGGGCGGCGTATCGGCGCGGCCGGCTGAAATTTCATCTGGTGGGAGAGAAACTCCGCGGCATCTGGAATCTGGTCCGTATGGGTCCGCGCTCCGGCGAGGACAAGGAAAACTGGTTGCTGATCAAAGAACAGGATGATGAGGCCCGCCGAGGAGACGAGAGCGACATCACCAAGCTCGCCGACAGCGTCACGAGCGGGCGGACGATGGAGCAGATTGCCGCGGGACGAGACAGGGTGTGGCATTCCAATCGGCCGGGTACGGCGAAATCTGCTCGACCATCCCGGCGCGAGCCGATCGATCCGTCGGCAGTACAACGAGCGCGAAAGGCCGCGATGGCGGAATGGGTGCCGCCGCAACTTGCCACATTGGTGGAGAAAGCGCCGGAGGGCAATGAGTGGGTGCACGAACTGAAATATGACGGCTACCGGATGCTCTGTTCGCTGCGGGACGGCCGCGCCAAACTCTTCACGAGAAACGGCAATGATTGGACCTCGAAACTTCACCGGATTGCGGAGGCGGCGCAAATGCTGCCGGCGAAGCAGGCGTGGCTGGACGGCGAAGTCGTGGCCCTGATGCCGGACGGCAGAGTTGATTTTCAAGCCTTGCAAAATGCATTTGACAGTCGGTCCGAGACGAATCTGGTCTATTGTGTGTTCGATCTCCTCTACTTCGACGGCTATGACCTGCGCCCGACCCCGTTGCTTGAACGCAAGCGCTTGCTCGCCTTGCTCGCGAAAGGCCTTTCGACCTCTTCGCTGATCCGGTACAGCGATCACATTACCGGCCGCGGGGTCGTCGTGTTTGAGGAGGCCTGCAAGCACGGCATGGAAGGCCTCATCTCGAAGAGGGCCGATGCCTCCTATGTCGCCGGGCGGAACCGCAATTGGATCAAGGTCAAGTGTGGGCAGAGGCAAGAGTTCGTCATCGGCGGCTTCACCGAGCCATCGGGGTCACGGGTGGCCTTCGGAGCGCTGTTGCTGGGTGTCTTCGATAAAGAGGGCCGGCTGCGGTATGCCGGCCGGACAGGCACCGGATTCACGGAGCGGTCCTTAAAAGAGCTGCATGAACGTCTGCTGCCGTTGAAACAATCGGCGTCTCCGTTCACGAATCCTCCGACCGGCGCCGATGCGCGAGGCGTTCATTGGGTGAAACCGGTTCTCGTCGCCGAAGTCGCCTTTGCTCAATGGACGAACGAAAGCCTGGTACGCCAGGCGTCGTTCCAGGGCTTGCGGGATGATAAGCCGGCGCGGGAGATCGTGCGCGAACGGCCCGATGGTGACGAGGATCAGCAGAGCCCGCCGGTCACGCGCCGTCGCCGCTGGCGCTCCGGATCCGCGCCTCGCAGGAAGGCCTCGGCGCGCACCGAACCGGCCGCCGTCGCCGGCGTCACGCTGTCGCATCCCGATCGCGTGTTGTATCCCGAAACCGGCCTGACCAAACTGGCTTTAGCCCGGTACTACCAAGAGGTAAGCGAGTGGAGCCTTCCGCACCTGGAAGGCCGGCCCCTCACCCTCGTCCGTTGTCCGGAGGGGCACACCGCGGAGTGCTTCTATCAGAAGCATGCGAATGAGACGGTGCCGGAGGCGATCAGGCGGATCGAAATTCCAGAAGACAACAAAACGGGAATCTATATGGTGGCGGATTCTCTGGCCGCCGTGGTGGGGCTCGTGCAGATGGGAGTTCTCGAACTGCATACGTGGGGGGCGAGACGGGATCTGCTGGACCGGCCGGATCGGATCATTCTCGACCTCGATCCGGATACGAGCGTGCCCTGGAAATCGGTGGTGGAGGCGGCTCAGCTCGTACGGACGCTCCTCAATGAGTTGGACCTGGCCTGTTTTCTCAAGACCACCGGCGGCAAGGGGTTGCACGTCGTGCTGCCGCTTCAACCGGTGCATACCTGGGATGAGGTCAAGTCGTTCTCCAAGGCGGTCGCCGACCATCTCGTCCGGCTCATTCCGAATCGGTTCGTCGCGAATATGTCGAAGCAGAAGCGGAAGGGCAAAATCTATGTAGACTATTTGCGAAACGCCAAGGGAGCAACTGCGATCGCCGCCTATTCGACCAGAGCGCGCGCGGGTGCGACCGTGTCGGTGCCCCTCGCGTGGGAGGAACTGTCGGTCGATATCCGCTCAGACCACTTCACGGTACAGACCGTCCCGGCGCGACTGGCGAAACTCAAGTCCGATCCGTGGCGCGACTATTTCCGGCTCAAACAGAAGCTGACGCCGCGCATGAAAAAAGCGCTGGGAGCGACCTAGTTTGGAACCTGCAGCTCTTCATTCCTGACGGCCAAGTGCTCGGTTCTCAATCCTAATCCTTCATTCACACGCACGCCCTCCACGGCCTGGTCGAGTGTCGTCGAGTTGGGCAGAAGCGTCTTTCCCTCCAATTGTCGTTCATACACCCTCAAATAATCCCGCACCATACGCTGAACGGTAAAGCGCCGCTCGAAGTTCTCGCGACAGTGCGCCCGATCGATACGGGCGACTGATTCCAGCGCGCTCATCATCTGAGACAGGTCCTCGCAAATGATTCCCGTCGTGCCGTGTTCGATAATCTCGGGAATAGACCCGCGATTGTAGGTCAGCACGGGCGTCCCGCACGCCAATGCTTCGATGAACACGATCCCGAAAGGTTCCGGCCAATCATAGGGACAGACCAGGGCGTACGCGTCTCCCAAGAAATCGTTTTTCTCTTCGTCCGTGATCTCTCCGACATATTCGACCAGCGGGTGGTCCAACAAGGGCTCGATCTGGGTCTCGAAATACGCACGATCGACGGGATCGACCTTCGCGGCGATCCGGAGCGGCATGCCGACATGCTTGGCTAAGGCGATGGCGTGGTCCGGCCGCTTTTCTGGGGAGATCCTGCCCAGAAATGCCAAGTACTTTCCCGGCTGGGGATGGAAATTATAGAGGTCGGCTGGCAGGCCATGGTACACCGTCTCTTGCCAGTTCAACCACCCGACCGGCCGTCGTTGTGCATTCGAAATGGAGATGACCGGCATCTCGGGAAATTCCTGAAACATCGGCAATAACTCCGGAAGATCCAACCGTCCATGAAGCGTGGTCAAGACCGGCGTGCTGCAGCGGCGCGCGAAGGGGAATCCGGTAATATCGACATGAGAATGGATCAGATCGAATTCGCGGGATTTCACGCCGAATGCCCGTTCGAGTTCGAGGAAAATCGGCGCTTCCTTGCAATTGAGGCCCTTCGCTAAGCGAAGCGCGGTCGGATAGATTGCTTCCAGTTTGGCCGCCGTGACGGAATCGGCCGTGGCAAAGAGCGTGACATCGTGCCCGAGCCGGACGAGTTCTTCCGTCAAGTAAGACACGATGCGCTCCGTACCGCCATAGCATTGCGGAGGAACACTTTCCCAGAGCGGTGCAACCTGTGCGATCTTCATATTGCCGGTCCCTTTGTAAAAAAAGTTAACGCTTGGAAGGATTGGAGCCCTCTGCCACTTCCAATATGAAGGGGAGTATAGCCACGGACACAAGCAAGCAAAGCTAGGAATGATCCTAGTTTTCCTTCTTGCACATACCGGGATGGCCCACTGCACACTCCTTCCGCATCAAAAGGCGGGATGATTCGGGATACGGAGCTTGGTTCCGTCCGCGTCGGTCGCAAAGATCGTCACGGATTCGGTCACGGACCGACTTGCAGCACTCTCTGTCAAATGCCAGGCGTTCGGCATGGTCGAGCTGGGGCGTTGTCATCGTTCCGTCGGAAACACTCAGGACCTGATCCGCGGAAAGGAGAGCGGACGGATGGAGTGCTCTCTGCAATGCCGTCGGTTCGTCTTTCGAAAACGACGGTTTCATCTGCGGCCCTAGTGCGCGGGATGACCCCGCGCCTCAAAACTAGGGTAACCCCCAGAAGCCCCGGACTCGCCGACCGATGTACATTCCTGCTTTGTCGCGCTTGGGACAACTCTTCCGCTTGTTCCGGCGCCGGTCCATTTTTGGGTGCATGATGAGGAGAGTGAGAGGCATTGCAAGGGCGGTCGTCACCATAGCAGGAGCCATCAGTTTAAGCAGCCTTTTGCCCGCAGCGTCGAGCGGCGCGGCTCACGTGGCTTCGGTACGCCAGAAGGATCGGCAGGATATCGTGAAGGGGGAATTTCTGATTCCTCTGTCTCTTGCGGATGACGAAGGTGGCCTAGACAAACCTGATGAGAACATGATGAACATGATGAATGGGGATAAGGGCACGTACCATGAAGTCAGATCCGGAAAAGAAAGGTAAATCGCCAAGACGCTCCAAGTCCCGTAGTCCCGAATCCCTTCCACCCCCCGAACGACCGAGCAGCTCGCAGGCTGGGACGGGGAGTCCCTCGGGCGAGGTGACGGCCGGACGGAGCGCCTCCGGTGGAGCCAGGCCTCCGCGGCGGAGCCGAGAGAAGCAGGCTCCTCCACCCGTGCGAATTGTGTCGGACCTTCCGCCTGAACGCGCTGCGGGCGCACGGGATGAGGAGATGAGGGGGGAACCGGACGGAGAGGCCGCAGACCCGGCGGCAACAGGCACGATTTCTCCCGAACATATTGCTCAGCGAGCGTATGAGTTGTACGTCGCCGGGGGCTATGAACCGGGAAAAGAAGAGGAGCACTGGCTTGAAGCGGAGAGGCAGCTTCAGGCCGAACAGCGACGTCGTCGTTGAACGGACAGTTTGTCCATCGCGCTGGACACGGTGGCTGTGGGATAGCCGCTGTGGGGTTTTCAACTCGCCGGTCGTAGTGAGAAATGTGGGGACCTGGCGCCCGGGGACGGCGACGAGGCGCGGGGCCTGGGGTTTGCACATGCTCGACATAGCTTAATAACCAAGGAGGGTGACGCATGCGTAACGGAGACTATTACAGCAGCGACTATTATGGGAACGAGTTCGCAGGTTGGTCGGCGTTTCTGGCGGGCGCATTCATCGGCGCCGGATTGGCATTGTTGTTTGCTCCGCAGACCGGCTCTGAGCTGCGCGGTGTGCTGCGCAACTATGCCTCCAGAACAAAAGAGGAGATGATGGAACGTGGACGTGAGGCCTGGGATACGGCGGTGGAGCGTGGGAAAGAGTACGTGGAACGGGGCCAGGAAGGCCTGCAGCAGGCAGGTCGTACCGCGCGAGAATATATGGAGAGCGGGCGGGAAAAGGTGAAAGAAGCCGGCGGGGAGGCGGCGGCGAAGTTTAAAGAGGCGGGCCGCGAAGCGACCAATAGGATGTAGAAGTCCGCCTGGATCAACCTGTCCGACATATTGGAAGGAGCCCTCATGGTACGAGTATTGGTAGCAGCAGTGGGGATGGTCTGTGTACTCGGTCTCGGCGCCTGCCAGTCCACCACGGGAAAAACCGCCGGCCAAACTATGACCGACAGTAAGATTACGGCGTCGGTCCAAAGTAAGTTGACTGCGGATCGAGCCGCGAATTTTACCCGTGTTGATGTGGACACCGACCGCGGGGTTGTGAGTTTGAGCGGTGTGGTGCCGTCGGCCGACCAGAAAAGCCGAGCGGAAGAGTTGGCCCGCCAGGTGAACGGCGTGACGCGTATCAACAATAATCTCCAAATTCAGAGCAGCAATCGCTGATGAAAAGGGAGGCCGGCGGGTGGTCCCCGCCGGCCTCGCCGCCGCCGGACGCCCGATTTCTTTCTGCCCTTCCCGTTCCGATTATTCGTTAAAGAGGTGTGGATCGCATGACTCAAGGCAACGGTACTGTGCGGATTGCGGCGGTGGCTGATCTTCATTGCCCAAGGGTGTCCTCCGACGAGCTGCACAGCTTGTTCGCCTATGTATCCGACCAGGCCGATGTGTTGTTGCTCTGCGGCGATTTGACGGACTTCGGCAAACCGGACGAAGCCAGGCAGTTGGTTCAGCATGTGTCCACCGCCGGGCGGATTCCGATTCTGGCGGTCCTCGGCAATCACGATTACGAATGCGAGCAGCACGAGGAGCTGGTCAGGATCTTCTCGGGGAGCGGCATGACCATCTTGGACGGCACGGCAACCGAGATCAAAGGCATCGGCTTTGCCGGCGTGAAGGGATTTGCCGGAGGCTTCGGAGATCGCGCCCTTCAGCCGTGGGGCGAAATCGCATTGAAGAAGTTTGTGCATGAAGCGGTGGAGGAAGCGCTGAAGCTGGAGTCGGCCTTGGCCAAGCTGCGGACGCCTCAACGGATCGTGTTGTGCCATTACTCACCGATCCTGGGGACGATTCAGGGCGAGCCGGCGGAGATTCTTCCGTTCTTGGGATCCAGTCGCCTGGAAGAACCGATCAACCGCTATTCCGTCACGGCCGTCTTTCATGGCCATGCGCATCACGGGACGCCGGAGGGTCACACGAGGGAGGGCGTGCCGGTCTACAACGTGGCGCTGCCGCTCTTACGGCAGCGGTTTCCCGATCGGCGGCCGGTACGCTTTCTGGAGATTCCGGTCGGCGCTGCCGCAACGGTGCAGTAGGGAACACCATGCAGGCAAACGGCACAAAAAATGATCGGGCGCATGGGTTCTATCGCGAGGCCGTCACGGACTTGCAGGACACCGGCGTGCCGTTCCTCATCGGAGGTGCGTTCGCGCTCGAGAGCTACACGGGGTTGGTGCGCCGGACCAAAGATCTGGATATCTTCGTCCGCCCCGGTGACTGTGATCGCTTGCTGTCCGGACTCAGACGAAAAGGATACCGGACCGAACTTCGGTTTCCCCATTGGCTCGGCAAGGCTTTCAAGGGAGGTCACTTCATCGACGTCGTGTTTAATAGCGGCAACGGGATCTGCAAGGTCGATGACCGATGGTTCGAGCATGCGATGCCGGGCGATGTGCTGGGCCTGAAAGTCGCCATCGTACCGGCCGAGGAGATGATCTGGTCGAAAGCCTTTATCATGGAACGGGAACGGTACGACGGCGGTGATATCGCGCATGTGCTGCGCGCCAGGGCCAAGGTGCTCGATTGGGCCAGGTTGCTGTCGCGGTTTCACAGACATTGGCGCATCCTCCTGAGCCATTTGGTCTTGTTCGGATTCATTTATCCGGGACACCGTCTCCAAATTCCGTCCTGGCTCATGAGCGAGTTGATGCGCCGTCTCGAGCTGGAAATGTACAGCCTTCCGCCCGATCCGCAGGTATGTCAGGGGTCGCTCTTGTCCTGGTCCCAGTATTTGGTCCACACGGAGCACGGAGACTATCAGGATGCGCGGCACATTCCGTGGGGATCAATGACCGAGCAGGAGACGAGATATGTCACCAAAGTGTTGAGCAAGGAAGACGCGGTGTGCGAGCACGGGCCCAAGCCGTTCAAGCAGGCGGAGCAGGAATGACGCGTCGCTCGTATCTCGTATTTCGTATCTCGCGAAATACGCTTCACGAGGAACGAGCGACGCGCGACGAACTCACCGCCGTCTCGCCGGCTTGTTCTTGCTCGAGGTCATAATGAGCGCCAGGCAGCCCTGTTCACTCACGGTGTCGGGATGGGTGCTGCTGGCTTCAGCCCGGTGGTAGTCACCGGCCTGCAGTAGGCGACCGGCGCAAATGCAGCTCCCCTCCAACACGTAGATCTCTTCAACCTGGGCGTGCACATGGGCGGCGTACCGCGATCCCGGCCCCATTTTCATGAGCGTCGTCAGGCGCGCGCCGGCCGGATCGAAATAGACCAGTTTCACCGATACCCCGTCGCCGATGTCCTGCCATTCGAGTGTCGCCGTCCGGACGAACGTAAACTGGTCGTCGTCCTTTCCTTCCTGCGGTTCATGCGCGACACGAGCCAGTAGCCGGTCCTTCAGGGTCGCCGGTGGTGTGATGCGGTTGCCGGCGAATGCCAATTCATCGGCAATTCCGCGGAACAGGTCCACCTCTCGCTCGAGGCCGGCCGAGTCCGCGAGCTGTCGCTCAAAGGCCTTTGCCTCCTCGCTCCCCAGGGCGCCGAGTGCGTACAGAGCCGCGCGTTCCTGTCTGCCCGCCTCCTCGTCCGTCATAATGCGAGCCCTTCCTCGTGCGGGGCCAGGTGTTCGCGAAGTTTCAGCATGCCCATTCGAATCCTTGTCTTGACGGTTCCTAACGGTGTCTTGAGCTGTTCCGCGATTTCGCTTTGGCTGAGGCCCCAAAAGTAGGCCAGCGCGATCGCCTCTCGTTGTTCGGGTGGGAGCGTCGCCAGGGCCGCCTGCACGATCCGCCGCCGTTCCCGCCCGACGCTGTCTTCTTCCGGATCGTTTTCACGACTGGGAAGCTCTGCGGCGGTCTCGAGCGGGGTCCGGCGGCCTTTCTCCAAATAATCAGCTCGAAATCGATCAATCGCTCGCGTTCGTGCCAATGTGGTCAGCCAACCTGCCGGAGTCCCACGTTCGCGATCGTAGAGCGCCGCTTGGCGCCAGACCTGAAGGTAGACCTCTAACGTGACGTCTTCCGCCGCCTCACGGTTCCCGAGGATCTTCATTGCCATTCCAAAGATCCATGGGCTCGTCCGGTCATAGAGCAACGCCAGGGCCGCCTGATCGCCTTGGGCCGTCCGCGCGATCAACTCGCTCCATTCCTGTTGCTGAAGCCGTTGGGCTGATTCCACAACCGCGTTCCCGGGGCGCTCCTTCGCCGGGAGAGACAGCGAAGAAGACTGGCGGACTTTGTCGCTCAATTGATGGCGGAACTATAGCACCGACCCGCCAGGGCCTCAAGGCGCGATTAGTCCTGGGAAAGGAAATCCAAAATGGATGGGCCGCACGTAGAGGATGGCAGATCGGCAGTGTCGGGAAGGGTGAGGGGATCATTAAACCAGGAGGGTCACATGTTTAGACGTATGACAGCATTCGCCATGGTTGTGGGGGTGGCAGTGAGCGTAGCGGCATGCAACACGACGGGCGGAACCGGCGCCGTCCAATCCCAGGAAACATCACTCTATGATCGATTGGGCGGCAAGCCGGCCATCACTGCGGTGGTGGACGATTTTGTCGGTCGGGTCGCAGCGGACAACCGTATCAACGCCAAGTTCGCCAACGCCAATATTCCTCGCCTGAAAATGATGTTGGTTGACCAGATCTGCCAAGCTTCAGGCGGACCCTGCACCTACACCGGCCGGGACATGAAAAGCGCCCATGCCGGCATGGGGGTGAGCGGAGCCGAGTTCGACGCCTTGGTCGGCGACCTGGTCGCAACCCTGTCGAAATTCAAAGTCGGTGAACGGGAAAAGAACGAACTCTTGGGCGCGCTCGGCCCCATGAAAAAGGACATCGTGGAAAAGCCCACCGCCATGTTGCCTTCCATGGATAGCTGGTCGGCGAATCAGGCGGCATCGGCGGACCAAGACGAACGGGCGTCGCTCGCATTCTAAACCGGTCTCAATCGGCGGGGTGTGCCGATCAGCCGCCCCGCCGGCCGTCAGCGTTAGTCGGCGGGACTTTCCATGATTCATCGCCACGTGACGGAAGATGTTCGCAACCTTGCCTTGGACTATGCGCTGGGCTTTCTTTCTGCCGCGGAAGCCGCCGGCTTCCAGGTGCACGTGGAGGCGGGATGCGAAGTCTGCGCGGGAGAGGTCCGAGCGAATCGGTATCTCATCGAGCTCTTACCGGTACAGCCGGCATCCGGCGAGTCGCTTCGGAGTTTGCGTGATCGCCTGCTGGCGCTGATTGAGGCGGAGGCCGGTTCCATTCCTGCCGGTTGGACGATCGCCCGTGGGGGAGAGAAGGGATGGACGGCTGGTCAAGGTAAAACGCCGTCCATCAAGCAACTGGGTCCCAAGGATGCGGATGCGAGCCGCCTCATGCTGGTCCGGATGCAGGCGGGAGGTGTCTACCCCGGTTTTCGGGCCGCCGGGGCCGTGGAACTGTATATTGTGAAAGGCGATCTGGTGATCAACGGAGAACAGTTGTCCGCGGAGGATTATTGTGCGGCGCCGGGCGGTACGTTGCTCAACGACATGGAGAGTCGCACTGGTTGCGAGTTCATTCTCCTGAGACCCGAGCGCGGGCCGGAAATCGACCAAGAAAAGGGCGCGACGTCATTCAACGTGATCGTGGTCCGCGCATTGGGTGGTACATGGCTCCCGACCCCGGGTCCGGGCGTCACTGTGAAGCCGCTGTTCGTCGATCCCGTACGTCGGACCGAAACGTACTTGATCCGCGCTCAGCCGGGCAGTCGCATGCCGAAGCATCGTCACGTGACGGCGGACCAGACGCTTTTTCTGGAAGGGGACGGGCGGATCGGGACCATGCTTCTCGAGGCAGGCGATTTTTATCGGGCCGAGGCCGGGACGGTACACGAGGTTTCGTGGACCGACGGAGGGTGCCTCTGCATCACGTTCGCATCGATTGCGGAATTTGCGAAATGACGGGTTCATTCACTGTAGAGGAAGCGGCGACCTATCCGCTGATGCAGGCGCTGCTTCGCCGGCGGTCGCGCCGTTTTGCGAAAGGCATGCATCTGAACGGGGGACCGCTGTCATTTGACAGCGTGCAAGAGCCGCAACCGCTGAAGCTGGAACAAGAAGCGATCCTCGCATTTGCGGCTTGCGGCGTGACGGGCTACGGTTTGGCGGATCTTCCGTTTCAGAACGGGGAAGGCGCGGAGACCGGCGGGGGCAACATTCTCATTCACTTCATTGGACGGACCGTGGCAAGCGGTGATGCGGTCCATGCCGTCTCGTTGTTCGTTCTGAATGACGACGGTGCGTGGTGGCTGAAGCGTCCGCAGGACTTTCCGCGGCATGAGATTCCATCCCTCGTCGAGGCGGCGCGCGCGCATGACTTTGCCGCACTGTACGACAAGAGCCGCGTCCGGATCGCCGACCGGCGGGTGGATGTGCCTCGGACGCTGCCCTATGTCCCGCCCTTCAATAGGTGGTCGGCCAATCTGCCGGGCACCACGTATTTTCTGCCGGTCAACGAATTGACCGGCCTGTACATCAACATTCTGTTGTCCGCTTTCAGCGAAGACTTCGGATATTTCGTGCTCGACGAGCGCCATGGATTTCAGCCGGCCGGCATCGGAACTTTCGCCCGCCGGCGCGGCGGATACTTGCACGATGATCCGGTGGAAGGGCGGGTGGCCACAATCGCCTGTCTCGAAACGTGGCTCGATGAATTCACCGCATTCGAGCAGGGCCAGATGTTACAAAACCTCGCCTTGATGGCGGAGGCGCTTGGTTTAGGCGGGTTTCCTCATTTTGCCGCGCATCCGTTCGGATGGATGCAAACGTTGGGCTTTCGCGTGGAAGACGTGCCGTTCGCTCGTACCATCGGCGCCGGACGGTGGAAAACCTGGGTGCTCGATCTCTGGAACAGAAATCAGCCGGTTCCGACCGCCGTTGGATTCGAGCGGCACGGGGAGGTGCTGCTGAAACCTTTCTGTCCGCCGCACTACGTTGGTATGAAAGAGGCGGTATTGGCGTTCGTGGACTACAAATATGGGACGGGGCGGGGCACGTTGCGCGATGGGGGAACCGCCACCGCCTGGCGGGATGGATCACAAGTTCAGGCCGGCATCCCTCGCTATTCGGATCAAGCGATTGAAGCGACGATCGCCTATTGCGACTATGTGTATCGACGCTATGGCCGCTTTCCCTCAAACAGCGGTCCGTTTCGCACGGTGCTCGCCTATCAAGCCCATCATCTCGATCATGAGTTCTACGAGAGGTTCTACCGGAGTGACCGTATCTAATCCGTTCGACGTCGTATCCGTTCAGATACCGCCTTATTGCAAGAAGCAATGAATCCAGAACCATGTCCTACCGATGTGATGGACAATGGAAGATTTCCCATGCTATTGCTCTTGCTCCAACATGGCACCGGAGTTGCGTAAATTATTCGCGGGCAATACGTCAAGGGAAGCGTCGTAGCTTTACGCCGGGGAGGTCCATGCCATGCCATTCGGAACAGCCATTACCGCGACGGTGGTGCGAGCGATCGATGGAGACACGCTGCGAATCATGTCGGATGGACGGGAGGAAAGCGTGCGGCTGCTCGCGCTCGATACGGAGGAGTCCTACAGGGGCAGCAATAAACCGGTCACGCCGTGGGGAACGAAGGCCAAAGAGGCGGCGCAACAGATGTGTCCTGCCGGGGCAACTGTGACCGTCGAATTTCCGGGTCGTGAGCCGGTTCAAGAATGCTGGGAGAAGCATCGCGACAACTATGGCCGCCTGTTGGGATACATTCACAAGGATGAAACAGACATTCAGGAGAAGATGATTCAGGACGGCTACAGTCCCTACTTCGTGAAGTACGGCTATGCGGATTTCCCGGAGTACCACGATCGGTATATGGAGGCGGAACGAAGGGCCCAGACCGCGCACCGTGGTGTGTGGGATCAGACCACCGTCAATGGTTTTGAGGCGCGGAACTATGCGGTGCTCGGCATCTGGTGGTACCTCCGGGCGGAAGCCATCGAGGCGTACCGAAGAGCCAGAACCTCTAACCCCGCTCTGTTGAATTCCCGGCGGGACTATCAACAGCTCGTTCAGATGGCCAAGCAGGGTACTGAAGCCACCGTGTTTACCGAATTACGGGAATATCGCATCGCGGGCCTGCACATAGTCGTCACGATCGGCTCGTTTCAGCAGCCGTTTCAGGTCTTCATTCCGAACGGGGTGGAGGAAGGGCAGGATGTCCTTCGATTGCTCGACAACCGTTACATCGCGAAAGACGAGATGCACCCACGCAGAGGCTATGCCTTTGTCCGCGGGGCGCTGAAACTATACCAGAACAAGCCGGAAATGATCGTGACCTCTACGGATCAGATCTCGGACCGGCCATGAGTCGCCAACAAAAAAGGGGTCGGGAGTGTTTTATTGACATGCCGACGACCTGTATGCAATACAACGCCGCATGCCTCGCCGTCCCCGCCTCGCTGCAGGCGATCTCGCCTATCATGTGTTGAACCGCCGCGTCGGCCGGTTGCCGCTGTTTGAAAAGTCGGCGGATTATGCGGCTTTTGAGCAGGTTCTAGCGGAATTTTACGCACAGACGAAGCTGCGCATCGCCGCCTACTCGTTGATGCCGAATCACTGGCATCTTCTCTTGTGGCCGCGCCACGACGGCGAGCTCTCGGAAGCGTTGCGTTGGATTACGGTGACCCATACGCAGCGCTGGCATGCCCATCATCACACGACCGGCACCGGTCCCGTGTATCAAGGCCGCTTCAAATCCTTCCCCGTGCAGACCGACGAGCATTTTCTGACGGTGGCGAAGTATGTGGAGCGGAATGCATTGCGAGCCAAGCTGGTGAATCGAGCGGAAAATTGGCGATGGTCAAGCTTATGGCGCCGACAGCGCGAAGATCCGACCCAGACCGCGTGGCTGAGCGACTGGCCGACGGAGCGACCGCGTGATTGGGTGGCTCAGATCAATCGGTCCGAGACGGCGGCGGAATTGGAATTGCTTCGGGTGAGCGTGCAGCGAGGCCGGCCCTTTGGAGACGAGCAGTGGGTGCGGCGGATCACAAAACGATTCGGTCTGGAATCGACATTGCGGCCACGTGGGCGACCCAAGGGCTCCTGAGGAAAGATTGCCCGACCCTTTAGTCTCCATTGCATTGTCGAGCCGGCGGCTGCTCCGTAACCGGTCATTTTATCCTTCTTGCCCTCCCGTCACGATTGATTTCTATCTGCATGCATGCCATCTTGGAGGCGGGACGGGCTCTTCGGCGGGTTGTTGTTGGTATAGCCGTCGGTCGCCCTGCTGCTTCTCGATCTCTGAATGAACCGGAGTAAAGGACCCGCACCGCGCGATGACCCAACAGGCCGCACACAAGATTGCCGAATCGACGTTTACGTTCATCGGGTGCAGTGAGCTGCAGGAAAGCCTCGGACAACAAGCGGAGGACGAAAAGGGCCTTGCCGAACTTGTAGAAGAGGTGCCGCTCGACAGCATCCATTTCCACACCCACAGCTACTTTCTCCGGCATCGCTTCATCGAGCGCGCCTATCCGAATGATTTTGCGCAGTGGGTGGTGATGCAGGTAGGGGATTCCGTGCTGGGTGAGCGACTCGCGGTGGTCGATCCGTTCGACTATCCGAACCTCGAAGATCTGCGCGAGGAGATTATCTCGATCATCGATGATCATCTGTCCCGCATGTCCATCATTCCCCGGGTCGTCTTCGGTGAGCCGTTTCATTTCAAACGCTCACGTATCCTGGAAGTCCCCAGCGGACTGGAGGCCAAAACGCTCGCCGAATTCCGGGAGGCGGTGGCGGAGGTCGATGTCAGCGCGATTTATTTCCATATGTTCGAAGCGCATTTCAGACTGGGTCGAGAGGAGAGCGATTTTTCAGCGTGGATCCGATCCGGCCTGGGCTTGCATGAATTGGCTGATTGCATCCGCTCGATCAATCCCTATCTGGGAAGCCTCGAACGCTTGCGTTCGAGTTTGATCACGGCGTGCGACGAGTTCCTGGGACAACCATAGTGAATGATGTCTTGATCTGATGATCTGTCGATCTGTGAATTGAAGACCCCGTGAATCTGTCGATCTGATGATCTGTCCATCTGTTGAATTGAAGAAGCGGATCATCTCTGGACAGATGAACCGATCGGCAGGTTCTGTAATTCCGCCATGCTGAACGATCCGCTCTGGTACAAAGACGCCGTGTTCTATGAGTTGCATGTCCGCGCCTTCTACGACAGCAACGACGACGGCATCGGTGATTTTGCCGGTCTGATCGAGAAGCTGGATTATCTGGAATGGCTGGGCATCGACTGTCTCTGGCTGCTGCCGTTCTATCCTTCCCCATTGCGCGATGACGGCTATGATGTGGCGGATTTCAAGACCATTGCGCCCTCGTACGGGTCCACCGAGGTGTTCCGGCGGCTGCTCGATGCGGCCCATCAGCGCGGTATGCGGGTCATCGCCGATCTCGTGCTGAACCACACCTCCGACCAGCATGCGTGGTTCCAGGAAGCCCGCCGGTCGCCGCAGGCGCCGACGCGCGACTACTATGTCTGGAGCGAGACGGATCAAAAATACACGAAGGCGCGCATTATCTTCGTGGACACGGAAAAGTCCAATTGGACGTGGGATCCCGAGGCGCACGCGTACTATTGGCACCGGTTCTTCAGCCATCAGCCGGACCTGAACTATGACAATCCGGCGGTCAAGCAAGCGATGCTGGAAGTCATGGAATTCTGGCTGGATCAGGGACTCGACGGGTTCCGCTGCGATGCAGTGCCGTACCTGTTCGAGCGCGAAGGGACGATTTGCGAGAACTTGCCCGAGACTCATGCGTATCTGAAGGAGATCCGGAAGCGGATCGACGACCGGTACGGCAGTAGAATTCTCTTGGCGGAAGCCAACCAGTGGCCGAGCGACGTACGGCCTTATTTCGGCAGCGGCGACGAATTTCATATGGCCTTTCATTTCCCGCTCATGCCGCGGTTGTTCATGGGATTGCGCAGCGAGGATCGCCGGCCGATTCTCGATATGTTCAAACATACGCCGCCGATTCCGTCGAATTGCCAATGGTGTCTCTTCCTCCGGAATCACGACGAACTGACATTGGAAATGTGCACGGGCGAGGAGCGGGATTACATGTACTATGCCTATGCGCGCGATCCCCAAGCGCGTCGCAACATCGGCATCGCGCGCCGTCTCGCGCCGTTGCTCGAGAACGATCGGCGCAAAATCGAGCTGCTCAACAGCATCGTGTTTACCTTGCCGGGCACTCCGATCATCTATTACGGCGATGAGATCGGCATGGGCGACAACATTCACTTGGGCGACCGCAACGGGGTACGAACGCCGATGCATTGGACCGCGGACCGGAATGCCGGATTCTCCAAAGCCGACCCGGCGAAGTTGTTTCTGCCGCTCGTCACCGATCCCGTCTACGGCTATCAATCGATCAACGTGGACACGCAGAAGCAGACGCCGCATTCGCTGCTCCATTGGATGCGCCGCATGATCGCAATCCGCAAGCGACACAAGGTCTTCGGGCGGGGCACGTTGGAATTTTTGGCGCCGGCGAACGAAAAGGTACTGGCCTATCTACGGACCTACGAAGACGAGACGGTGCTGCTCGTCCATAATTTGGCCGAGTCGGCGCAGGCCGTGGAGCTGAATCTGACCCGGTTCAAAGGTATCGTGCCGATCGAGTTGTTCGGCGATTCGCGATTTCCGCAGATCGGGGACCATCCCTATGTGCTCAGCCTCGGCTCGTATGGATCCTATTGGTTCAGGCTGCCGGCGGTGCGATCCTGGGACAGCACCTACAACCTTGAGTGGAGCGCCATTTGACGCCGGACAAGAATAGGGCGGAAGAGGACAGCGCCGTGCGCACCGCGCTCGATGAATACCGGGAAGTGTCGCCGAAGGGAACGGTCGACTTCCTGTACCGGATGAGCGACCTCGTCAAGGGGCGAAGCGTCGTGCATGTGAACGCGGCGCGGTATGGTGGGGGGGCGGCGGAGCTCTTGCGGCGCCTGGTGCCGATGATGACGGCCTTGGGCGTGGAGGCGCGATGGGAAGTCATTGCGGGGACGCAGGAGTTCTTTGCGGTCGTGAAACGGCTGACCGATGCCTTGCAAGGACGCGACGAAAAGATCACCGAGGACATGTACCAGACGTTCCGGGACATCAACGAACGGAACGCGAAGGCGCTGAACCTCGAAGCGGACATGATCATGATCCACGATCATCAGCCGGCCGGCATGGTGGAGTATCGGACGCGAGGGGCCTGGCTGTGGCGCTGCCACCTCGATTTGTCCCAGCCGCAACGGCGCGCCTGGACGTTCCTGCGGCGGTACGCCTTGAAGTATGACGCGGCTATTTTTTCGCTGTCCGGCTTTGCGCAACGGCTGCCGATCCCGAAGTTTCTCGTGTATCCCTCGATCGATCCGCTCAGCCCGAAGAATCGGGAGATGACCAGATCCGAGATCAATCAGATCGTGGATCGCCTGGGCATCCCGCGAACCAAACCGATCATCTTGCAGGTGGCGAAGTTTGAGCGGTTCAAAGATCCGCTCGGCGCAATTCAAGCGTATCGCATTGTGAAGAAGCACCATGATTGCCAATTGGTGCTCGCCGGATCGGGCGTCATGCATGATTCCGAAGGCGAAGCGGTGCTGGCCGAAGCGCGTGAGGCCGCGGCGCGGGATCCCGATGTTCATCTGGTACAGTTGCCGCCCGAGGCGGACCTGGAGATCAACGCATTACAACGAACGGCCACGGTGGTGCTGCAGAAGTCCATCAGGGAAGGGTTCGGCGTCACGGTCTCGGAAGCCATGTGGAAAGGGAAGCCGGTGGTCGGAGGAAACGCCGAAGGGATCGCGGCCCAAATCATCGACGAAGTGACGGGATATGTCGTTCATTCCGCGGAAGGGGCCGGATTCCGTCTGCGTCATTTATTGAATAATCCGGGATTGATCACCCGTATGGGAGCGGCGGGGCGGGAGCACGTGCGCCGGAATTTCCTCATCACGCGACAATTGGCCGATTTCCTGACGTTGCTGAAGATCATGCCGCCGCAGTAAGAGATGCGCTTCACGAACGACGACCGACCATATTTAAGATGACAGACCAGTCCGTCGTGGCCGAGCCCGGCCGGCAACCCTCGAAGCAGATCGTCAATGCGGATATTGTCGTGGGCCTTTTGACCCTGAACAATGTCGGGACGATCGAGCAAGTGGTGAAGGGCATCATCGAAGGGCTGCAGCGGTTCTTTGCGGGCGCCTCGGTGATGATCGTGAATTACGACGGCGGATCCCAAGACGGGACGCCGGAGATTGTCGAACGGCTCGCCACCGGCCAGGTCGCCGTCCGCATCGTCCCGGGTGCAGCCGGACGCTATGCGAGCCTTGCGGGGGATTCCGGTCTCTCGGGACGGGCGGACGATGTCCGCCGCCTGTGTGAAACGGCGCAGTCGCTCCAGGCAAAAGCGTGCCTCATCATCGAGGGTAATCTGCGTTCGCTGTCTCCTCAATGGATTGAGTTGCTGGGTCGCCCCGTCTATCAGGACGGCATGGATTGTGTCGTTCCGCTGTTCCGGCGGCATCGCTATGAGGGCACGTTGGTGAACAATCTGCTCTATCCGCTCATGCGGGCCCTGTATGGCAAGCGGGTGCGGTATCCGAGCGGCGGCGGCTACGGCCTTTCCGGGCGCCTCGCGCGGGAGCTGATCAAAAAGCCGTTCTGGTCACAGGACGCGGCCCGCATCAGCTTCGACGGATGGATGACGACCGTCGCGCTTGCCGAGGACTACCAAGTGTGCCATGCGTTTCTCGGCGTCAAGGAGCAGGATGCCAAATTGGGAACCGGCGATCTGGCCCATGTGTTGGCGGCCTCGGTCGGCGCGATTTTTAATTCGATGGAGGATTACGAGCCGGCGTGGGAACGGTCGCATGAGTCGACCGATGTGCCGCTTTATGGGGTGGTGGAATATGCGCCGCTCACCGGCCCGGTCAACATCGCCCGTATGGTGAGCGGTGTCCGACAAGGCGTGCGCGATCTGTTGCCGCTGTGGGAAGTCATCCTCTCACCCGAGACGTTGGGCCAGATCCTCGCGCTGGGGATTCAGGAGTCCGACGAATTTCACTTTCCCGAAGATCTCTGGGTGCAGGTCGTATACGAGTTCGCACTGGCTTATCATGATCAGGTGCTGCACCGGGAACACTTGCTGAAATCGCTGACACCGTTGTATCTCGGGCAGACCGCTTCTTTTGTCCTCGACACGCAGCATGGCGGGACCGAGCAGGTGGAAGCGGCCGTAGAATCGCTCTGCCGGCGCTTCGAGGCGATGAAGCCTTATCTTACGGATCGATGGAGGTGGCGGGATGAGTGATCTCTGGCGTGACACAATGATAGCCGGATTTCGTGACACGGTGATGCAGATCCTGTTGGTATTGCCGCGGCTCCTGGCGCTCGTCACGTTTCTTTTGATCGGCCTGGCCATGGCGTGGCTGGTCAGAATGCTGACGGTGCGCGTGCTGACGGCCTTTCGGTTTGATCGTCTGTGCGAGCGGTTTGGGCTGAACAAGCCCTTGGCTCAGGCGGGAATCAAGCAGCCGGTCTCGATCGTTCTCAGTCGCGTGTTGTTTTGGATGGTGTTCCTACTCTTTGCGTTCATGGGAGTGGATGCCGTCAATCTGCCGGCGACGGCCAATCTGGTCAGCCAAATCGTGGGTTTTCTCCCTCATGTATTGGCGGCCTCATTGGTGTTGCTGATCGGTGTATTGTCCGCGAATTTCTTTGCGGAGGCGGCTCTGATTGCGGCGGTGAACGCGCAACTGCAAGAAGCGCGCATCGTGGCAAGCCTGGTCCGCTGGGGGATTCTCCTCTTCACGTTTGCCATGGTGCTGACGCAGTTGGGCATCGCCAAGGAGATCGTCATCTCGGCGTTTTCTATTACGTTCGGCGGCGTCGTCTTCGCGCTCGCGCTCGCCGTGGGTCTCGGAGGCCGGCATCTGATGCGCGAGGCCATCGAACGGCGGCTGGGGAAGGGAAAGGAAGAGGAGGTCGACGAGCTGTCGCATCTGTGAGGGACTACGGTGTATGACTTGCGAGAATGATGTCCAGCAGGACCTGCGCCTCCGTGCCTTCGGAGCGGCCCTTCCGGGGCCTGCTTGAGCGGAATCCTTCCGGAATTCCCGTGCCTGTGGTCGTTGACCACAGTAGCGTGGTCAGTTCCGGCCTTCCTGCCCAGCAAGCCCTCCGTGGGTCCCCGCTCCTTTCGGCAAAGACGCGCCGGCCCTGCTGGACTTCCTTTTGTCTCTACTATATGCCATACGCCATCAGCTATCAGCTCTTCGGGTTTAAGAGATGAAACAAGCAAAGAAAAAGACAGACCGTCCGGCGGCTGCGGCACCGGAGAAACCGTCGACCAAAGCCGTTCCATCCGTCGACGGCGGCGGTTTCGATGTCGACGGGCGCCGCCGTGTCATCATCGAAGGAGTCCGGCCGGCGATTGACGGCGGCCGGTTTCCGATCAAGCGGGTGGTGGGGCAGTCGGTTGTGGTGGAGGCGGACGTGTTCACCGACGGCCATGATGA
>DATFFC010000038.1:0-10126 GCA_035250505.1 Nitrospiraceae bacterium | reverse complement strand
CATGGATTGGGGCGGACTATCTTGGCTATCGGGTCCACTGGGTACGGCACGTTTGTGGACAATGAAGGCGAATTGCATGCGATTCTCGAGAAGTCTCTTCAGGCCAATATTATGCTGATGAACCCTTATAGCGAAGAGGCCGGGCTTCGAGCCCTTTCACTGACGCAGGCCGGGGCGCCGCCGCCGAGGTTTGACGAAGAGCTCGCTGAAACCCTCAGATTGTTCAAACGGCTGCGGGCGGCGGGAAAGATACTGAAGCTCAAGCTGTATTCCGACCGCCCGCACGTTAAGATGGTGATTCTGGGCGACTATCTCTGGTTGCAGCACTACCATACGGGCATCGACGTCAAGAGCGTGCCCGAGTATGTGTTCCAATACAATCTCAAGAACCATGGGCTCTACACGTTGTTTTCCCAGTATTTCATGAAGCGATGGGAGAATCCCGACATTCCCGAGTATGACTTCGATACCGGAGAATTGGTGTATCGGGCCAAAAACGGCAAGGAACTCCGGCGCGAGCCCTTTGAGTTAGAGACGGCCGGGGGTCGGCATGAAGGGTTCGAAGTGACGGCTGCGCCGCTCGAGTTCCAAGCCGGCTCGGTGGCGAGCTTCTGAAGGGGTTCGGTCGGCCAAGGCGACGCCATCGGCCGTCGCTCGTCTAGCGGGGAGAATCTTCCTAGTCCAGCGTCTGACGATACCGCTTCACGCCCACCGTCAACGCCACCGCGGTAAAGATGCCGATCGGCCACAGTTCCGGCAGCACCTCATCCAGCCCATTCCCCTTGAGCAGGATTCCCCTGGTGATCCGAAGATAGTGGGTCAGCGGGAACAGCTCTCCGATTCTCTGCGCCCAGACTGGCATGCCGCGGAACGGAAACATGAATCCCGACAACAATAGCGAGGGCAGGAAGAAGAAAAACGACATCTGCATGGCCTGAAGCTGATTCTGCGCGATGGTGGAGAAGGTGATGCCCATGGCCAGATTGGCTGCAAAGAACAGCAGCGACACGATCAGCAAGAGCGGGATACTGCCGACCATCGGCACATGAAATAGAAAGTAGGCGGGGGTCAGGATGAGCGCCACCTGGATATAACCCACGAAGATGTACGGCACAATCTTGCCGATCAAGACCTCCAGCGGGCGGGTCGGCATGGACAAGAGATTTTCCATGGTCCCGCGCTCCCGTTCCCGGGTGATCGCCAGCCCCGTGATGATGACCATGGTATTCGTCAGCACCACGCCCATGAGTCCCGGCACGATGTTGTATTGCGTGATGGCTTCTGGGTTGTATAAGGCATGGACCCGCAGGTCGATCGGCTCGTTCGAGCCGGACAGAAAGGCAAGGGGGCCCTTGAGGTCATGTTGTAACGCATTCGTCAGCACGGCGCGTAAGGACCCCAGCGCATTGCTGGTGGCCGCCGGGTCGGTGGCATCGGCCTCGACGAGAATGGCCGGGCGGTCGCCGCGCAGCAGTTCCCGGGAGAAACTCTCGGGAATGTTCACGACGAACTGCACTTCACCGCGAGCCAGGATCTCGCGGGCTTCCGCCTCCGTCTCCACCAGCCGCGCGATGTCGAAGTAGCCGCTGTTCTGAATGCCATGCAACAGGGTTCGTCCCTGCGGACCCCGATCCGCAAGGACAACGGCCGTCGGCAGGTGCTTCGGGTCCGAATTGATGGCAAAACCGAAGAGAATGAGCTGGATCATCGGGATACCCAGGGTCATGCCGAAGGTCAGGCGGTCACGACGCATCTGGACGAACTCTTTCACGACCATCGCCCAGAGCCGGCCCGGGGAAATCATCCGTGTCATCTTCATGGTGCGACCTCCTGCCGGGACTGCCCCATCAGATGAATGAACACATCTTCGAGTCCGGACTCGGCCTGATGCCAGACGTAAGGAGCACGGCGGAACGGTGCGATGCCGTTCTGAAGTTGATCCGCATCGTCCCCGCTGACATGGAGCATGTTGCCGAACGACACCGCCTGTGTGACGCCCGGCCGCTTTCGGAGATCGTCGGCGAGAGAGGGGAGGTCGGGCCCGCTGACGGACCAGGTGGTCAGGCCGGCCTGGCGAATGACCTCGGCGACGGACCCCTGGGTCAGCAGGTGTCCGTTGAAGATAAATGCCAGCCGATGGCAGCGTTCCGCTTCATCCATATAGTGTGTGGCGATCAGAAAGGTCAGGCCTTGCGCGGCCAGTCCATGAATCTCTTCCCAAAATTCTCGTCGCGCATGGGGGTCGACGCCGGCGGTCGGTTCATCGAGTAAGAGGAGTTTCGGTTGGTGGATCATGCAAGCAGCCAACGCCAAACGCTGCTTCCACCCGCCCGACAATTCGCCCGCAAGCTGGTTCTGCCGTTCGGAGAGTCCCAGTCGCTCCATCGTCTCGTCCACCGCCCGGCCTCGGTCCGGCATGGAATACATACGCGCGACGAAGTCCAGATTCTCCTTGACGCGGAGATCTTCATAGAAGCTGAACTTTTGCGTCATGTAGCCCACCTGACGCTTGATCTGCTCGCTTTCTGTGATGACATCGTGGCCGAGGCAGGTTCCGCTTCCCCCGTCTGCTTTCAGCAGTCCGCAGAGCATGCGAATGAAGGTGGTCTTGCCGCTGCCGTTCGGTCCCAGGAACCCGCAGATCTCTCCTGTTCGGACTTGCAAGTCTACCTGGTCGACGGCGGTACGGCTGCCGAACCGCTTCGTCATGCCGCGGACATCGATGGCCGATTCATGGGGCATGGTTCTTTCCTAATTCCACATCGACGGGCTGGCCCGGATTGAGGCTCATGGACGTGTCGCGGTCGAAGACCGCTTCGATCATGAAGACCAATTTGCTGCGCGTATCTTGACTGTAGATCACCGGCGGCGTGTATTCCGCGCGTGGTGAAACGAAACTCACCGTCCCGGTGACCGGTTGGGTTCGACCGTCCATGCCGACCCGTACCGTATCCCCCGGTTGCACATCCGCAATTTGTGTCTCGGGCACGAACGCGCGGACTTTGACGTTCCCGGGAGGTAAGAGGACGACGACCGGCCGTCCCGCCGGCACCCATTCGCCTTCGCGATACAGGGTATCGAAGATCAATGCATCCTGCGGCGCCGTCTGTCGCTTCTGGGAGAGGTCCCATTCCGCCCGAGAGAGTGCGGCCTCCAATGCCCGTACATTGGATTCCGCTGCAGTGATCTGATCCGCGCGGGAACCCAAACGCGCGGTGCGCAGATCGGCCTCGATCTGCGCAAGCCGTTGGCGGTTCTGGTCGCGGAGGGCGCGTGCCCTAAGAAATTCCAGTTCGGCTGTCGCGCCCGGCGTCCGCATCAACCGTTCCTGTTGCAAGAATTCCTTATCGGCCAAGATGACGGCCGCGCGCGCCTGTTTGAGCTGGGCTTCGAGCGCCTCTATTTCAGAGGGACGTTTGCCCTTCTTGACGTCCTCGAGAGTGGCCCGTGCCTGGGCCAGCTTTCGTTCCGCCTCGTCCCTGGCTGCCTGCTCGGGCCGGTCGTCCAGTTCGAACAAAGGGGCGCCGGCCTTGACCTGGGTCCCGCGTTTGACATGGAGCCTCTCGAGGCTTCCGGCCAATGGCGATGCCATGTAGACAAACTCGCCTTCCACGTATCCCTGAAGGGTCTGCCGATCTCCCTGATCGCACCCGAACGAGAGAACGACGCACGCCGTGAGGCCCGCGGCGATGCCATTGACGAGCAACCTCGATGGCCGGTTCATCGGCGGGCCCTACCGCTGTGCGTAATCACGCCTTCGAGAATCACGGTGATGATGGCGGAGAATCCCGTTTGCGGCGTGAGACCAAGCTCTCCCAGCTTGCCGGGGTTGAGAACGGCCTGGACAGATCCCAGCAGCATTTCCACGAGCAGCGCGGGAGACACGTCGTGGCGGATCATGCCGGCCTTGCGGGCATGATTAAAGAAGGTACCGAAGTGGCGTTGGATGACGGCCCGGCGTCTCGTTTCCACCATCATGAACAAGTCGGGCGCTTCCCGCCGAATGTCGCGTACGAACGGCGGCTGAATCTCCCCCGTATGCCGTTGCACACAGGCCAGTAGATCATGAAGCACCTGCGTCACGTCCGAACAGTCCGCAGTAATCCGTTGAAGATCGGCGTCGATATCGCGAAACTTCTCGAGCAGGACGGCCTTCACCAGCGCCGATTTGCTGCGAAAGCAGGCATATAGGGTTTTTTTGCTCATGCCCAGTTCGCGGGCCAGATCGTCCATCGTGACGCCGCGGAATCCATGGGCGAAGAAGTGCTGCCTGGCCGCTCGGACAATGCGCCGGGTAAGTGGACGCCGCAGAGTGGAGCGCCGAAGAGGACGGTATGAAGTAAGAGTCATTGTGCCCTCTGAACCATGGAAACTATAACCGTACTACCAGTTTCCTGAGTATGATTGCAAGGCGGCGATCGCAGGAACTACAACGTGCCATGAGGAAGCGTTCCTGGACGAGAATGATCCGGGACGGCGAGTCGGCGGGGCGGTTCATAAGTCAATGGTCGACGAGGGAGGTGTATGGGAAAGAAAGTAAGCGCAGGGCTCCTGGTGTATCGCCGGCGTGATGAACCGGAGGTATTTCTCGTCCACCCGGGCGGACCCTATTGGAAGAACAAAGACAAAGGAGCCTGGTCGATTCCCAAGGGCGAATGTGATCCGGATTCCGATCTTCTTAGCGAAGCGAAACGGGAGTTCTTCGAGGAGACCGGTCTGCGGGTGGAAGGAAAATTTCACAAGATGTCGCCGGTCAGGCAGCCGGGCGGCAAGATCGTGCATGCCTGGGCGGTGGAAGGAGACCTCGATCCCGCCGTGTTGAAGAGCAATACCTTTACTATTGAATGGCCGCCCCGATCGGGACGACGGCAGGAATTTCCAGAAGTGGATCGCGGCGGATGGCTTACGTGTTCCGCGGCCCGCGAGAAGCTACTCAAGGGCCAGCGGCCCTTGATGGATGAATTGGAACGACTCGTACGGGAGTCAGGAGCGTGACGTTTCCGGAAGGCCAAGAGCAGGCTATGGGTCAAGCCGCTGCACGAACTCTGCATGCCCGTCTTTCCCGACGTACGCATGGATATTGTCGCCGGGGGCCACGGGGTCCCTTCGCGTGCGATTGTCGATATGTAATGCGTACTCTTCTCCGCTCGGCGTCTTCACGACGTACAAGTTCTGATCGATCCGCACCAGTTGACCGCTGATTCCGTCGAGGCCGCAGCCAAATAAAGAGGAGAGCAACCCGATCATTGCCATACCGATCCGGACCGGAACCATGCAAGACCTCCTCATAACTCATCAAAGGCCATACTATCTGAATACATCAAACAGCACCCGCAATCCAACCTGCGTCGTATAGGTCCAGCCTGGGCCGGTACCGACGCCGGCAGACAACCTGGCCTCTTCCGAGCCGTTCCGCGCGCCCCGAAACACAAGATCCATCTGCACGTTGGGACTTTTATACCATCGAAATCCGGTCTGGTACGCAGGAAATTCGGTTTCATATGCAAAGGGGTCCCCGTTAAAGACTTCTCCCAGAAAGCGAATCTCGCGGCTCAAGGTAATGACTTCGAACCCGGCCGCCCAATAGACCTTGCTGCGATAGGTGGCCGGGCCGGCATCATACTGCGACTTGGTGCCGATGTTGATATGGATGGCCAAGTCGTTGTCATAGGGATCCGAGCTTTCTTTAGGCGTAAAAAGAAACCAACTGATATGGGCCATGGCGTAAGAATCCCAAAGCTGGCGGTTGCCGCTAAGAGGAAATAGCGAGGCGGCTGCGACCGAGACGGAGGGGATTGCGCCGAAGGAGCGGTAGATGACGTACTTGGGCTGAATCAGCATGTCCAGCGGCCGCGCCTGGTTGTCATAGTAACTGAAGCCGAAGCCCCCAGCGATCAGTTCAAAACGGTCGGTAAATGCGGCGCCTTGGAGCGATCTGGCTTCGATGGTCGGTTTATCTCCGCTGCTCATGGAGATGCCGGCGAAGTTTTCCATTTCCACCTGCCCCTTGTAGACGATGCGGGCATCATCCGTGACAAATGGACGCACAGCCCAGGCTGCGCTGTTGGTAAGGAGGAGTAGTCCCGTTGCGAATAAACAAATGCGGCACCAGCGGGGCCGAACGAAATGCGTCCCTGAATCAATCACACAGAGTCTCCCCGTCCTCGCCGGCACAGGGAGGCACGGTTCACTTTCCTTCCACGGATTCGCGGGTGTTGTGCCTTCTCTATAGCATCGATGCAGAAGAGTCGGTAGTTAATTGTCTGTTACAGGACCGAGCGATGACCCGGACAAGCGCCGAGCGCGTCGCACCATCGGGGGTTCGTCGCCGGCCTGAAGACCGGTAGGTCCTCCATGGAGCATGATATGGCGGCTCGAGGGCGCCCTCCCGTCGAACGAGTACCAAAGATGAAACGGCCGGCTATTTGGCAATGGTGATGCTTGGGATGCCGGTGCGCGGCACTTCCGTTACGGTCATTTGAAAGAGTTGAGAAAGCAAGCGAAAGGCTTCGCGGTTCCAGCGGGATTGAGGCCCCAGCGCGTTCACGGAATAATACTTCCCGTGTGACTTGATGGAAAGGTCTGCTCCCTCAATCGCCGAGTCGCTTAGTATAAGATCCATGGTCTTGATCGGGTTTTCGGCCACCTCCGGCGTCCGTTCGTCCTTCTCCACGTGATGTTCCGGCTGCTCTTCCAGAGACTCGCCCAGGAAATTCAGGATGCCATGGAAGCTCCGCAGGCGAAATTCCCCCCTAATCGGCCACTCGCCGCCGAAATATCCGGGACGGATATCGACCGACACATCGTTGGTCGGCCATTCATTGGTTTCATCGTTGAGGCGCATGCGCTCCTCAGGGGTTAAGGTGTCGGGGTCGTAGTTGGTGATGAAAATGCGGCCGGCCACTTGTTTGCGCAAGGTGTATGTCTTGTCGTCGCGGTTGTAGGAGACGAGATACGCCTCTTCCAACGCCTTGAATCCCTCCGCCGTGATCGACTCCGAAGGAATCGTCCAGGTTCTCTCAAAGGTCAGCGGCTCGGCATAGAGTTTGTTGTGATCCTGGATTGCCGAGAGATGCAGAACCACCCGGCGAAACATGTCATACCCGCTCTGGTCCGTCGGCCAGTTGAAGTAGGCGATCTCTTGCCCGCCTTTCTTTACGCGCAACTCATTTGCCATCAGTCTCAGTAAGAGGTCGATGTCCACACCCTGGCGGAGGAGCAACAAGAGTTTGTTTTCTTGGAACGGGGTCAGCAGTCGTTTGGTGAAGTCCTCCCCTTCGATCGGCGTGATGGTGAAGGTAGGATTTTCCGCGACAGAGCCGCCGAAAATCGGCAGGAGCACTGCTCCGGCCTCTCCTCCCATAGCCGGCGTGGCGCCGGCGTTGGCCCGAAAGTCGAATGTCGCGGCAATGCTCGACACGCCGGTGAAATGAATCGGCCGATGATGGTGGGCCCGCGCGATATTGATCAGCAACTGCTTGGAGGCCGCATCGGTGACTGCTTCATCATAGGCGGTCACCGCTCGGTTGAGCGTGATGGGAGAAAGGCATCCGGACACAGAAAGCAGGCAGGCTCCGGCGGCCGTGAGTAAGACATATCTATAGCAAGAGATACGCATAAAGCCGCCGGCTCCGACCGTCGCACAGTCGCTCCTGTCGGGGTTCATCGTACGGGGCGCGATTTTGTACCATAGATCGATTCAAAATGCACAACGTGACGGAGATCGGACATCGGCGGTCCGGGCCGGCCGATGCATGACACATCAGCCGCTAAACCATAGTGCTTCCATCACGGTACAAGGATTGCACAACAAAGGTGCATCAAGGCAAGTCAACGACAAGGGAGGCTAGCGACAATGGATTACATGATGGGGATTTCGGTACTGGTGAGTGCATCTGCAGGCATTTTCCTTCTCAAGAGGGTCTGGGGATGATTGAATCGCTGATGCGCTGCTTATTATCCACGGTATCCAATCGAATACACCCCAGTATCCAAGGCGATACACGGGTGTAACTTTAAGAGAAGAGCGCGATGTGGTGAACTTGGCGACCGAACATAGTGCTGAGTCAATCCGTCGGCACACGTCTCTTGTGTGAGGTGCGGTATGGCGCTCCAACCAACGCTCAGGCGACTGTTGGTGATAGAGGACGATCCGGATCAGTGTCAGGCGCTGCGCGATCGCTTGGAGCTGTACGGATATGCGGTCTCATGTGCGGAGGACGGAAGTGCCGCAATGGAAATGTTGCAGAAGAACTCGTTCCATGGCGTGCTTCTGGATCTGAACTTGCCGAAAATTTCGGGAGATCAGGTTCTCGTGCGTGCGCGCCAGACATATCCCGACCTGCCCGTACTGATCATGTCGGCATCCCAAACGCGCATTCGTGCCGCGAAAGCATCAAATGCAGGCGCCTGCGGGTATATCTCCAAACCGTTCGGGATTAAGGAACTCAAACAGGCGTTGCATTCGTGTTTCGGTCCGGTGGAACAGCCGCTCGCTTCGTAGCCGATACGATTTTCAGGTCCCTGAATGGATGACGACACCGCAATACCTAGTCGTAAGCCGACAAAGCCTCGGAAGAAGAAGAGTGGGGAGTTCATCGGCTTACCGCTGGAAGGAGTAAAGGACTATGCCATCCTCATCTTGGATGTCGACGGTATCGTCAAGACCTGGAACGCGGGCGCCGAACTGATGAAAGGCTATCGAGCCGAAGAAATCATCGGTCACTCTTTTACGAGATTCTTCCCGGCCGCGGATATTGACGAGGGCAAGCCGCGGAAGCTCCTTCAGAAGGCGGCCCACGAGGGCCGGGTGATCGACGAGGGGTGGCGCATACGAAAAGACGGATCCCGTTTTTGGGCCTATGTCGTGCTCACGGCCCTCTACAATGAGGCGGGGACCGTGAAGGGGTATGCGAAGATCACCAGCGACTTGACGGAACGCAAGCGGGTGGAGGAGGAACTCCATCACGCGCTGCAACGTCTCGAAGATGCGAACAAGCGGCTGGAAGAATTGGATCATCTCAAGTCGTTGTCCATTTCGGTTGCGTCGCATGAAGTGCGATCGCCTCTGACGGCCATCAAAGGATACATTGATAATCTCCTTGAAGGAGTGGCGGGCCAGTTGCCCGATCAGGTCACGCATTATTTGACCCGTATCGGCTACAACACCGATCGGGTGATCCGCTTGACGAATATGCTCCTGGATCTGTCGCGCATTGAGGCGGGGGAGATGCCGTTGGATCTGGATGATGTGTCGATCGCACAAGTCGTCACGGATGTTCTGAGGGATTTTGAGTCAGCGGCCAAGAGCAAGGCGATCACTATTCAAGCGGTGGATTTGGTCGACGTGCCGGTGAGAGCCGATCGACATCGATTAGAGCAGGTGCTGCACAATCTCATGCACAACGCCCTCAAATTCACTCCGAAGAGCGGCGACGTCGTGGTGCAATCCACGATGACGGATGATCAGCAGGTCACCATCACAGTCACGGATACCGGCTGCGGGATTCCACCCGCCCATCAGGAGAAGGTGTTTCAGAAATTCCATCGCGCTCCTTCGCCGGTCCAGGAAGGCATGGGACTGGGGTTGGCCATTACGAAGAGCCTCGTCGAACTGCATGGCGGCAAAATCTGGGTAGAAAGCCAACCCGGCCGGGGCAGCAAGTTCTCGTTTACCCTGCCGAGGGCGTAAAACTCTATCGAGCCAGCCTGTCGCCTCGGCGCCATTTCCTTATTTGATCCTTCCAGCCTCTCTTCATTAGCAATCGCGGGTTCCGTGCGTTGTGACTACTGGCCTCGTAGTTGTCGCTATGTCGGCACCTCCGAGCCCCTCCTTTCCAGCCGCCGCGTGATAAGCATGTCTGCTGCGAGCCTCACCGCGCATCCGTTCCACCCGCCTGGCAGAAGATAAGAAAAGAGCGAATTCATATAGGAGCTGCAGCCCAGCAATGACAATGATGCGCGGCCGATCATTCTCCGATCCAGGTGTTTAGCGATACCAGTTGGTGAATAGATCTCATAGCTGCGGGATCGGCGGTCGAGTCGGTGGGACAGGAGACGGTTCCGGAGGAGGCAGCGGTGGTTGGGGCGATGGGAACGGATCCGGCTCGGGCGGCATGGGTCCAGG
>DATFFC010000037.1:0-6120 GCA_035250505.1 Nitrospiraceae bacterium | reverse complement strand
TTGGGCCCGCTCAGATGCCCGGCCAGATCCATGATCAGCGCCAGATGCACGCGCCGGGGCAGCAGCGGGACGGCTTGGAGATCCCAGCCGGCTGCCCTGCCGGTCTCCAGTGCCTCGATCAACGCCAGGCGAGCTTCTTTGCTCCTGGAATCCCAGCGGCGCGCCTCGTGTCGCAGCCAGGCCGCCCGGCCCAAGAGTAAGGCGAGGCATCCGGCTAATAGTGCGCCTTCGATGATCAGGACGATCCAGAGCCACGTGTATGCGGGCGTCATGGGGTTACGCGGTAAGGGCGCGGCGGATCCGGTGCAACAGCAGCCGCGCACTGAACGGTTTGGCCACGTGATCGAACGCGCCGAGTCCGAACATCGCATCCACTTCTTCTTCACCGGACCGATGGGTCAGCATGATGACCCGTGTCGCATGCAGACCGCCTTCCAGGCGGATGCGGCGCAGGATGGCGACTCCATCGAGGCCGGGGACGTCGACTTCCAAGACAAGCACCTTCGCCCGCAGCGCGGGAGCCGTTCCGCCCAGCTTCCCGAACGCCTCTTCGCCGTCTTGAAAGCGGCAAGCCCTGTACCCCTGATTCAGAAGCATGCGGAGGAGCATGTCGGTGACCGCCTCATCATCATCAATGATCACCACGTCGTATTGCTCGGACGGCACCGGCCGGCTGTGCCCGCCCGTCGCGACCACGCAATCCCGGCCTGCCGCCTTTGCCGCGGACAAGGCATGGCCCGCGGCCTGGTAGATCGCCTCGCGCTCCGAACCGTCCGTGGGAAACTCTGCGACGCCGGCGCTGAGGCTCACGGCAATGGCGTCGCCGGACTCCGTCGCGAAGCGCTCCAGACGCACGAGCCGAAGCAGCTCTTCAGTTCTCGCCTGCGCCGCCGCTTTGGATGTTCGGTGAAGCCCGATGACAAATTCATCTCCTCCCAGGCGTCCGATCACATCCTCCGGCCGGAAGAATTTGGAGAAGAGCTGTCCCAATCGACGCAAGACCATGTCTCCGGCGGCCGTCCGATGGCGATCATTGATCTCATTCAGGCGATCGACATCGATGACAGCCAGAGAGAAAGAGTCCCGATACCGTTTGGCCAGGCGAAGCGAACGCTCCAACATGTGTTCAACGGCTTTCCTGCTCGCGACACCGGTCAGGGAGTCACGTTCCATTCGATGCCGATACAGGCGGGCACGCCCTAAGCGGTTTTGCACCCGCGTGATGAGTTCGGCGCTCACGATCGGCTTGCTGATGAAGTCGTCGGCTCCCGCCATGAAGAGACGCTGAATCGTGCCGGCGTCGGTGTGCGCGGACAGAAACACAATAGGGAGAAATTCCCAATGTGGATCACCGCGCACCACACGGCAGAGCTCGATGCCGTTCAGATGGGGCATCTCCACGTCCAGAATCAGCAGGTCCGGGTTGGTCTCTTCGAGGGCGTCCCAAAACTTCAGCGGATCGGTGAGCGTCGTGACGTGAAGGCCGCGTCGTTCCAGAAGCTTGCTGGCCAGCCGGCAGATCAACTCACTATCGTCGACGACGAGGATCTTCGGAACGTCGGTACGGGTCTGGCCGAGCACTTCCTTGGCTGCACTGAGAATGGTCGCGGCGGACTCCCGCTTGTCGATCACACCCAAACCGCCGGCCCCGGCAACGGAAACCCGATCCTTGAATGAATCTCCCTCCGTCAGGACCAACACGGGAATCGAAGGGGAATGCGCGGCCAGGTCACCGATGAAGTCCAATTCTTCACGAGACGCCCCATCTCCGCCGATGTCCAACAACACCAGATCCGGGCTCGTGTCCGTCAGGGCTTCCGCCGCCGCCGCGAGGCTTTCTGCGGCGACGATACGAACATCATAGTGTGAGGCGTCGGCTCCCAGCAGATCGAGAAAGGCTTCATCCCGGCAGGTCACGAGGACCAGCGGAAGCGCCTCTGCGGCGAGCACTTCCGTGGCCGGGACTGTGCCCAGCCGATCGGCTTGCTCCTGAAGCTCCACAACGACTTCGCAGAAGCGAAGGACCCGGCTCGGCGTCCATGGTTCGTCTCGACGCAACAACTGCTCCGCCTCGCCGGCCGCCTTCGCCAATGCGGTGAAGCCGTATCCGCCTGCATCCAGCGCCGTGCGCCGGGATCGCCGTATTGCCTCCTGCCTCATGTCGTCGGGAAACGTACCTTCCAAGAGGTCGGTCGCCGCCCGTTCAAGTGCCGCCACGTGCTCCTTCAGAATGCCCTTGAAACTTTCCCACCGAGTCTCTTGACTCGTGGAGGACTCTCCGTGAGTTCCCGAGACAGGACCCGTGGGGAAGCCGCGGTGTGTCAGAGAAAGACTCAACAGGTCCGCGATGTGGTATGCGATTTCCTGAGGGTCCGGCGGATAGGTGAGCAGGCTCTGCACGCCGAAGTCTTTCACCAACTTTTTGGCGAGGTCTGGGTCCATGTTCTTTCCCAGGCAATAGACGATAGGGATAAGCGCGCCTTCCCGGCTCCGCCGAATCTTGTCCAGGAACGGCTCAACGCCGCCGCCCAGTCCTCGATGGTGCAGAAGCAACAGCGACCACGGCCGGCTGCCGATGAAGTCGTGGGCCTGGGCCTTCGTGCGGACCGTCTCAATGGTCACGTCAAGGGCTTGTCGAAGGAATGCGACGATGCCGGCGGGCGGGCACACTGCCAAGATGTGCGGTTTCGCTGGTTGCGTCGCCGGTGTCGTATTTTCGCTGTCCATTGGATTGAGTGAATCTGCAACGAGGCGGGATTGCTCGCTTCAATTCCCTTCACACGCGCATGGTCTCATCGTTGGTCATCATTGTTAGGATGATCCGGACATCTCAGCACGCGCCGCTCTTCTGCGTGTGGCTCCAACCTGCGTGGACCATACGGTGCCCGCTTGGCAGCTCGTGAAAAACCGCAGGCCTATTCCCGCAAGCTTCAGGTGCAGCGGGCATTCCTTACAGGCTTTTCCAGGCTGAGCACAGTTTCATGGGGTCGTGAACAGACGAGTAAGAACGATGCACAACGCGCCGAGTCTCAGGCGTATTGCACCATCAAGACCGTCCTCCGGCAAGAAGTTTTCCAAAAAGGTAAGGCCTAGGGGAATGCCTTAATCGGCCAGCGCTCTCCGCCACCGCCCACATTGACCCGCTATATCACCCAGCCTTCCCCGGCGCGCTGTTTTCACCCGCCCACCCACCGATTGCGCTGCAATCGATCGCCCGGGACGCTCCCTTCCCGAGCGTCAGCCGGCACATCGATTCTTCCTGAGGCGAATTTGACTCGGCTCTTCTCTTGATCTGCCGAGAAGCGATATGAAATTGACTGTTTCATCATCGCTGCCTATAGTTCTGTAACGTCTTCATCCCTCGCGAAACCTCACCAGAGGAGAACCTGTTGCAGATATCTCGTGTTCTGTCGAACCGGTTATATTGCTACCTCATTGCCATCCTGGTGTTCAGCCTCATCGGATGGTGGCAGCGCCAGCCTGCCGTCGCAGCGGTCTACCAGTGCAAGGCGCTCAAGGGCTCGATCGTATTGACGGACAAACCTAAAGGATTTCAAGGCTGCATCCTTATCCAGACCTACACGCCGTCACCAAAGGTGAACGGGTTGCAATCATCGACGCCAATGAGAACGCAAGGTGGGGAGGAGCAGGACAGTCCTGCAACGCCGTTTGCGGTGCCGCCGCCTCCGCATCCCTCTTTTCCGGAGGGGATGCAGGGCAACGGTCCGGCCGGCCAATCATCAGCATCGTCTGAGCATGACTCCGCACCTTGCCCGCCCGGCATCAATCCGCTTAATCCTCTGTCCGGAGGAGGATGTACGCCGACTACTCCTGAGACTCCCGCCACTGCTCACGAACCCTAGCGAAGAAGCGGCCGCGTGGACGCGGCGAGCGATACCCGCTGCTGTGCGCGCTCCGTCAATTGACTCTCTTCCGACCCCTCCATATAATGCGATTCATCAATAGGTTAACCCTTTCTCCCCCTCATGGCTCTCGTTTCATCCCAGGCTGTCGCCGCTACGCTCGCCGCTTTCCGCACGGCCATGCGGCATGCATTCGCCGTCCAACCGGTGCAAGATGGATGGACGCTCGAAGACCAAGCTCTGCTCGACAGGGTGGCGGAGGCGGTCGTGAAACGTGGGATGGCGGCGCCCGCGGCGGTGTTCCTGGAATCGATGGGCCCCATGAATTTCCTCGGCAGCCAGGCGCTGCATTTCATCTCGCCCATTCTCGAATGCGCATTCAGCGCCAAGGAGGTCACGCAGGTCGCTTGTCTCTTGGAACGTCGCGATACCATTTCCCGCCTGATCGTCCTCATTGAATCGAAAGCCGCAGGTGTTCAAGGAACTCCGGCTCGATGACGGCTCCCGAGCAGTCTCTTGAGAAGCCGACGGCCGATCGCCCGCTCAACGTCATCGTCGCCACCGATTGCGGCAGTACGACGACCAAAGCCATCCTGATCGAAAAAATCGGCGATGAATATCGCCAGACGTATCGCGGTGAGTCGCCGACGACGGTCGAAGCGCCGTTTGAGGACGTGACCCGCGGCGTCCTGAACGCGATCACCGAGATCGAGGAATTGTCCGGACGGAGGATTCTCGACGGCGACCGCATCATCACGCCGAATCGGGCGGGACACCATGAACCGAGCGTCGGTGTGGACATTTATATTTCCACCAGCAGCGCCGGCGGCGGTCTCCAGATGATGGTGACGGGTGTGGTCCAGAATATGACCGGGGAGAGTGCCCAGCGGGCGGCGCTCGGTGCCGGTGCGATCGTGATCGACGTCCTGGCCTCGAACGACGGGCGGTTGCCCCACGAAAAGATCGAGCGCATCAGATCCATGCGCCCGGACATGATTCTGATGTCCGGCGGCACGGACGGCGGCGCCGTCACCCATGTGGTCGAGATGGCGGACTACATCGCGGCTGCGGAACCGCGGCCGCGATTCGGGAGCACGTACAAATTGCCACTGATCTACGCCGGAAACAAAGAGGCCCAAGA
Source organism: Nitrospiraceae bacterium (assembly GCA_035250505.1). GTDB lineage: Bacteria > Nitrospirota > Nitrospiria > Nitrospirales > Nitrospiraceae > DASSBQ01. Next base: position 1,116 of record DATFFC010000037.1, on the reverse strand, counting down.
CCAGGTGAAAAGAATCCTAGGCGAGAAAGCGGCGCTCGAAGTGACCGACAATATCCGGCCGGTGCTCGAACGAGAGAACCTGGCGCCGGCACGCGACAAGATTCACGACCTGTTTCTCGAACATGTGATGGCGCAAGCCCCCGGGTACAAGAAACTGATCGACATGGCCGGCGCCCCCATCATGCCGACCCCTGCCGCGGTCGGCCTGATCATGGAGACGATTGCGAAACGCGAGCACATCAACCTGATCGGTGTGGATATCGGCGGTGCGACGACGGACGTCTTTTCCGTCTTCGACGGCCGCTTCAATCGGACGGTGAGCGCCAATCTCGGGATGTCGTACAGCATCTCAAACGTGCTAGCGGAGGCGGGACTGCCGAACATCATGCGGTGGGTGCCGTTCACGATCGACGAACAGACCTTGCGTAACCGCATTAAGAATAAGATGGTACGCCCCACGACCATTCCGCAAACGCTCGATGAGCTCCAGATCGAACATGCCATCGCCCGCGAAGCATTGCGCCTGGCCCTGATTCATCACAAGTCGCTCGCGACCGGCCTAAAGGGCGTGCAGCAGGAACGGACCATTTCCGATGTCTTCGAGCAGCAGACTTCCGGACAAACCCTGATCGACATGCTGAAGCTGGACTTGATTGTCGGGAGCGGCGGCATTTTGTCCCATGCACCCCGTCGTGTGCAGTCCATGATCTTGATGGTCGATGCCTATGAACCGCTCGGCTTCACGGAGCTCTCTGTGGACAGCATTTTCATGATGCCGCATCTCGGTGTCCTGTCGACGATCAGTGAGAAAGCCGCAGCCGATGTGTTTGTCCGTGATTGCATGGTCTATCTCGGGACGTGCCTGGCGCCGGTTGGTCAAGGAAGGGACGGGGAGCGCTGCGCCGATTATGAAATCTCGTTTCCGGACGGGCGCCCTGAGAAAGGCTCGCTATCGTTCGGCGAACTGAAACTGTTTCCTGTTGCGCGTGATCAGCAGGCCAGAGTGACCGTGAATCCGGCAAAGCAAGTGAATGTCGGGGCGGGACCGGGAAACGCAGTAACGAAAGACGTCCGCGGCGGAGTCGTCGGACTGCTGCTCGACGGCAGAGGCCGGCC
>DATFFC010000036.1:0-4340 GCA_035250505.1 Nitrospiraceae bacterium | reverse complement strand
GAGCTCCATGGGACGATGAATCACCGGGTCGGCGGCCATCGGCAGATAGACGACATCGCGCGCCCCTGCCTGCTTGAGCGCCTCGCGGCAGGATGCTTGCTGAATGACGAACCAGTAATCGTAGCCGCCGGCAAGTTGTTGCCAATACGTGAGATGCCGGTAGTTTTCCACGAACCATATGGCGCACAAGAATTTCTTTCGTCGCAGATGGTCCAGCACCGCGGCCGTGAGCGGAGCTTGCGCGAGGGCGAGTACCACGTCCGGTGGATCTTCCACCAGTTGTGCCAGGGTGGACTGGCTCAGCACATCGGCAAACCGGCTCTGGATGATCTGCCGATTGCGCCGGTCGGTCACGTAACCGAACTGCTCATACGATCGGGCATGAACACTGTGATCGATCCAGCGTACCTTGTGCCCCAGTTCCTCCAGCGCCCGTGCGGTGTACCGCGCGATCGGCAGCGAGCCTCCGTAGATCGGGCCCACCACGGCGATGTTCAATTGCCCGCCTGCTTGGGAGGCGATTCGCCGGCGCACATGCTGTTCCAACGCGTCATAGTAGGCGGCCTGAAGTGCCGTCGTCGGGGCATACGACACCAGGCGCAGCGGGCCGCCCAGCAAGGCCAAGGCTTCCGCGACGTCTTCCGGCCGGCCGGTCAACCAAGCGGCATTGGTGAGCAGATCGGATAACGGGCGAGCGGCGCAGGCATCATGCAATTCTCGGAGGTCCGGCGCGACGATGGCAAGTTTGGTGGCGGGCGCTACATAGCGGCGGAGCGCTTCGGCATGATAGAGCAAGCCTACACCCATGATCGCAAGAGTCTCACCCGGCCTGCACGAGGAACTGTGTTCGGCCGCCCATGCCTCGGCTTCACGCACTGGATCGTACGCGCTATGGATCCAACGGCCGTTGCGTTGTGCCGTCGGCAGGCCATTGCGCGCAGCGGTCACGGTCAATACCCCGCCTCCTGCTTCCTTGACCGCAGAGGCCAGACTCGAATGAGAAGCCGCAAGCGCTGCGACGTTTGCTTCAAATATGTTCATTGCATCCTGCTAAGGAAGGAGACAACGTTTCCCACACCTTCCTGCGTTGGAACCGGTCTCGATCGGAATCGCCGCTCGCTTTCACGTAGAAGGCGCCCCATTCATCCAGATCGCTCATCCACAATTCCCATTCCGCGTCTGCTGAGGCCGTTCCGTGAAGCATCAGCTCAATGCTGGCTCGAATCGGCCATTGACTCGGTGGAAATCCTCCCTGATGCTGAAACACCCAATGCCCGGTTCCATAGGGACCGGTCTCATGCACGCGCGCACGGGCGAAGTAGAACCCGATTACACAACTGGCCACGGCGGTGCCGATATGGAGCGGGCCGGTATCTGCCCCGATGGTCCAAGCACAGCGTGACAGGATCTCCGCAAGTTGAGGCAACGAGGTGCGTCCGGTGGCATCCCATACGCGAGCGAGGTGCATGGACGCGAGTGAACTCTGGACGGCATGCGCCGCTTCCCGCTCTCCGCCGGCTCCGACCAGCACGACCTTTCCTCGTTCGTGGATGGACAGGAAAGTTTCGACCCACGCAGTCCAAGCCTGCGGCGGGACACACCGGTCGGCATCGCCGGCGCCGATCACGATGGCCGCCCAATCACCTTCGTCTCGTCCGATGCTCTGCAAGTCCCGAGGAAGTGTTTCGGCGCCCCTGCGCAATGACGGCGTTCCCCCGCGCGGCCTCACGCCGCAGAGGCCGCAGAAGGCATCGGCGAGATGAATTCGGTTGTTCCCGCGTCGGCAGGCGACTTGCCGCAGATAATCACCCCATACACCCAATTCAGTCGATAAGGGACCGGTCGCACCGGCTCCGGTCACACATCGGCCCAACAGGTGCGCCGCCAGAATGGCCCGCTCATGTTGATTGAGGTTGTATGCCTCATCATACCCTTGAGGACTTAGTGATTCGATGTAGCGTTGAAGACGTTGCACCGTCCCAGACGGATCACGACACCATGTATCCGCCCAGTCCCGGCACTGACGGCCGTCCCACGGCAGCACGCGATCGACCGGGAATGCGGCGCGGACGAAGTCGGCCAGTGGAGCGGCGCATAGCAGATCGACAGCCGTACCAGGCCGGTGATGCCGCACCGCATCGAGGACGGGCAAGGTCTGGATCAGGTCACCCAGGCGAGCCAATTGAATGACGAGAGCGCGCGATGCGGCGGCGGAATTAGGCTGCATGATCCGAGAGGATTGTCGGCTGGGTTGCGGCGATCCGTTGTTCCAATCCAGCCAACCCGTCATAGTCAGGGGCCAATGCCTTGAGCCGATCACACTCCCGTCTGGCTTGCTCCATCCGCCCGAGCCTGACCCATACGCCGCACAACGCGAATCGCGCGCCGAGATCCGCCGGGTTTCGGGCCACATAGGCGGCGAGGTGGTCGGCCAGGTTGTCCCAGCGCTCCATGGCCGTACCGGCTCTGATCAGCCAGTGCATTGCTTCACTGTCATCGAGGTCCTTGCTCAGTAACGCGATCAGCGCATCCCAGGCCCTGGCCGGTTGGTTGATCCCCAGGGCCGACATGGCGAGGCCCAATCGGGCCTTTCGTTCATCGCCGTGATGAGCCAGCGCCTGCTCGAATGCGCGACCGGCTTCGACATACGCTTGGCGCTGCATCGCCAGAATGCCCCGCAGCACGAATCCTTCTCCATGCTCCGGGTGCGTCACGAATAGCTTTGTCAGGTGGAGTTCAGCGTCGCTCAACTTTCCGGTTTCAAGCGCGTCTTTTGCCAACGCCGCCCGAGCATCGGCCGCTTCGTCGAGTTCGAGCACCCGCTTCCAAAATGGAGCGGCCAGTGCCGGTTGTCCTGCACAGCGGCAGACGAACGCGGCCCAGCGCAAGACCCAGGCATCGGCCGGCCACTCGTTCGGACGAGCCAGCCAAGCCGTGATCGTGTGGAGAGCTTGCGAGCGGGAGGCACGCTGCACGGTGTCGACAATACGCCATTGGGCCTTGACCGTCGGGTCGCCCAGCGTTTCGAGCCGGCTCCGCAGAACACCGCCGTCGTCGTAATAGCGAATGGCGTATCCGTCCTCGTAATAGACCGCATCCTCGTCCGTCAGATTCCATCTGTGGGCCCACCGTTCAACGAGCCGCTTGGCGTTCTCTCGATCATGCGCTTTCCTGCCCGGTGTCTGACTTTCGAGATGATAGAGCACGCTGTCCGGCCGATAGATGAGTTGCCACCCTTGTTCGCGGATCTTAAGACATAGATCCACATCTTCGAACCCGTTGCGATACCCTTCGTCAAAACCCCCGACTGCCTCGAATACGTCGCGACGCACCATCATGCAGGCGGCGGTAATGGACTGAAATTCCCGCCGGGAGTTCACACAGGGAGCATCGGCCGGAAATCCACTGTAGACATGATAGGGCGTGAACCAGACACGGGAGAACGCGACGCCGGCATGCTGAATCGTGCCGTTCTCGTAGAGCAGCTTGCTGCCCACGACGGCGGCCCGGTTGTTGTGTTCGAGTTCCTCCATCAGCGGCGCCAGCCAGTTGTCCAAAGGAATCGTGTCGTTGTTGAGAAAGAGCAAGTATTTGCCGCGAGCAGCGCGGGCGCCTTGATTGCAAGCCTTCGCAAATCCGAGATTCTCGTCATTGCGGATGACCTGAACGTCGCCGCCCAAGCCCGCGAGAAACGCCGACGTCTCATCGGTGGAATGGTTGTCCACCACGATGACCTCGTACTCGGCGCCCTTGGTCGCCTCGGCGAGATGAATCAGGCATTGCTTGGTGAGATCGGCTTTGTTGAAGACCGGAATCACGATGGAGACATCGAACCGGGTTGTCGGGTTGGACCCCGCAGAAGAGGAGGCCGCGGGTCGCGAAACGGTCGGAGCTGCCGCTTCCAGCACGCCGACCTGATAGGCCTTGGTCAAAATGACGCCGTACAGCGGATAGAGCACCGATCTCAGATACCATTGGTCGCATGTCGTCTGATCAAGGCGGAGCTTGGCTAGCGCATCCAGTCGGGGCTTTTCCAATTCTGCCAGCCCCTCCAACAGGACACGCACCGGCTCCATGGAGCCAGGTTGTCCGGACCGGCGCATCGCCTCGGTCCCCAACAGGATACGATCGAGCGCCGGATGCTTTCCTGCCAATACCACCGCCATGTGTCCGGCTTTCCGCTGGCGCTCGATGAAACCGTCCACGGTCATCTCGTGGTGATGGCACGTCACGGCTGAGGGATTGTAGTGGAGCTGCATGCCTTGCTTGGCGAGCCGGTAGCCGAACTCCGTGTCATCGTAGGCCGTATAGGTGAAATCCGTGTCAAAGAGGGCGGATTG
>DATFFC010000035.1:0-15677 GCA_035250505.1 Nitrospiraceae bacterium | reverse complement strand
CTCGATGGCGGACACGGCGGCTGGACCAAGAACTAGACCAAGAATAGGAACGAGGGCGACAGCGATGGCAACGCAACAATAATGAAGGCTGTAAAACACGCAGCGGACGGTAACACTCGACCTGCGCAATGTCAACGAATGCAGGCTCGAGAACCCTTGACCCGGCCGGGAACTTCGATTAGCGTAGCGAGCCCGCTGCATCGTTCGGGTTTAGACAGAGGAGGATCATGAAAGTCATCGGTCTGATGTCCGGCACATCGGGCGACGGCATCGATGCCGCGCTCGTCGATATTCGCGGTCGCGGCGACTCGCTCAAGGTCAAGATGGTCGCGCACGTGGCGCGGCCCTACTCCTTGGGCTTGCAGCAACGAATTCTCGAAGCTTCTCTTAAAGGGACGGTCGCCGAGGTCTGTCATTTAAACGGTTTGCTCGGAGAACTCTTTGCGCAGGCGGCCCTTCGTGTGACGGCACGGGCGGGATTAAAACCGTCCGATGTGGCGCTGATCGGTTCGCACGGCCAAACCATTCATCACTTGCCGGTCGGTATCAGGGAGCCGGGCGTCGGCCTGGTTCGTACGACGTTACAGATCGGGGAACCGGCCGTCATCGCGGAGCGCACCGGCATTACGACGATCGCGAACTTCCGAGCGCGCGACATGGCCGCCGCGGGAGAGGGCGCGCCGCTGGCTCCCTATGGCCATTATGTGTTGTTGCGCCACCCCCGCCGGAGCAGGCTCATCGTGAACCTTGGCGGCATCAGCAATGTGACCTATCTCGCGAAACAAGGCGGCTCGGATAAGGTCGTCGCGTTTGATACGGGACCGGCGAACATGGTCCTCGATGCGTTAATGCAGCGCCTTTCAGAAGGTCGCCTGCCGTTTGATCGGGGAGGCAAACAGGCGGCAAAAGGAACGGTCCATCGAGAGCTGCTACGGGAATTGATGCACCATCCCTTTCTCAAGCGCCGGCCGCCGAAATCGACCGGGCGCGAAGAGTTTGGCGAGCATTTTACCGAGCAATTGCTTGTCCGGCAGCGCGCCTATCGGCTCAGGTCCGAAGATCTGCTGGCGACCTGCGCGTATTGGACTGCGGCTGCTGTAGGAGCCGCACGGCGATGGCTGCAGGACGGGATCGACGAAGTCGTCGTGGGGGGAGGCGGCGTCTATAACGAGACCATCATGCGCCACATACGGTCGGTCTTCGGCAACACGCCGGTCAGAACGTTCGATGAGCTTGGGTGGAAAAGCAAAGCCTTTGAAGCCATCGCTTTTGCCGTGCTGGCCTACCAAACCGCATGCGGCAGGCCCTCGAATCTTCCGAAAGTCACCGGAGCCCGCCATGCCGTGCTGTTGGGAGCGATTGTTCCCGGCGGAGCGATCGATACCAAACGCCGGGTTCTCTCTCTCAAGGCAGCCCATCGGTGACACATGGATCCGGCGTACTGGATAGGGAGTGGGGGCGCGGCGCTGGTCACGGGCGTTGCCGGATGGATGTTGGCAAGCCGCTGCGCTCATGCGCAGCGCTCGACAGCGGCACCGGCCCTCGACACACCGGTTACACTCCAGCCGCTGCTCACCGAGGCGCAAGCCCGTTTTTATAATCTCTTGAGATTGGCGGTAGAAGATCGATATTTGGTCTTGGCGCATGTCCCGCTGTGGTGTGTCGTCAATGTGCCGATGCGGCAAAGCGGAACGCGCTTGCCCTTCCTGAGCCGGCTTGCACTCAAGCGGGCTACATTTGTGTTGGTCCATCCGGGGACCAGGCTGGCCGAAAAAGTCGTGGAATGGAAAGATGAGAAGGAGATGGAGCCTTCCGGAGGCGGCGCGGATCGGCTCCTCGAATCGGTCTTGAAGCCGGCCGGCGTGCAAGTTATCACCATCCATGCAGGTGACTCGCATACGGTGGCCGACATCATCGCGCTTTTTAAGCTCGGCGAAAGTGACCAATAGGACCGGCCGCGTGTGCAGCACTATTCTACATTCACGGCGTCGCTCCTTGGAGCCGCGGCCTCGAGCGCGCGACGAGCGACCTCGGCTTCGGGCATGTCGGGATATTGATCCACGACTCGTTCGTACATCATCCGGGCCTTCTCCTTATCATGAAGTCTGGTGTAGATTTGACCGATCTTCAGCGTCGATGCGGGGAGTTTGGAGCTGACGGGATCATAGGACATGACGTTATAGAATGAAGCCAGCGCTTCTTTGTAGCGTCCAAGGCGATATTCGCATTCACCGATCCAGTATTGTGCATTGCTCGCAAGGATTGATTGGCCATGGAGCTCAAGGAACAAACGAAATCCCGCCAGCGCTGCTTCATAATCCTTGTGTCGAAATTCGTCCATGACTCGGTCATACAGGTGACGGGCAGTATCTCGGGTAGTCCCTGGTGCGGCGTCGAGCATGGCGGGGGTGGAGAAACAGGCCATGGCCAAGAGAAAGACAAGGCATCGCGGACGCAATATCGCTCGTACAGACGTATGCATCGCCGGACCTCCCGTGGTTCAAATCAGACGATGAGCAGGCAAGCGCCGTACCTGCTGGTCTACGCAACTCCGAAGCCGACCATAACTGTCCGAAAAGCCGGTGCTTCACGTTCCGTTCTTGGGCTGGACGTTCGCGCGGCAGTATCCGTCGATGTCGGTTGCCGACCCAGAACGGACGGTTCTGTACGGGGTCGTTCCGTTCTCGTCCCTGTGGGCAACGGACCAGCGTTCAATAATTCTCGTTCATGAAAGAGTGTGCGATCGATGGAATTTCAAGCACCAGGCCCGCGTGAACTTCATGCAGCAGCGTTGCATGAACCCCCGCCGAACCCTCGAGGCGGTCGAACGCTGATCGTCGATGGAAGCGACGCGGCCGCCTTTCCCAGGCCAAGCGCCGCCCTTAAAGAGGCCCAGGGGGATGACCAGATCTTCATCAGGCCCGGCCGCTATGAGGACAAGATTTTCGTGTCGGAACGGCCGGTGCTCCTCATTGGAGCCGGGCGGGATCATGTCACGGTTTTTTCCCGGCGCGGTGGACCGTTCTACCTCCAACGTGTGCCGGCCGGCTTCGTGAGCGGCCTGACGTTTCGCTATGTCGGCAGCGATCAGCATTCGGCGATCAACATTCTGGACTCCACTGTCACGGTGACGCAGTGCCGGGCTTTGGACGGTATCTTGTCGGGGGTCGTCATTTACGGGCCCGAGTGCCGGCCCAGCTTTCATGACAACGAAGTGTGCCGGAATCGCGAGTCGGGCATTTTCGTGTTCGCGGGAGCCCAGCCTCGCATTGCCCAAAATCTCTGCGCCGACAATCATCATTTCGGCATCGCCGTTCGGGACCTGGGCAGCCATCCGGAGCTCGTACGCAACCTGTGCCGGGATAATATGATGAGCGGCATCCTGTTGTTTCACTACGCCGAAGGACTCTTGCTCGACAATGAATGCCGGGACAACGAACACTGGGGCATCGTCATGACACCGGACTGCAAGCCGGTGCCGGCGAGAGACGAGTTGGCATCGAGCAATGTCCTGAAGACAAATCCCAGGGGGATGCTTCACGTCACCGAGCAACCCTTGGGCGAGATCGGGCGATGAGGAGGCGGAATATCAGGAAAGGAGGACGGGGCGTCAACGATGACCGGTGTTATTCGCGCGAGAGAGGGTTCGCCGTTCCTGCGTCCGTGACGGAATGAAACTCAAATGCGTGACCACCTCGTTGCTTGGCTCGATACATGGCTGCATCCGCGTGTTTCAGCAATTCATCGATGTTCTGATCGTCCAACGGATAGATGGTCACGCCGATGCTCACACTGATCGATATCCGATGCGTACCGATCTCAAACGGCGCGCTGATCGAATCGATGATTCGCGCGGCGACGACCGCCACATCCGACTCGCCGGACACGCCTTCCAGAATTCCCGTAAATTCGTCTCCTCCCATGCGGGCGATCGTATCGACCTCCCGCATACAGCTTTTCAGGCGGCCTGCGACGGCTTGTAGCAACGCATCGCCTACGTCGTGCCCTAATGTGTCGTTGACCGCCTTGAATCGATCGAGATCTAACAGCATGACGCCCAGGGGCTGCTCTTTCCGTTTGCTTCGGGCCATCGCATGGACCAGCCGATCGCGGAACAACGTGCGATTCACGAGCCCGGTCAGGTGATCGTATTGCGCGAGATATGTCAGCCGCTCCTGCGCCCGCTTCCGTTCAATGGCATAGAGGATCGCCCGCGCAAGGAAATCCGTGCCGCCCTCACCTTTCACGAGATAATCTTGAGCGCCGTGTTGGATGGCCTGCAAAGCCAGCGCGTGGTCATCATGGCCGCTCAGGACTATAACGGGGATGCCGGTGCTCGTGCTCAGCACTTGGGTCACCGTGCTCAATCCGAATGTATCGGGCAGGGAAAGATCTAGCAGCACGGCATCGAATCGGTCACGACTGAGCCGGGCGAGCCCTTCGGACAGGGTAGAGGCCTGCACCAGCTCGAACGGATCGGACTGCCACTCGGCCAGCAAATCCTGGGTCAGTTGGGCATCGACGGGATTGTCTTCTATGAGCAACACCTTCATAGATCGACCCGCGGCGTGGGAGTTCGTCCGGAACGGCTCGGACGCATCTCACCCTAAGAATCAGGGCAGACGACATAAGTATAGCGTAGCGGGACGGTCCAACAAGGGGAATATTGGCAGGCTCAACCTTCAATAAATGCTCTTGCTCGCAACGGTTGAGAGGGCGCTCTCGTTCCCGCTGGTATCGTAGGCGCTCAGAGCGAAGTAGTAGGTATTGCCCAATTGCAAGTTGCTGACAGTATAGGAAGTTTGCTTTCCTATCGTGATCGGGGGGCCATACGTGCCGGGCGCGTTGCCGATGTAAATCTTGTAGCCGGCCAGGTCGGTTTCCCCATTGGGCGACCACATGAGGGTCGCGGATGTGGATGACGGGGGCGGAGGAGGTGGCGGAGGCGGGGGAGCGGCAGGCGGTGCGGTCACTGAAAGTGACACTGGTACAGTGACGGTTCCCCCCTTGGTAACTTTGATCGTTACGGTGGCAGAGTAAAGGCCTGCAGCCAATCCCGAGGCGTTCACATTGATTCCAATCTGGGTGGACTGTGCAACCAATCCCGACGTCGGCGTGATGCTGAGCCAGGCCGCGTTATCCGAACTGGTCCATTCTCGCTGGCGTCTATTGCTTCTCGAGAGAGTCAGCGTCTGGCCGGCTGGATTCGGGCCCCCTTGCAGCGCAGTGAACGCCAAGCTAGCCGGGTTGACTTCTGCAGCAGACGCTTCTGCGACAGTCAGTGAAGCGATTATGAAGAGCCTGACCCCCCAAGCTTGGTAGAACCTCATGGTTTTGCCTCCCCCTGTTCAGGCACGTTCTCGTGAGTCCGGAAGTGCCGCATTGCCTTACAGCAATAGGGATGCCAGATGCCGGGACTGTCGCGTAGGTATGCTTTTTTACAGGACCTTACGTTATGCAGCAGGAAAGAAGCGACCGAAAGCGCGCCATTCTCAGGTCGCCGACCTGTAGGAAGAACCGTACAGCCGGCGGCTTCCTTTGTACGTCAACGGCGCATCGTCCATCGAACGTGGCCGGGACTGGCCTCGGGCGAGAACGAGGGGCGGCTCTCTTATCCGTTGCCTACGCGTCATGGCAGTATGACAGAAATGGAAGCACGACGATGCGCCGCGCGACAGTCGTCGCAGAAAGCTTGCGACCAACAATGGCCCGCCTTACTGGTATGATGTGGAACTCAAGAATTGTCCATAAGCTCATCGTGTGAGCATCGAAAGGACAGTCTGCTGATGCGATTCGCCGTCAAAATCATGGTTGGACTGGGAGTCGTTGCAGGGCTCGTGTACCTGTACTATACGGAAGTCAAACCGGTTGTCATTTTCGGGCTCCGGTCCGATTACGCCCAGGCCATCCCGTTCCAGAAGGTGCCGGAGGGCCTCACGAGTCTTAAAGCCGAATCCTGCGGTCAGTGTCATCGTGAGATCTATGCAGAATGGAAAAGCAGCATTCATGCGCAGGCCTATCAGGATCCGTTCTTTCATGCTTATTGGACCAAGGATAAACATATTTGGGTCTGCCTGAACTGCCATACACCGCTTGAAAACCAACAACCCACCTTGATTAAGAGCATTCCGCGAGGCCGTGTCGAAAAGGCTCTTCAAGAACCGAATCCCGACTTCGATGCCGAGTATCAGAAGGAAGGCGTGACCTGTGCGGCTTGTCATGTGCGTGACGGCATGATCCTGGGTCCGTACGATGACTCGGCCGCGCCGCATCCGACGGAGTTTGATCCTTCGTTTCGAACGACCCAGATTTGCTACCGCTGTCACAATGTCCTGTCCGGCCCCGCGCAATTCTATAACGTCGGCCCGTGCGGGACGTATGCGGAGTATGAGGGCAAGTTTTTCATGAAGGAACGAGGCTTCATTTGTCAGAGTTGTCACATGCCGGAGATTGACCGCCCTGTGGCGGAGGGCAGTCCGATCCGCCGGGGCCGCCAGCATTTATGGCGCGGCGGGCATGATCCCGACATGGTAAAGCGTGCGCTGGCGATTCAAGTCGCAGCCGCTCCCTCCGTTCCAAAAGCCGGGGAAGACCTGGCTGTGACGTTGACATTGGTCAATGCGGGAGCCGGCCACAAGGTTCCCACCGGGGACCCGGACCGGCACTTCACGGTCGAATTTGAGTTGAAAGATCGGAGCGGTAAAGCGGTCGCTCAGCAAACGGACACGATGGGACGGTGGATCATGTGGCAGCCGGCCATCGTCGAATTGTACGACAATCGCCTGTTGCCGCTTGCGAGCCGCGAGTATGCGTTCAGCACCCGCCTGCCGAAGGAGATCAACGGCCTACGTTTGACGGCGCGGGTCCGTTACCATATTCAGTCGGAACGGCAGCATCAAATGTTGATCGATAAATTCGGTCTCACGGCAAAGGACCCCTACAACTTTACCGTGTACGAACGGGAGGTGCCGCTGACCGCTGATCTGGCCCAAGCATTCGAGCCGGTTGAGGATTCCCGTTTGGGATGCCCTGCGCCGCATCGAGGCGATACGACCTATGAGAAGCAACCTGCCGGGTAGGACGGTGATTGCACGATGCCGGTATAAGGGCTACCGAGCCCGCGCAATGCCACAAGCCGTACCGGGCATGGCTTCCATGAATCTGCCCTGCACGCCGGCGATCTCTTTGATCGTAGGCAGCGGAAGCGACATCCGCACCTTCCAGTTGCTGCGGCCTTCTTCCATAGAGACGAATTCGCCGTCGGCTTGGAATTTCGTCATGGGGGTCGGCACATAACAGACACGTCGGTCGCCGTCCTTCAGCCGGACTTCCAACACGAACCACAGATTTGCCAATCGCCGTTCGAACTTGCGATAGGTGGCATTGTTCAACTCTCCGCCGGACGAGGTTAAGGCTTCTTTGATCTTGCCCCGCATGGCCGGATTTCCGGTGATGGCGACAGGGAAGTACAGATCCGCTTGGCCTTTGTCCTCGATCCGGGCCTTGACTTCAGGCTCTCCGATGGTGATGTCGTGGCCATGGTGAGCGATCTCGTCGACCAGTGTGGAGACCGTCGTCGTTTTCTTTTTTAAGCGTTCCTGCTCTTCTGCCAATTGCTGCTCCGCCTTCGCATGAAGATCTTCTCCCTTGAGTAACCGTTCGAAGAGAGCGCTTTCGCGTTTTTGCATCCTGGCCAGCGCCAGCTCTTTTTCTCTCAATCGATCCTGCTGCTGCGCTCGGTCCTGCGCAGTTCCCGCCTTGCTCGACGATTGCTTCAACATTTCGACGTCTCTGGTCAGCGCCGCATAGTCGTCCTGTAACTGTTTGTATTCCTGGCTCAGGCTGTGCGGTTTGCCCTTGATGCGGTGGGCCAGATCTTCCATGCCGTCCGTTGTCAAGGAGGCTTTGATCTTCACGAAGAATCGCAGGCCGTTGTCCACGAGCTTCCTGGACCTTTCGGCGACGTCTATTCTGATGCCCGTGCCGGTTACCGCCTGAATCTCCTCTATCGATAAATGGAGACCCTTGGCTCTCGCAAATTCCGCCACGTAGTTGACCGCCTGCTTCAACGCGGTCTGTTTCGCCTGTTGCAGCACCATCGCCTCGGCAAACAGCGGGGTCTCGGCGTCGTCCATCACGTACGACGCCTGGGCCTCGATGATCTGAGTGTCCGCGGACACGACGGCGGCGGAGTGAATGCACAGCAGGAATGGGATGAAGAATGAAAGGAATCGTCGGCCGCCCGTTGATAACATGCTTTCTTTTCCTGACTTAACGGCATATCTACCGCGGTCAATTAATGATTATATGTCGATCCACCCGGCCAATTCACGGCGGCATCTCCTCTTTCTTTTTGTTGTGGCTCAGGTCAGCCTCAATCTGGGCCACCCTCGCGGCCGCTTGCTGATGGCCCTTCTCTGCCGCGAGCCGGTAGAATTTGAGGGCCTTCGTGAGGTCCTTGAGACCGCCCAGACGGCCGGATTCAAGAGATTCGCCCATGCGATACGCAGCCTCGGGATCCCCATGGGCGGCGTCCTCTGAGTCGGAGGCATACTGCTCGGCGGCTTTAGGAGCCAGTGGTTGTAATGCCTGGGCCGTCACCTCACGGTGATTGCCGACCATGGAAGCGCATAGCACCACTAGCATAATGGTCCCTATGTTTGTCATGGCAGCCTCCACAATTACTGTAGCCCTATCTCAAACTCGTCCACATTCGTATCCATCGGGCAGTTTGAAGTTCCGTCTGCCGCTCCACGAGCCGCATCGGGCGTTCCGCCGTCAGGAAACCAATTACCGCCATGATCCGACCGGCTATGTTGAGAGACTCTTAAAATCTGACCACACACCCCTCCAATTGTTCAAGTCTGCCGAAGGTCCCATGATGTATTCGGAGTCATCTATTGGCGGTCAAGCTTGGGTGAAAACAGGGCCGGCAACCGGTAATACGGTGAAACCCGCCCACGACCCTGACGTAAGACGTCGAAAGCAGGGCGGAGATGAAGCGGTCCGGGCCTGTATTGGCGATCTTGAACCTATGTGGTAAGACATTCCGGCTGTCCGCCCTGCTTTGGGGGAGCAGCATGAGAGCGCCTCGTGGTGAATGCAGCTGGTAGAAGCGGCACGCCGGCGATCACCGCCGTTTATCAAGCCTCGGGGCTCTCGGGACTAAGGAGAAGAGATGGGCATGAAGAAGAGCGGGTCGCAGAGAAGCAAGTCTCCTTCTCAGCTGATAGATGCGAGGATCAAGGAGCTAGGCGATTGGCGGGGCAAGCTGCTCAGCCGGCTCCGTACCTTAGTGAAGGAAGCCGATCCCGAAGTCGTGGAGGAGTGGAAGTGGAGAGGCGTTCCGGTGTGGTCGCACGACGGATTGATCTGCACAGGCGAGACCTACAAGAACGTCGTGAAGATGACCTTCGCCAAAGGGGCGGCTCTGAAAGATCCTTCAGGCCTCTTCAACTCCAGTCTTGACGGGAACACAAGGCGTGCCATCGACTTCCACGAGGGCGAAAAGATAGACGGGGACGCGTTGAAGACGCTCATCCGCGCCGCCGTGACGCTGAACAAGTCCAGAGCCCGAAGTTAAGCCACGGAATCAAACATGTTCCGTGGAATCCTGCAGGAAGCCATGGTCTTGGTTCCATTATTGAGCCACGTAACAGAATCGCAATTCCGCAACTGGTGTATCGGCGGCGACTCCTCAACAGGCATAGGCGTTCAACCCGCGTCTTTGCAACATAACCCCATCTATCGAATCCTGACTCCAAAGATCACGAAACTGTCTTCCGAAGGCCGGATGCTGGTCCGGCATGAAAGGAGATCGTGAGCGTTATCGGCCCCCCATCAATCGCGATCACGGCACAGGCTCGCGGTGAGATACATGAATTCCTCCTGCCCTTGATCCTGCTCTGGACTGTACTCACGATGTTTCTTGTCGATCAGTCCTATTCCCTTTTTCATCTTGAAGTGCTCGCAGGATTTTGTGCATTGGCCATAGCGGGAGCCGTTGTCGGTCTTTCCGGTCTTTTAAGGAATAAAATTTGGTACGGGTTGGCCATGGGAGGACTGTTCACGTGGTCTCTGGATTATCAATTCAACTGGGTGAGCGAATTGAACCGATACTTGCTGCTCGTATTGTTCATCGTCGTCGTCCTCGTCGTTTGGAAATTGACGAAGAACGGGCATGCCATTCTGCGCGCAGTTTTGGCGACCGCGCTCATTGCCAGCGTCGTCATGTCCTTAATCAAGATGATTCACAAGCCGCTGATACAGTTTAACGGCGAGCGCAACTCTCATGCCTCGAGTCCGAGGCTTATTCATCTCATTTTCGATGAGCACATTGGTATCGATGGCCTGCCCTCGGAGTTCGCCCCCGGCAGAAAGGCCAGGGCGGAACTCGCTGAGTTCTATCGAGAGCATGGGTTCGCTCTATACAGCGGAGCGTACAGCCGCTACTATGAAACAGCCGACTCCATCCCCAATTTGCTGAATTTCACGACGGCATCTAAAGCCGAAGCCCTCGTTTCAGGAACTGCGGACAGGTCCTCATTCCAAATATCGAGCAACCGATATTTCCCCCTATTGGCCGATCGTCTGTATCACGTCAGCGTTTTGGACACGACATATCTGAAGTTATGTCCCGATCTGCCGCCGCCGGACATCACGTGTGGTCGATATGGATTCCACGAACTGGGGACACTGGGCGACCTCCGTCTTCCCGTATCCGAAAAGATCACGGCGCTTTTCAGCGCTTTCGTGACCCGGTATGCTCGCTATCGACGAGCCGTCCTCGCATATAATGGCCGCATCCGGCCGATGCTCGTCGCACATGGCATTCCCCTTCCCCGACTTCCCGTCGATTCGGTCTGGACGCTGCATCGTGTACGCGGCATTTCGGTGAACGCAATGGCGATGTTGGACGAGTTGACGAATACGATCGGCCACATGCCGTCCGGGCAGGCATTAGTCGCACATGTGATGCTTCCGCACTTCCCATACGCTTACTACGGTGACTGCTCTCTCCGTCCGATCCATGATTGGAAATGGGGAGACATGGGCGACTTGGACGAGGTTCGGACTCCGGAGTGGAGGGCCGAACGGTATGAGGCGTACTTAGAACAGTTGCAATGCCTCTATCGGAAACTCGGCGATCTGTTTGCACATCTCAAGGAGGCCGGGTTATTCGAGGATTCGATTATTATCGCGCATGGAGATCATGGGTCACGCTTCAGCATTCATCATCCGAGTCTGAACAATCTCGATGCGATGACTCACGCTGATTATCTAGACTCCTTCTCCACGTTGTTTGCCGTAAAGCACTCTCGCTTCCCACCAGGCCGCGATTCCACTCCACGCGCCCTCGACGAACTGTTACTGGCAGCATTGGGTATTGGAGATGCGCCTGGTGCCGCACCGTCTCTCACTGTTACCCCTCCGTCTGTATTCTTTTCGGCCAAGGAGACCCCGGAACTGTTTCGGATGCCTTACCCTGTTCGTCCCATCACCCCGTGATTCCCCAGCGCGGAGTCGATCGGGTCATGACAGAGGCAGACTCGACGATTCTCGATTCCACGATTTGAGGCACACCGGTGTGACACGATTTCACCGCACATAATAGTAGATAGGAACGATGGCCGTACCAGGAAATCATGATGCCTCCGGCTCACCGGCGGTTGGCGCATCGGACAGGCAGGCCAAGGAGGAACCGGTGCGATGGAGTGCATTCCCGTCCTGGAAGCATTTCATCTGGCTCTATATGGTCGGCGCGACGGCCGGAACGCGTGGTCTCATCCTGCTGCGGTCGGAAACGAGCGGGTGGGAATTCTGGTTCGGTGGCGCTGCGCTGCTGCTTGTCTGCGCGGCAATTCTGCGGAAGTGGGCACGATACATTCTTACTCCGCATCGCCTCATCGTAAAGAATGGATACACGGGCCGCGAGATTGAAGCATTGCCGCTTGACCGGATTACGGACGTGACGATCGAGCAGGGCCCGATCGCTCGCTTCTTCGATATTGGAAGCGTGGTTCTCAGGAGAAATACAGACGATTCGGACCTGGTGCTCCGCGGTGTTCCTGAACCGGAGGTCTTGAAGGCGCGTATCGATGCCTTGAGACCGCGGTTGGAAGACAGCCGGGGAGACGTGTAGTTCGGGTCACTTCGACCGCGCGCGCTCGGAGGTCAGAAATTATATCAAGAATTTCTGTGATCAACTTCATGACTCGATCTAATCCCGCCAGACCCGCCTCATGATTAGGATAGCCCCCGATATGCTTGCGAACATCGTAATTGCCATCGCATAATCCATTTTGCTTCGTCCCTTTCCTTAAAAAAGATCGTTCCCATAAAGAATGGCAGACACGCGTATATTGGTGGCAGAGCATCCCGTCGAGCAGGAGCAAGGCCTTGCTGAAGTTCGAATAACGCGTGTTTGCGGTGGAGATAAACGCGGAGGTTATTCGGCGAAACCGAAGCCAATTCCCCAGGCCGTGTAGAGCGTCAGCGCGATTATGATCACCAATACTAGCATTGTCCGGTTTCTATCAGTTGACGTTAGTTGGCGAATAGCAGCAAACTCAATGCCAGTATGGAAGCATTGGCAAAGGGATTGATTTATAAGGTCAACAGTCCAGGCCTACGTAAAACAAGTTAGCAAAGTTACAACGCCCGGGAAGTATCTTTCCAGATACAATGTGTATCCAGAGAGATACTGGACTCGGTGAGAGAAGACTTCGTTCGAAGCAGTGCTAATTCTCTTGTCGTCGACTCGCCGTGACATCGTGAGCCATGTAACAATCTGACTTCGTCACTACTGAGCGATACGGGGAAGGTCGACTAGTTCCCGCCTCTTTCCGGACGAGTCAATCTACCCCCAGGCGAAAAGGTCCGTAGGAACGGATATCAGCACGTGGCGGCGCTGAAAACGATTTTCCTTTCACTCCTGAAACTATCTGGTAGGGTTTGCTCTCTCACGGGTTGCTCCGCTTCTCACCGCACCCCCGCGATGAACCGGCACCGAGCACTGTACCGTGTGTCGATTGACCGACCCGGTAAACTTTCGCAGAAAAAGAACGAGGCCCCATGCAGGGTCGTCAATCTAACTCAGGAAGGTGTGCGCCTTGAAACTACCTTAACTGTCCAGGTCGGTGAGCTTCTTTGGCTGTCGTTTGACTTGACGCCGGACACGCCGCTTCGAGCTGAAGTGGAGGTCGTCGATGTCAGTATGCCGTACGTAGGGGCCCGGTTCATTGATCTTTCGCCCGCAAACAAGCAGTCGCTGAGTACATTTATCGAAGATGTACTCGATATAAACTTCGGAGGAATGTGAATTGACCCATATTGCCGAGTTACCACGAAAGTCCACCAGTGTATCGGAGACTATGATCGGGACCATCGGGCTCGCCGCAATGGTCGTGTTGTTCAGCACCATTGCGCCGGCTACCAAATACGTGTTTGAGACCAGTCATATCGATCCCAACCTTCTCAGCTGCGCTCGTGTCGGCATTGGGTTTTTATGCTTGCTCCCGACGGCGCTCATGACAGACGCCCGCGGCTTGGCTTCCTTGACGTGGCCGGGCATCGTACGCTTGACCGGCCTCGGGTGGCTCGGTGTGGTATCGTACGCCGTAGCCGCATGGAGCCTTCAATATACGAGCGTGTCTCACTATATCCTCATCTACAGTCTCATTCCGACATTCACCGCTCTCTTCGGCATCGTCCTTGGCAAACAAGTGGGTACAGTCATGACGTTCCTCGGCGTGTCCTGTGCTTCGCTGGGATGTCTCATCGCTATTTCCGACACTTCCGTATTCTCCAGCTTCTCGCTCGGCGACGGCTATGCCCTTCTCTATACCATGATGATGGCCGGGCACATGGCATGGAGCGGCGGAGTCGCGAAGAAATTCGGCGTCCTTACAGCAAACACGGTCATGTTTGGCGCAAGTTTTCTGGTTCTTTTACCCACTTCATTGGCGGGAACACAATCCGTGCAAACTATGTCGTCTTCCTCCTTGGCCCTGATTGCCTACATCGGGTTAGCAACGGTGGGGGCCTTCGTGCTTCGCTATTGGACTCTGCGGCGGATGCCGCCGACAATGGTAGCCGCATATCATAACCTTATCCCAGTCTGCACGATTCTCCTCGCAAACATGGCATTGGGTGAACCCATCGGGATGCCGGTGATGGTGGGAGGCGCGACGATCTTACTTGGGATTGAACTTGTTCGGAAAGGTGACAGGCTGTACAGTGCCTGTCAGGAGCGTCTCTCAGCTGCCTTTGCGACCATATTGCCACGCTGATCTACCTTTCTCGGCCAACAGGTATGCCGGGGCGGCACATCTACTCTAGGCAATCTCAAAGTCGGTCCAAAGAGACTTCTTGTAAACCCCCTCTCAAATCCAATAGTGTATAGCCGCTTAGCGAAGACAGATGTCGCTGGTTGGCTACCTGACACGGGCCTCGTACCCTAGGCCAGATGGCCCTATACCAGGTTTCCCCTAAATATTATCCTTGCACAGTGCCTTGACACTTCTTATTATTAAGCACTCGTAGAAATCCACTTTGTAGCTTCAGCATCATGCAAAAAAGCCCACGTCACCAATGCCTCGTATATAAAGGCTCCTCTGCGCCGCATCTGCCACGGCTTTCAGCGTTGATCCGACAAAACCTCAACAAGAATTATCGCTGCCTGTATCTCGATAGGCCCCCCATGGTGGTTGGGATGCGAGCTCATCTATTCGCAGTCGGGATCGACATCCCTCAAGAGGAAAAGAAAGGTCGTCTTGCGCTGTCGTCGGACACAGGATATCTGCTGAACGGTCGTTTTGATATTGATCGAATGCTGAGTACGCTTGAGGATGCCTTGGACCAGGCATTGAATGACGGCTATGAAGGTCTATGGGCTACAGGGGATATGAGCTGGGAATTTGGTCCGGAAAAGGATTTTTCTCAACTCCTGGATTATGAATGGCAGCTGGAGGAATTCCTTCAAAAGCGTCCGGCGCTCTCAGGCATCTGTCAGTATCATACGGATACCTTGCCTCATGAAGTGCTACGCCAAGGTCTGTTGAGCCATCAGGCCATCTTCATAAATGAGACACTTAGCCGGCTCAATCCTCATTATGTGAAGCGAGAATCATTTAGCGAGCAGTCTTCCAATACTCCTGCTCTTGATAATATGATCACCTCCCTCTGTCAGGGGTAGAACGATTAGCTCCTAGGCTAGACAGCCGGCCCTTTCCGTCGACCTGAACCCGAGGCATTTCATTCCAGATTCTTTTCTCAAGTACGCGACCCGCTTGCCTTCTTATTCTTGCCCCCTGTTTGAAGGAAAGGGGACTTCAGTTCGACGGCACCGATCACGAATATCGATGGCCCCATGCCGAAATGCCTCGATAGTCTTCTACTCGACCTGCATTTCATGAGTTAAAAAAAGGTACCGCACGAGTGGAACGCCGATTCTGCGCAATGCATATCTCTTGTATCTTAGTATTGACGTCGTCCTGCTGAATATCGACTTTATAGAAAGTCGGTTTACACCAATCTCTGAACCCAGAGCAGTTGAAGATTTGCTCCCACGCATACTTGATCAATTCCAAGCCGAAATATCAGGAAAGTATGTTGCAGAAGCCCGGCGAGGAATCCTCAGTCTGCTCGGTGAGAAGCCGATTATCTTGCATCCCAGA
>DATFFC010000034.1:0-5929 GCA_035250505.1 Nitrospiraceae bacterium | reverse complement strand
AGCCGACGGCTTTGAGCGATGCGTCGGTCTCGTCCACGGCGATCAGTATCTTGTCGTTCCGATCCATCGTGTCGAGGTAAGTTACCGGATCGCGAACGATTGAGCAAGAGGCCGGCATGCGGGTGCCTGGCAGACGCGTCGCGCAATGCTACGGTGATCCACTGGGTATCGTCTCCCGTCCCACGATGTCCTGACCCTCCAGGACACCTTGAATCCGAATATACTGTGCGAACATCTCAGAGAGCGCAGGGCTCGGGTGCCAGATGTCTCCCGGGGACTCTTGAAGCGGGATGTGTCGTTGAATTGCCTCAAGCAGAGGAGGCAGAAGATCGACGTGAGGGATCCGAAGGTCATTCAATGCCCGCAAGATTTGTCGGCGCCGTTCCTGCTCGTCTGAAGACCAAAGCTCCGGCTGAGCCATCAATGGAAGAACAAGAACGGTGAGGCGGATATGTTCTTCTTGTAGCGTGTCTCTTAAGGTCGTCAAGCTCCGGACGATCTCCTTCAGAATTGCCTCTTCACCTCTGCGTTCCGATGTGGCGAGTCCCACAATGAGCCGGTATAAATGGCTATGCTGGAATAGGAACGGATTCATCTCGGTGAGTGGCCGATTGGGAGCATAGACGGAGAGTTTCCCGTCCTCATTCATAAAAGCCACCGGGGTCGTTTCGAAGTCATTGGGGTGGAATGTGACGATGACATGATCCGGATGAATGCGATAATTGTAGGCCTTGTAAAAATT
Organism: Nitrospiraceae bacterium; assembly: GCA_035250505.1. Taxonomy (GTDB): domain Bacteria; phylum Nitrospirota; class Nitrospiria; order Nitrospirales; family Nitrospiraceae; genus DASSBQ01. Next base: position 5,187 of record DATFFC010000034.1, on the reverse strand, counting down.
GACTTCTTGGACCGTGTTGTAGGACTCCACACCGGCATTCCAGTATTCATAGAGCTCGTCGCCATACAGCCCGCGAAGCGCGTCGATGATCGCTCCGCGATGCGTGACGGAGTCGCCTAAGAAGAGGAGGCGCGTGGCGCCGGCGCGTTTGGTCATATTGTAGCCGTTCAGGAGGGTTCCGTATTCGTTATAGAATCGTCCGGGCAGGACCGGGCGAAAGCCTAACTGTTCGTCGACGGTGTACAGTCGGCTCAACTTGCCGAGATTGGTGCGCATCCAATCGAGCTCACGAGCCGCGCCGAACGCTCCATAAGGCGCCATCCACCGCAGCGCCAACTCGCTGATGACGACTCCGGTCAATAGGCTTACTCCGAGAAGCACGATGTCGAGGGTTCCTACGCGAGAAGTCCGGTGAAGAGAGGAGGCTGACGGGTGACGTTGCCCCTTGGCTCGGCGCCGATAGGCGAGTATTCCTGCACTCACCGCAATGAGAAGCAGCATCCCGCCGCCGATGATGCCGAGATAGAACCATGGTGAGCGGCTATCCTCGATATTCCATCTGCCGCTCGTGGAAAAGGAGACGGGTGAAACGACCTCGATGATACCGCTCTTCCCCGCGGGGATGTGGTAGTTCTGCTCGCCATTCCCGTCCCATACAGCGACATCGGTGCCCACAGCCGACTTCGTAATGAGAAACCCAAAGTCGATCATCGACGAAGCCGGTGCCTGTATGGTTGCGACAAAGATATCGCCGGTTTTCATCATGGGAGTATTCATCACGGATTTCTTCAGTACTGTGCCCAAAGGGCGAAGGGAATCAGGAATTGGATTCCATCCATCAATGCCCCAGACCAATTCGACCTTGCCGGCTTCGGGCGCGTGGTAGCGAATCTCTCGGGTCAGCATCGTCGCTCGTAGATTCGTGTCGGAAGAAGTAGAAACGTCTTCTTGCGCAGCGACGGCTCTTCCTTCTATGGAAACAAAAGACGTGCAAGCGCATACGAGGAGCGTGATGGTGAACAATGTCAATTTACCGGGCGTGCAGTTTACCGGGCGGCCTGCGATAGAGGCGGTTCCCATGAGAGGCGCAAGGTATTCGACGAATATGGTTGAGCGGTGAGTCGCGAATGACATTCGTATCGGCAGAAAAACTCCATGACCGGCAATCTGGGCTGCGGGACCATATAGCTGCGGAACCATATAATGGTGAATGGAGGCGTCGCATGGCAAGCCCATGTAGCCGGAGGCCGGCGATACGCTCGGTGGGTAAGCTGCGGGGATCGGCGGGTTGGGTCCGGTCTGGTTACCGACTGCGGCGGCGGGCTGTCCGTTTTTTCCCGGTGCGCCACTCGGATTCGGCGTGCTCAGTAACCCGCCCGTAACGCGGATTCTGAATCTCGATCCAACCGAACTTCATGCTGAGCGAGTCGTAGGCGATGTCCGCGCGCTTCGCAATGATGCCGGGTAAATTGTGGCGACAGGCCAGGCGATGCAGCACGGTTCCGTACTCCCGAACATGGCCAACAAAGATGACCCGGTCCGACCGAGGCGGCAGCAATTCCCTGAGCCGCTCCTTCCGGCTCAACAGCGGAACGGCGCGGCGGTCCTGTCCGTCCAACCAGATCAGATCGAACGCGTAAAAGCGTGCCTCTTCCGGCCGGTGCGCCAGGCGAGAGAGGGCCGTGCGACCGGCTCGATCCGGCGCGGCGATTGAGCCGACGAGAATAGCTTCCTCCACAGAAAGCTGCTTCCGCATGGCGGCGGCGAGTTGCGGAAACGCGCTGAGCCAGCGTCCGGTCTCAGAGAGAAACCCCACATTTCCCCGCCGGACGACGGCGAGCGCTCGGATTCCCTCATGCTTTAGTTCGAAGAGCCAATGCGGATCATCGAATGGATCGGCATGGCGGAAGGAAGAATCGGATCGTGAAGAGTTCACGGAATTACCGTATGCAACAACAGACCCCGGTTCATCAAGTCTCAAACCGCTCGCCACAACGGGCCGATTGTGATAGGTATGGGAATCACACGCGACAATCTTTGCATGTCTCGGAAGTATATTCATTAGGAGTGAACATGACCACTGGCGCTATTGTTTTTCTGGCCATGACCACCTGCCTGGCAGCAGGATCTGCACTGTGGATCGCGTTGGCGTTTATCGAGCGGGAGCGCCGGATGCAGCAGAAGAAAGCCTCGGTCCTGCGGGCTCAATTGGTGGCTCAGCTCCACACGGTCCGAGAGTTCGTCGTGCCGCGTGGCCGGCCCTTGGACCCGATGCAGAAAGAAATCTATGAGCCGATCCAGTTTCTTTGGATGCAGGCGGACCTGCTCGAACCGGTGGAAGTCCAGGCAGTCAATCGCTGTATCTCCGCCTTGCTCGCACTGCGTCACAAGGCCTCGCTGAATCAGACACAGGCGCGTTTCGCTCTCCGCCTGATCGACGAGACATGTTCCTTGCTCCAATTCGATGTGCCCGCCCCCCAGCCGGCGGATCGGTGGTCTCTGGCGCAACGGCTGATCAGAGAGCTGCCTGGCTTCCCTTCGATCCGAACTGACGGTGTAACCCGCTCACCACAATCTCCAGCCGCGACCGAGATCAGCATGCTCAAGAACTAGAAGCCTCGATTCCTCACGACCGGCGGGCCTGTTCATCCATGCCCGCTTCCGTTCGGCCCCGCATTAATTGAAACATTGAGAAGGCTAGGAACAACGCACCGAGCCATCGATCCGACGGTCCGAGGTTCCGGGTAGGATCCGAGGCGCGTGCTCGTATGGGTCGCGTTGACATGAAACTCGGCGACGCGGCGGGATGCGCCGCCGGTTGTGGCTTGTGGGGCGGTCCGGTTGCACCGCCGGCGGACTGTGCCGGGGACGCAGCGTCACTTGCTCTTTGCCCGCCCGCCTTCCTTTCATCGACGACGACCGCTTGCTCGGTCGGCACAATGCTGGCTCCGCTGGTATTGGCATAGACCTGTGTGAATTCCGCGCCGAACAGGAGGATCTGAGACGAGTAATAGACCCATAGCAACACGATGACCAATGAGCCGGCCGCCCCATACGCCGATCCGACGTCGCTCTTGCCGAGATAGAGGCCGATCAAGAATTTTCCGAGTGTAAAGAGCAGGGCGGTGATCGCCGCGCCGACCCACACGTCACTCCATATGATCCGGGCATCGGGCAGGAACTTGAACATCATGGCAAACAACAGCGTGATGACGCCGAAGGAAATCACAAAATTCAACATTTGCAGAATCAACTCGGGTGCTGGGAGCCACCCGCCGAACCACTTTCCGAATGCGGAAAGGGCGGCACTGAGGACCAACGAGACGAGCAAAAGAAATCCGGTACCGAGAACCGCCATGAATGAAAGGAAGCGATCCTGGATCATTCCCCAGATGCCCCGGTCCGGTTTCGGTTCGACGCCCCAGATGGTATTGAGCGCGTCTTGTAATTGGCCGAACAGCCCGGAGGCGCCGAACAGTAAGGTCACGACGGCCACCACGGTCGACACGATGCCCGTGGAGGGTTGATCCGCCCGCTGAATCATATCCTTGATGGCATTGGCGGATTGTTCGCCCACCAAGCCGGCAATCTGCTCGATGATATAGCTCTGCGCCGCTTCCTGGCCAAATACCAGGCCGATAATCGCGATAATGATGACCAGAAGCGGCACGATTGCAAAGACCGTGTAGTAGGCGAGCGCCGCGCCAAGTCTCGGGACCTTATCGTTGCTCCAATCGGTGAATGTCTGCTTGAGCATGCCCCACAGGGACGCGGGGCTGAGGAGGGCGGACCAACTCTTTTGTTGCATGATGAACTCCATTCGTTTCGCCGCTCGCGGGTGGCGAACGGCTTCAACCGACTCCCGTAGTGATGAATGAGCCCCCCTGAACGCAAGACAGATGCCATCGGCACAAACTTGGGTCGATGACCTGTAAACTAGGGCTCTTCCGAGCTATGCCCACACTGGCCTTCAGGTACCCTCCGCCCAGATGGTCGGCGTATTTCGTATCCAAAAAGGGAGGGAGTTCCATGCCTATGTCAGGAGTCGAACCGGCAGTAGTCGAGATGCTGAAAGAAGATCATGAAAAGGTGAAAGGTCTTTTCGAAGAGTTCGAGAAGACGGAAGGCCGAGAGCAGGCGGAAATCGCCAAAACGGCGATCCAGGAATTAGAGGTCCATGCGCAGCTCGAAGAAAAATTGGTCTATCCCGCAATTCGGGAAGCCATCGACGAGGATGAAAAGATGAACGAAGCGGTGGAGGAACATCATGTCGTGCATTTATTGATCGGGGAGCTCAAGAAACTGAAACCAAGCGACGAGCGGTTTCAGGCGAAATTCAGCGTCCTGAGCGAACTGGTGAAGCACCACATCGAAGAAGAGGAAGGGGAGATTTTGCCCAAGGCAGAGGAAAGCAGCGTCGATTGGGATGAGCTGGAAGCCGAGGTGACGAAGAAGAAAGAACAACTCATGTCCAAATCCAAATCCGGCCGATCGTCTGGAAAAGGCCGGTCATCGAGCGGCAAACGGTCGGGGGGCAGGAGAAACCGCTGAACGAACGGGCGGCGGACGATCACGTCCCCCGCCCGTTCCTCTCCCTCGAGCACGAAACTCGAGTTGAGCTCGAAACTTCAAGCTCCAAACTGGAGACTGCGAGCAAACGGCAAGCTCTAAGCCTACCTCAATATCAGAGCGCCCGCATGAACGCCACGAGCGCCGCCTTTTCATCCTTGCTGAGTTTCAGCTGGCCGACCACATTGAAGAACTCCACGGTATCTTCGAGCGTCGGCAAGCGTCCGTCGTGAAAATACGGCGGAGAATCCTTGATGCCCCGCAAGACGAAGGTCTTGATCGGCCCGTCGCCCTCGGCCCCGAACCGTTCCAGCTTCAGATCGTGCATCATGTGGTCGGTATAAACGGGGGGCTTGTGGCAGCCGGCGCATCGCGCCTTTCCGAAGAAGAGGTCTTCTCCGGCAATTTCCTGCGGGGAGGCCTTGCTCCGATCCAGACGTCCGGTCATGGGGTCGAGTTTGGGCGCAGGAGGAAAATCGATCATGTTCTGCATTTGGGCCATATGGGGCACGAGCATCCGGTCGATGACGTTCATGCCTTTCTTGATCGCCCGGATCTGATCGCCGTTGAAGTAGGCGGTCCGCTGCTCGAATTCGGTAAAGTCCTCCACGGAGCGGA
>DATFFC010000033.1:0-4084 GCA_035250505.1 Nitrospiraceae bacterium | reverse complement strand
AGAAACTGGCCGAGCCGCAACTGCCTCCCGAGGTCATCCGGCAAGGGATCACAGTGAAAAAGATGTCTCCGGACCTCCTCACGGTCATGGTGTTGCAATCCGACGACCCGCAGCAAGATGCCTTCACCTTGGCCAACTTTGCCATTCTGCGCGTCATCGACAATATCAAACGTCTGCCGGGCGTGGGGGATGCGCTGGTCTTCGGGCAGCAGAACTACAGCATGCGGCTGATTCTCAACCCCGTGCGCATGGCGCAGTTGAACCTCATCCCGACGGATATCGTCTCGGTGGTGCGGGAGCAGAATCGCGATTTTCCGGCCGGGACGGTGGGTCGGGAACCCATGCCGAACGGCACCGAACTGACGCTGCCTCTCATCACGGAAGGGCGCATGTCGGAGGTGAGCGAGTTTGAACAGATGATTGTGCGTGCGATGCCCAATGGATCGATCGTCCGCCTCAAGGACGTGGCGAGGATCGAGCTCGGAGCCCAGTCCTACGTGCTGGAGGGTCGCTACAAACGAAAGCCGACCGCGCTGCTCCTCACGTTTCTCATGCCCGGCGCCAACGCGCTCGATACGGTGGAACGGATCCGCCACGAGATGGATGAGCTGTCCAAGATCTTCCCGCCCGGCGTGACTTACGACATCCCGTATGACACGACGCGCTTCGTTGAAGTATCGATCGAGGAAGTCGTCGCCACGCTGCGGGATGCTATGATCCTGGTGCTGCTCGTCGTGTATCTCTTCCTCCAGAGCTGGCGCGCTACGTTGATACCCGCCGCGGCGGTGCCGGTATCCCTCATCGGGACCTTCGCCGGGATGTCGGCCCTCGGATTCTCGATCAATACCTTGACCTTGTTTGGATTGGTGCTGGCGATCGGAATCGTCGTGGACGATGCGATCGTGGTCGTCGAGAATGTGGAGCGTCACATGGCGAACGGGCTGTCACCGAAAGAAGCGGCTAAGAAAGCATTGAGTGAGGTGACAGGGCCGGTGATCGCCATTGTGTTGGTCCTCTGCGCCGTCTTTGTCCCGGTTGGATTTCTGGGCGGCATCACGGGCCAATTGTACAAACAGTTTGCGATTACGATTGCGGTCTCCGTGACGATTTCCGGCATCGTCGCCTTGACCTTGAGTCCCGCGCTGTGCGCCTTGGTGCTGAAACCGGCACATGAGGCTCGCCGGGGGTTCTTTGGGCTGTTCAACCGGGCGTTTGATTCGGTCCAGCATCATTACGCGAACAGCGTCGGGCTCACATTGAGACACACGGTTCTCTCACTGGCGATTTTCGCGATGGTCATTGTCGTCGCGGTGGGCCTGTTCAGGACCGTGCCGATGGCCTTCCTGCCGGAAGAGGACCAAGGCTACTTTATCACCGTCGTGCAGCTTCCGGACGGCGCATCAAAGAAACGGACCGACGCGGTGCTGGATCAGATCGAGCAATACTATCTGTCGATCCCGGCCGTCTACGGCACCCAGACGCTCTCCGGCCAGAACTTCGTGTTCAACACCCGCGGCACGAACACGGCGACGATGTTCGCGCCGCTCAAGCATTGGGATGAACGGGAAGGCAAAGAGAACCATGTGAAGAGCATCATCGGCGGCGCGTTTCGCGAGTTTGCCAAAATCCCTGAAGCGTTGATTCTTGCATTCAATGCGCCCTCCATCAGGGGATTGGGTGCAACCGGCGGCTTCTCGGTCCAGGTGCAGGATCCCAGCGGCGGAGATTTCAGAAAGTTCTCCGCCGCAACCCAAGAATTTCTGACTAAAGCGCGGCAGGATCCGGCGATCGGCACGGCCAGCACGACGTTTCGCGTCAGCGCGCCCCGCGTCCACGCGAAGATCAACCGGGAACGGGCCAAAGCGCTCGGTGTGCCGATCTCGGAGGTGTTCGATACGCTTCAGGCCTTCTTCGGCAATCTCTACGTGAACGACTTCGTCAAGTTCGGCCGGGTGTATCGCGTGCAGACCGAGGCGGAGCCGCAGTACCGATCCCGCCCGTCCGACATCAGCAAGATCTACGTGCGGGCGCTCAACGCATCGAACGGACAAGGGCCGATGATGATTCCGCTCGATACCGTGGTGAGTACGACCTACAGCAGCGGCCCGGATCCGGTGACGCACTTCAATGGGTTTAATACCGCGCTCGTGCTCGGCTCGGCGGCTCCCGGCTATAGTTCCGGCCAGGCGCTCGATGCGCTGGAACGAGCCGCGCAGGACGTATTGATTCCCCAGGGCCTCGAAATCGATTGGAGCGGCATCTCCTATCAAGAGCGGCAGGTGGGCGCGCAATCGGTGCTGGCGTTTGGGTTCGGACTGTTGATGGTCTTTCTGGTATTGGCCGCACAATACGAGAGTTGGACCGTGCCGTTCGCTGTGATCCTCGCCGTGCCGTTCGGGGTCTTCGGGGCGTTGCTCGCGGTCTGGGCCTGGGGGATGGCGAACGATATCTATTTCCAGATCGGCTTGGTCACTCTCATCGGCCTCGCGGCCAAGAATGCGATCCTCATCGTCGAGTTCGCGAATCAGCGCTATGAACATGGCCTGTCGCTGTTCGATGCCGCGATGGAGGCGGCCCGGTTGCGATTCCGTCCGATCATCATGACCTCCATGGCGTTTATTCTCGGCGTGGTGCCGCTGGTGATTGCGACGGGCGCGGGGGCCGCGAGCCGGCACTCGATCGGCACGGGCGTGCTCGGCGGGATGCTCGCCGCGACATTTCTCGCGATTTTCTTCGTGCCGTTGTTTTTCGTGCTCGTGCGCAGATTGAGCCCGCGTAAGGCCGATCAACCAGCGAGCCCAAAGCCGATGGCCGATAGCCGATAGCTGATGGCGATGAATGATTCGCAACCACCCGACTCGGTCGCGTTCTTGTTCGATCTGGACGGCACGCTGGTCGATAGCGTCTATCAGCATGTCCTCGCTTGGCGGGAAGCCATGCAGGCGGCCGGCATTGAACTGGCCGTCTGGCGCATCCACCGGCAGATCGGGATGAGCGGGGGGTTGATGATCAATGCTCTTCTACGCGAAGTGGGACGGGTCATGTCGACGGCGGAGATCGAACAGATTCAGCAGCGCCATACGGAGGCCTATCATCGGCTGGCCGACACGGTCCGGGTCCTGCCGGGGTGCCACGAACTACTTGCCGAACTCTCAGCCCGTCACGTGCCTTACGCTATCGCGACAAGCGGGCGCAAGGACACCGCCAAGCCGACCTTGGAGTTGCTGAAGCTTCATCCGGCGGTTCCTATCGTCACGCGCGATGACGTCCGTCATGCAAAGCCCGATCCGGATTTGTTTCTCGCGGCGGCGGCGCGTGTGGCTGTGCCGCTCAATCGCTGCATCATCGTCGGTGATAGTGTGTGGGATATTCTAGCCGCACGCCGGGCGCCCGCGCTCGCGGTGAGCTTCCTGTCCGGAGGATATGGCCGCGAAGAATTAGAACGGGCCGGCGCCTACCGGGTGTACCAGGATCCGGCCGATCTGCTCGGCCATCTCGATGAGGTCGGAGTCCGGCTTGGACCGCCGAGGTGAGTTCCGCCGTACCAGCCGAAGCCTCATGGCTGCTGTGGACAGATGATACGAATGTCTGCAAAGACAGAAAAAGAGAAAATGTTGGCAGGTGAACTGTACCGCTCGGCGGATGCGGAGCTGGTGGCGGACCGCCGCCATGCACAAGACATCCTTGCTCACTACAATGCCATATCCGGGGCCGACAATGAGACCCTCAATGAGCGGCTGCGTGAGTTCCTTGGCACGGTCGGAGAGGGAACGATCATCATGCCTGCCTTCATCTGCGACTACGGCTACAATATTCATCTTGGCCGAAATGTCTTCGTCAATTACCAGTGTGTATTTCTTGATTGTGCTCGAATCGAGATCGGAAACGACGTGCAGATCGGGCCGGCCGTGCAATTGTACACTGCGCACCATCCGCTCGATCCCGCTGCGCGCCGATCGGGGTTGGAGTCGGCGAGTCCGATCCGTATCGGCAACGACGTCTGGATCGGCGGCGGGGTGGTGGTGTTGCCCGGCGTCACGATCGGCGACCGCGCGGTAGTCGGAGCGGGGGCGGTGGTGGTTCG
>DATFFC010000032.1:0-6563 GCA_035250505.1 Nitrospiraceae bacterium | reverse complement strand
AACCATTTGGGGTGGCCGCGCGACCGTCCGCGCGGCTCTCTACATGGCGGCCGTCGTCGCGGCCCGGTACAATCCGCTGATCCGTGCCTTCTATCAGCGGCTCTGTGCAGCTGGCAAGGCCAAAAAAGTCGCCCTCGTCGCATGCATGCGCAAGTTGCTGACGATCCTCAACGCCATACTCAAACATCGACAGCCATGGCAAGTGGTACATCATGTTGCTTGATATCAAAGACAGTTGCTCACCGTCTCGGCGGCGTTCACAAACGTGACGCGCCTTCTTCGGCGCGTCGTGAACCTCGCGCCCGTGCGCAAACGTGGCAAGAAACTGCCGGCTCACCGACTCGCCGGCGCGCACAAGCGTGGTGCTCTTTATTCATCGCACCGTGCGCCTTATTCGTCGTCTCGCGCACCTAGCCCGCCGTCGCGGCCATCTTCTCCATAACCTCGTCCGGGATGTCGAAGTTCGCATGGACTTTCTGGACGTCGTCATGTTCGTCGAGAATCTCCATCAGCTTGAGCATCTGTTCGGCCGACTTCTCTTCCAAGCTGATCGTATTCTGCGGGATGAAATTGAGCTCGGCCAGCGAGGGCTCGATCGCCGCATCGTGCAAGGCCTTCTTGACAGCCTCGAAATCGTGAGGATCGGTGATGATCTCATAGGCCTTCTCGGTGATCTTCACGTCCTCGGCCCCGGCTTCCAAAGCGATGGCGAGCAATTGATCCTCTTCGGCCTTTTCTTTCTCGACGACCAGGACCCCCTTCTTATGGAACTGCCAGGAGACCGCGCCGGCCTCGGCCATGTTGCCGTTGTTCTTCGTCAACAGGCTGCGGATTTCTGCCACGGTCCGGTTGCGATTGTCGGACGTGATCTCGATCAGAAGCGCTGTGCCGCCGGGACCATAGCCCTCCAAACTGAACTCTTCGTAGGTCACCCCGGGTAGTTCGCCGGTCCCGCGCTGAATCGCCTTCTTCATCGTATCGCCCGGCATGTTCGCTTCTTTCGCCTTGGAAATCGCGAGTCGCAGGTGGGGATTGCCGTCCGGGTCGCCGCCGTGCCGGGCGGCGATCGTCAACTCCCTGATGATTCTCGTAAAGATCTTCCCGCGCTTTGCGTCCTGCGCCGACTTATGGCGCTTGATGGTCGCCCAATGGCTATGCCCGCCCATGTGGTCCTCCTCTGGACTGGAGCGTCACGGGAGCCAATCCAGAACGTCAAATTTGCGCAAAATTGTGAACCGGAAATGTCCGAACGGCTAGAGCTAACACAGTCCGGACAAAGGTGTCAACGACAGGCCGCCGCCGGATCGTACGTGCAGTGCTGCTGGGCTCATTCGGAATAAAAAAGCAACTGGACGCCGATCGCCAAAATCAGTCCGGCCCAGCCGAATTCCCACCACGTTCCCGTAACCACCGGAACGGCATCACCATGCCGACCCCATTGAAGGGGTCTGCGCCAGCGGGCCGATACCAACTTTGAGGAACCGGCTGTGATCGCCAGCAACCCCATGACTGTGTGGTGAAGCTGGATCTTGTGCGCGGCCGGATGGTCGCCATGCGAATGGCCGAACAACATCAACCCGCCGACGATCGCAAAGAGCGGCAGCGGGATCGCCCAGGTGCTGTGGCGCATCGGCCCCAAGCGGCGGAGCAACTCGATAGCCCCGACGGCCAAGGCCAGGACCCCATACGTCTTGTGCTGGATCATCTCGGGATCCTGCCCGGACAAGGTCTGGGCCAGCGTGAGCGACCCGATCGGCCAGGCGTCGTGATCGCTCCAGATCAGCAGGAAGATCCCGGCCGTCACGAGCGAGAGGGGAAGAAGGAGGCGGGTCCAGGCGAGCACATGCAGCCCAAACACTTGCCGCAATTCGCTGAGACCGATGAGCAGGACCAGAATACCCGCCAGATGGTGATTGGTTTCCGAATAGGCGATGCCCTGCGGAGAGCCCTCCCATGGATTCGATACGGCGGCTGCAGCGGAGTGGTGGTGATGGGTACCACCTGCCTGTCCATCAACGCCGCCGGCGGGACCGGCAAGAAGCATGGCGGCCGAGAAAAAGAAGAAGCGTAGGACTCCCCCGCCTCCCAGCCGCGGCCCATCTCGTCCAACAAAACGCCCGATCAGAAGTCTCAACAACCGAAAGGCCCATCCGGTGCCCCGGATGGGCCTTCTATCCGTCTCGCCCATCGTCTCGCACATCACATGAATTTCATGAATTTTTCCTTCGCCTCGTCCATGACCTGCGCCGTGATCGTCGCCAATCCTCGTTCTTTGGCGATGCGCTCGATCTCCCGGCGAGCCATCGGTCTGATGAAGTCGGGAATATTGTCCAGCCGGCGCTCGGCATCCGGAGTCCAGGTCAAGCCATTAGGGGAATCATTTTTTGAATCGTCCATGACTTGCAGCGTGACGCTCGTATACCCATGTTTGCGTGCATAAGCCTCCACGCTTCCTTGGACCATAGGTTTCACAAACGACGGCAATCGATCCAACTTTTCTTTGGCATCCGGTGTCCAGGTGAGATCGGATGCGCTTCCACCGTTCTGCCCCTTGCCGGAAGAGGTCAGGCCCATTTCAGCGACCATCGCGGAAAATGGGCAGCCGCTGCCGGACTTTTCTCCTTCCTTGCCGGCGGCGACGCCGGGCTTCGCCGGAGCCGCCGGCTGTCCGCCTTGAATCTTCTCATTCAAATAGGCAGCCATGGCTCCGCTGCCGGCCAAGGCTTCGTCCTTCAAGGTCCCGCGCGTCATCTCGAACGGTTCGGCCGGAGCGGGCCTGCCGCCCAGTTTCACACCGAGTGAGGCCACCATCTGCGTCTCGCCCGGATTGGTGACCATGGAAAATTTGGCCCCGCAAGAAGGACACCCAAAAAAGACGCCCAGCGATCCCTCGCCCGGCTTCTCGACCTTCTCAAAATTCATGTAGGTTTCACAGTTCAGACAGACAAATTTCATACCTTCCCCCTTCAGGGCTCACAGTTTCTCAGCCAGGACCTTCTTATAATCCAACAGCGACTGCACCCGCTCCACGATGTCCTGATACCGCTGGATCGTAGGATAGTCGGCATCGAGCAACGGCTCACCCTTATCAAACGTCCGTGCCAGCCGCCGATCGAATGGAATCCGGCCGAGCAGCGGCACGTCCAAGGCTTCACACATCGCATCCGTATTGCCTTCAAAGAGTTCATTTTCCGCGCCACAGGTCGGGCAACGATACAGGCTCATGTTTTCGACGATACCGAGGACGCGAATCCCCATGTCGCGCGCATAGGTGACGGACTTCCTCACGACATCCGAGGCCACTTCGGACGGCGTGGTCACAACAATCGCGCCCGCCAAATCAGGAATAAATCCGGCCATAACGGGCGGCTTGTCGGCGGCCGCTCCCGGAGGCAGGTCGGCGAGCAAATAGTCCAAGTCTCCCCACACGACGTCCGCGAGAAATTCACGGATGACATTCATTTCCATCAGGCCCAGCCAGACCGGGCTCAAATCCATCGGCCCCTTCCAGCGGACCGGGGACGCGGCGTCAAGGAAGAAATCCATGGAGGCGACTTTAAGGCCGAGCGGGCCGGTGGGGGGGACGGCTCCTTCCGGCGTCATGGTAAGGGTACGCCCATGCAGGCCCAACATGCGAGGCACGCAAGGACCGTTGAGATCGACATCCAAGAGTCCGACCCTGGCTCCCCGGCGGGCAAAGGCTAAGCCGAGATTGACCGTCGTCATGCTTTTGCCGACGCCGCCCTTGCCGCTCATGACCACCAACTTGTTCTTGATGCCGGCCATTCTGGCCTGAACCTGCCGCATCTGATCGGTGATCTGCTGGACGACCTTGGCGTCATCCGTGTACTGGAGCTTACCGAGAATCGACTTGAGATCTTTCTGGTCGGCCATCGCGTGAGATCCCTTTACATTTCTAGGAAAAATCACGGTATCACAGCGGTTTCGATCGAGTCAAACAGCGCCTGCGGGAACTCTTCTCTTGGAGCAATCGTGAAAATAGGCGGGTCGGCGGCGGGTCGTCAGATTGAATATTGAAAGCTCGGACGCGTTCCGCCCGCTTCGGCGAACACGCCCCGCCGCTTCAACTCCTCGATGATCTGTCGCGCCGCCGTGTCGAAATCTTGAGGACCCGCGTAGTGCAGATCCGTGTCCTGCGGCGGCTCTTCGTCCGGCTTGCTCATGTGCACGGCAATGACCGGAGCCGGCTGGACCAGTGTCCGGATCATCTGCGCCATCTGTTGATGCGCAATGCCGAACGTCTTACTGGTCGAGACCACGATCAACCCGGTATCAATCAGGAGTCTCGCCACTTCGCCATACCGGCGCACCCGTTCGGCCGCATCGGACGCCTTGGATACCGAGAGATCTGCATCAAGGCCATGAAGCAGGTTCTCGCCATCCAGCAGGTAGGCATGGCGACCGTCCGCCACCAGTAGGGATTCCACTTTCCTCGCCAGGAATGTCTTCCCGGTCTGAGCTGCACCGGTAAAGAGCACGATGGCGGCCCGGTGTCCGTACGAGCGGGCCCGATCTTCCAACGTCACTTCTCCCCGCAGCCACGCGAAATCCCGCTGGCGCGCCTCCTCACGCAGGAACTCCTGCTCGTCGTGCAGAAATTCGGTGATGATCCCGCCGCCCGCAATATCGTACTCATCCACCAGCACGAATCGGCCGGTCGCTTCGAACGATGATGAGAGGTCAAAGGCGACCGGCGCTTTGGTCCGCAATGTGACTTCCGCGACCTGATTTTTCGCGATCAGATCTCCTCCCTGGCGCTGGCTCAAATCCGCCGTATCGATGATCCGATGAATCGACGCCACCTCGCAGTCCATTTCCCTGGTGACGAGCCGCAGCCCATACTTCCGTCCGCGCTCCAACGGCCGATTGCCTAGCCAGAAGAGATTCACGCGGAAGGCCGTTGAGACCAGGGGGAGATGCTCCTGATGGGAGGCGACTTCCCCCCGCTCGACGAACAGTTGCTCGTCCAAGGTGATGCCGATTGATTGTCCCGCATGCGCTTCCGCGGGCGGCGGATCAATGTTGAACGCCTCGATCGATTGAATACGGGCAGATTTGTTGGATGGAGAAAAGACCAATCGGTCACCCACTCTCAAGCGGCCGGCGGTGATACGGCCGGCGAGAATTCGGCGGGCATCGAATTTATAGACGTCCTGGACTGGGAACCGAAGCGGTTGCTCGGATCGGACGGTCTCCTTCTGAAAGCCGCTGAGGATATCGAGCACCGTCGGCCCCCCATACCAGGGCATGGCCGCACTGCGGCTCGCGATGTTGTCGCCGAGCTTGGCGCTGACGGGAATCACATGTTGCGGCGAGACCTTGAACTGGCTGAGATACTCGCGATATTCCTTTTCAATGCCGGCGAAGACATCTTCGCGATAGCCGACCAGGTCCATCTTGTTGACCACGACGGCAAACTGGCGAACCCCCAGCAGCGACAGCAAGTAGCCGTGCTTTCTGGACTGCTCCTTGACTCCTTCCAGGGCATCGATCAGCAGCAAGGCCGCCTCGGCCCGGGCCGCGCCGGAGATCATGTTTTTCAGGAATTCCTTATGCCCCGGCGCATCGATGATGATGTACTGACGGCCCTTCCAGATGAAGAAGGTCCGGGCCGTATCGATGGTGATGCCCTGCTCCTGCTCTTCCAGGAAGGCATCGAAGAGAAATGCGTATTCGAATTCCTTGCCCTGCTGGCGGCAGATCGCCTGCACCTTCTCGATCTTCCCCTCGGGCAGCGAACCCGTATCGGCATAGAGGCGGCCAAGCAACGTCGATTTGCCATGGTCGACGTGGCCCACGATGACGATGTTCAAGGTTTCATTCGGTGTGGCGACTGCTTGCGTCATAGTAGTCATAGGAATCCCGGAAGGATGATCAAAAAGGTCCGCCGTTCTCACCCGCCCACCCCGGCGCACCAAGATGCGCCTTTCCGCAGGCGCGGCCGCAGGGAGGATGGCGACTGAGGCGTACGTTTTTCGGTACGTCGCAAGGAGACAACCGACCGAGAACAAAGCTGAGGACCTTTTTCATCATCCGACACTTACATGTAGCCGTCTTTGCGGAGTAACTCCATCCCGCGGCCTTCGTCCTGCGCCCGGCCCGAGCGCTCCGCCACCGTCGTATGCCGTAACTCCTCGATGATGTCGTCCACGGTCTTCGCGGTGGATCTGATGGGTGACGTACAGGGAGCGCAGCCCAGACTGCGGTATCTCGTGCCGTCACCCTTGTCGAGATAGAGGTCCATGAAGGGGATATTCTCCAGCTTGATGTATTCCCAGATATTGATTTCGGTCCAGTCGAGTAAGGGATGGATCCGGATATGGGTCCCCGGAGGGAACGTGGTCTTGAACTGATCCCACAGCTCCGGCGGCTGGTCCCGGAAGTCCCAATCGCCGTGCTTGTCGCGCGGGGAAAAATACCGTTCCTTGGCCCTTGTGCCCTCTTCGTCGGCACGAACCCCCAAGATAATGCCGGTATAGCCTCTGTCTTCGATCAGTTGTTTCAGTCCGTTTGTTTTCAGTGCGGTGCAGCAGACCACCCGG
>DATFFC010000031.1:0-8981 GCA_035250505.1 Nitrospiraceae bacterium | reverse complement strand
CGAACCAGCCCAGACGACCCGAATTATCAGCTGGCCTTTACCTTCGCGCGACGCATGGTCGAGGAAGGGTACATGATGATCACCGGCGGCGCGGACGGCATCATGCGGGCCTCTCAAGAAGGAGCGGGCCGCGAGCACAGTTTCGGCGTCAATATCATGTTGCCCTTTGAGCAGGGCGCCAACGCCGTCATTGCCGATGATCCAAAGCTCGTCACGTTTAAATACTTCTTTACCCGCAAGCTCATGTTCCAAAAAGAATCCCACGCCATCGCTCTGTTTCCGGGCGGCTTCGGCACCCACGATGAAGGATTCGAAATTCTCACGCTGGTACAGACCGGGAAGAGCGATCCCAAGCCCATCGTCTGCCTGCAAGCCCCCGACTGTGATTATTGGAACCACTGGTACTCCTTCATTACCGGCCAGTTGCTCAACAGGGGATTGATCAACAAGGAAGACTTGAGCCTGTTCAAGATCGTCCGCGATGTCGAAGAGGCGGTGGACGAGATCCGGATGTTTTACAAGCGCTACCATTCGATTCGATTCGTCGGCCGCCAGCTCGCCGTCCGTGTGAAAACGCCGCTGTCTCAGCAGCAGGTGCAGGACCTGCAAGCTCGGTTCAAGGACTTGTTGACGGAAGGCACCTTCGAGCAACGGGGGCCGCTGGCGGAAGAATTGGAAGAGCCCGCGTTGAAAGATCTGTCCCGCATCGTCTTTTCATTCAACCGGCGAAGCGCCGGACGGTTGCGACAGTTGATCGATCATCTCAACCGCCTGCCCGAGGCGGCGTAAGGGCACGCGCCGCAAACGAAGCCGACCCGCCTCATGCCGTCTGCACTTTAGTCCGCGCCGCCGGTCGTGCTATGCTCCCGCGATGACTGCTTCTCGGTTCCGCCATCTCTTTCCCGACCCGCCCACGCTGGTTCTCTACCATGCCGAGTGTGCCGACGGATTCGGCGCGGCGTGGGCCCTGTGGAAGCGGTATCCGGCCTCCCGGTATCTGCCGGTCAAACACGGCGAACCGCCTCCCCAGCAGCTGACCGGCGAGCGCATCGTTATCGTCGATTTCAGTTATCCCCGGCCGGTGCTTGAACGGGTCGCGAAAGAAGCAGCAGGTTTGCTGGTCCTGGACCATCACATCACCGCCCAGCAGGAACTGGCGGATCTGCCCTACGCCTGCTTCGATCAATCGCGATCCGGCGCGGTCCTCGCCTGGCAATGGGCTCACGATGCGCCGGTACCGTGGCTGCTTCAATACATTCAAGACAAAGATCTCTGGCATTGGGCTCTCCCCCTCAGCCGGGAGATCAGCGCCGCACTGGCCTCCCATCCGTTCGACTTCGCTCTCTGGGATTCATTTGAACAAAAGGAATTGGAACGCGAAGGTCGCGCGATTCTGCGCTATGAGAATGAATTGGTTTCGAAACTGGCCGCCCATGCCGTGCTGGTGACGTTCGAAGGAGCCGTGGTCCCGTCGGTCCAGAGCGCCGTCCTGACCAGCCAAATCGGCGAGCGGCTGTCCTCCTCTTATCCCTTTTGCATTATCTGGCACGATCGAAACGGCCGCCGCTACTACAGCATGCGATCCCGTCAGGAGGGCGCCGATGTAGGGGCCATCGCGTCATCGTTTGGAGGAGGAGGGCACACGCATGCAGCGGGCTTTTCGATCCCATTACAACCGGATGGAACGCTGCCGGACAATCCCAGACTGCCCCGACTGCTCATGTAGCTTCACCACCTTGTCGAGCCTGTTCCGATGCTGCCGCTGAACGACGACAACCCGACCGAAATCACACCGGTCGTGACGATCAGCTTCATCGTGGCCTGTGTCCTCGTGTTCATCTACCAAAGCTCGCTGCCTCCCCGCCTCGGTGAAGAATTCGTGTTCCAATACGGAGCCATTCCGGCGCTGCTCTTCGGCCAAGCCGTTCCACCCGGCGAATGGGGGCCGACGCCGCCCGCCGCCACGCTCTTGACGAGCATGTTCTTGCACGGAAGCTGGATGCATCTGTTCGGCAACATGCTGTACCTCTGGATCTTCGGAAACAATATCGAAGACGTGATGGGACACGGCAAATTCATTCTGTTCTATGTCGCCTGCGGAGTGTTGGCCGCCTTGACCCACGCCGTCACCGATACGATGTCCGCCATGCCGATGGTGGGCGCAAGCGGAGCGATTTCCGGCGTCTTAGGCGCCTACCTGCTTCTTTTTCCCCACGCACGCGTCCTCTTGCTCGCACCGGTGATCGGAACGGCCTATGTGCCAGCCGGCCTGGTCCTGGGAATGTGGTTCGTGATGCAGGTGTTGAGCGGCGGCGCAACCCTCGGTCATCAGGGAGGCGGAGTGGCCTTCTTCGCGCACGTGGGAGGGTTTCTCGCCGGGATGGTGCTGATCGGCTTCTTCAAACGTCCGGATGTCCGCTATTTTGCCCCGGCCCGCCACACTCGCTGGCGCTATTAGGACCGCTCAAAATAGTCGATCGGATCATGGCGGCAGCCGGTTTCCTGATCGCGGAAGCCGTACATATTAGCTAACCTTCTTCATTTAGTCCGTGAGTGTGGGCTACCGGTTTGCCGTAATCTTGGTTCGCCGGCAACAGATGCCGAGGTTCAAAGGCAGCCCCCGCAATAAGAGTTGGAACGACTGCACTGGCTATCACGGCGGCCACCAAGAACGAATATTGTTCCTGGGTCACAATGCCATGAGCGAGGCCGTAGAGTGATGAGATCGTGCCGAAGGTCAAGCCGGTAGACATCATCAACGTGTAATACCATCGCTCATTTCGTTCTTCCCGAAACCAACCGATAATCGGATACAGCCCAAAGATTTTGGAGACTACCTTGCCGGCGAGCAACGTGAAGAACACCAATGGCGCTGAAAGCAACGCTGGGAGAGAAACCAGCGTCCCAGCCCGAATGAAATAGAACGGTGTGAGAAATCCTACCGTCAGCGTGCGCAAACGGCGGACCCAATGCGTATCTCGGGCTGCACTTCCAGCCAAAACCATTCCTGCAACATAAGCCGGAAGCACGGCTTCGCTTCCCGACCATAACGCCAACGCCCCGAGTCCAAAAAGGACGAGCATAATCCATTTTGTCCTGATGGCCGCCGTGCGATAGGCAAACCGATGGGTCATCCATCTCGTGAGAGCCGGTAACGCAGCGAGCACAATGGCACTGCCGATAATGAAAAGAACGGTCTTATAGGTGAATGGAGCGAACAGCAGACCCAGAGCAATCACTGTCCCAAGATCATTGATAAAACACGCCCCGAGAATCCCCTTGCCAAACTCGGTCTTATTGAAGCCCGTTTCCAGCATAACGGCATAGACGACCGCCATCGAGGTTGTGGAAAGCGCTACTCCACACAACCAGCTTGCCCGCGCATCCCAATCGACGACGTAGAAGGCAACCGCGGTGCATCCGAGAAAGGGTGCGAGAAACCCCACAACGCCTACAACACTGACTTCCGCCAACTTGGTCTTCAAGACTTCTGGGTCCAGTTCGGCCCCGGCGAGGAATGTCAGGACCACCGCGCCAACCGCAGCAAGAAAGCGGATCCAATCGGCATTCGCCATCAATATGGTGTCCCCGAATCCGAAAGCATCCAGTACAGTGGCGGCAGAAAGACCAACACAGATTTCAACGAGCGCGATGGATAGACGAAGATAGGAGGCAATCAGCGCAGAGGCAACCGCTAAGGCGAGCCAGAAGAATGCCGTGGTAAAGAACTGGTCCATCAAGAGTCCTCCCTTACAACTGTGGCCGCAGGCAAGGCGTACGGCACATGATGATTCCCATGGCTACGGAGCTGTAGCGTAGGAGTCATCAGCCTTCGCGAAACAAGGCGGTTGTACGGGGGACTCCATCCCCTGAAGATCCAGTGTAGCTAATCACCCGTCTAGAGAAAAGCTTAACGAGGATGATGACAAGCCCCCTTGACTAATCAATAACCGTTGATATATACGTTCGCTATGGCCCCTGCCGCAACTATAAACGTGTCGAAGGCCCTCCGTTATTTCCACGCGCTCTCGGACGAGACCAGGCTGCGGATCATTGAGCAGTTGCAGGAGGGAGAGCAATGTGTCTGCGACATGACGGATTGCTTTAAGACAGGGCAATCACGGCTGTCGTTTCATCTCAAAGTTTTGAAGGAGGCCGGGCTGGTCAATGACCGACCTGAAGGGCGGTGGGTGTACTATTCGCTGAACGATGACGCAGTGGAGGAGTTACAGGAGATGGTCAATTGGCTCAAGACTCGATCCCACAAATCCTTGAAGAAAGGCTGTTGCCCGTAACCCCTTTTTTTGCCGTCATCCATCAACCGTTGTTGATTTAGGAGGGCCCCTATGGAACCAGACAAGCTCAGGGAAATCGTCAAAGGGGAATACCGTCAAGCAGCTTCGCAGATTGGAAGTGGTGGCCGCTCGTGTTGCGGGACGGGATCACAGGAATCCAAATTCGATCCCATCACCACAAATCTCTACAGTGCGGATGAGACCCGCGATCTTCCTCAAGAGGCGGTCTTAGCCTCATTTGGGTGCGGGAATCCAACCGCATTGGCCGAATTGCAGGCAGGCGAAACCGTGTTGGACCTCGGCTCCGGCGGGGGCATTGATGTGCTGCTGTCGGCCCAGCGGGTCGGGTCCACGGGAAAAGCGTACGGATTGGATATGACCGACGAGATGCTGGAGCTGGCCAGGCGGAATCAGGCCAAAGCCGGTGTCACCAATGTGGAGTTTTTGAAAGGCGAAATCGAACAGATTCCTCTTCCGGATAACTCGGTGGACGTGATTATTTCGAACTGTGTCATCAACCTGTCTGGGGAAAAGGACCGGGTCTTGTGGGAGGTGTTTCGCGTGCTGCGTCCCGGAGGCCGTCTCGCCGTCTCGGACATCGTGGCCCGTGGCCCGGTCCCGGCCGAGATCAAACGCAGTTTGGAATTATGGGCGGGATGTGTGGCCGGAGCACTCGCTGAAAAAGAATACCTGACACTCCTCAGCCGCGCCGGATTCCACAATGTGTCGATTCAGCCCACCCGACTCTATTCGACGGAAGATGCCCGGGAGTTTCTCAGCGGGGCGGGGTTGAATGTGGAACACCTGGCGGCTCAGATCGACGCCGCATTCATGAGCGCCTTTGTCCGGGCTGAAAAACCAGTGGCTGTCTAAACAAGAGCAAGGAACACCACGATGGACATGGCGATGCAAACGCGGATGCAAGCCGCTCCGGCAGTAAAAAGGTTGAATCGATTCGAGCGCTATCTCACGGTCTGGGTGGGTCTCTGTATGGTGGCCGGTGTGCTGCTGGGGCAAGCGGCCCCCCGGCTCATCCAGATCTTACGGGAAATGGAATTCGGTCAGGGGAGTCATGTCAATGTGCCGATGGCGATGCTGATCTGGCTGATGATCACCCCCATGATGATGAAGGTCGATTTCCGAGCCGTCGCGCACGTCGGGCAGCGGACAGAAGGCCTCCTCGTCACGCTCTTTATTAACTGGGTGGTGAAACCCTTCTCGATGGCCTTGTTGGCCTGGGTCTTCTTCCGATTTGTCTTCGCTGCGTGGATCTCGCTGGCCGAGGCGGATCAATACATCGCTGGTGCGATCATTCTCGCGGCGGCTCCGTGTACGGCCATGGTGTTTGTCTGGAGTTATCTGACAGACGGCGATCCGGCGTATACGTTGATCCAAGTCTCGGTGAACGATCTCATTATGCTGGTGCTGTTCGCGCCTATTGTCGGGTTGCTCGTGAGCGGCGCCTCGTCCCTCACGGTGCCATTCGCCGTGCTTCTCTATTCCGTGCTGGGGTTTATTGTCATTCCCTTGGCCGTTGGCATCCTGCTACGTACGTGGTTCATTTGTCAAAGGGGCAAACGATGGTTCGAAGAGACGCTGCTTCCCCGGTTTGCTCCCGCGACCATTGGGGCCTTGCTCATCACGCTGGTGCTCATTTTTGCCTTTCAAGCCGAGAACATCGTGGCGAAGCCCTTGCACGTGTTCCTCATCGCGATTCCGATTCTGTTCCAAGTCTATTTCAACGCGTCGCTAGCGTATGGGCTGATGAGATCGTTCAATGTCCCGTACTCAGTCGCCGCACCGGGGGCATTGATCGGCGCGAGTAATTTCTTGAACTGGCGGTGGCCACGGCCATTGCCTTGTTCGGCCCGGAATCCGGGGCGGCCCTGGCCACCGTCGTGGGCGTGCTGGTCGAAGTGCCTGTCATGTTGTCCGTGTGTCATGTATGTAATCAAACCAGGCACTGGTTTCCAATGAGAGAAGCCAGGGCTTAATCGCGGTCGAACTCACTGAAAGGAGAACAGCCATGAAACGCTTGCACATTCATATTGGAGTGGACAACCTCGATGCCTCCATTCGCTTTTACACAGGGCTGTTTGGCGCACCACCCGTCAAAACGAAGCCCGATTATGCGAAATGGCTCCTTGATGATCCTCTGGTGAGCTTTGCCATCTCGACGCGGGCCAAGACCAAGGGCCTCGATCATCTGGGCATTCAAGTAGACGACGAGGCGGAATTAACCGAGTTGCGCGACCGCCTCAAGACAAGCGATCTCGACGTTGTCGATGAAGGGGAAACGGCATGTTGTTATGCCCGGTCAGACAAATCGTGGATACAAGACCCGTCCGGCATCCCGTGGGAGGCCTATCGGACGATGGAGGATGCCCAACTGTTTTCCGACCACACGGCCGCTGAAGGGGCCTGTTGCACCCCCGAAACAAAGGGGAAACCTGGTTGCTGCGAACCGTCCGAAGCGACGGCGGGGTGCTGTGCGTGATCGTGGAGGAAGCCAAAATCCTCGTCCTCTGCACGGGAAACTCGTGCCGGTCAATCATGGCTGAGGCGCTGATCAATCGCCTCGGCCACGGTCGATGGCGGGCATGGAGCGCAGGGAGCCATCCGGCGGGATATGTGCATCCCAAGGCCATTGCAACGTTGCAACGGCATGGCATAGATCCGGGTCAGCCACGCAGTAAGTCTTGGGATGAATTCGCAGGGGAGTCGTTCGACCTTGTGATCACGGTGTGCGATCAAGCTGCGGAAGAGAGCTGCCCGCTGTTCCCCGGCAAACCACAGAGATTGCATTGGAGTACACCGGATCCGGCCAAAGCGATCGGATCTGAGACCGAAATTGAGGCGGCCTTCGATAATGCCTTTCGAATGCTCAAGGGCCGCATCGAGGATCTTATGCGGTCCTTTCCGAAGTAGACGATTTCGAGATACGTTTTAGTCTCGGTCGATTCTCATGAGGACTTCGAGGAAGGAGCCGCACCGCGCGTCAATTGCGACCGAAACGTCTCCGCGCGCGCGACGGCGGTCTCCTTGACCGGAGCGAGGAACGTGAGGTGGCCCATTTTTCGCTTCGCGCGGACGGCGCGCTTCCCGTACAGATGCAGGGCGGTGCCCGGCAGGGCAAGCAATTGGCTCAAACCCGGCTGACTGCGGGCCCGCTCGACTTCATCGCCGATCAGGTTGATCATCGCGGCGGGGGTGAGCAACCGGACCTCGCCGAGCGGCAATCCGCATACCGCCCTCACCTGCTGTTCAAATTGGGAAACCGTGCAGGCGTCAATCGTGTAATGGCCGGAGTTGTGAGGCCGCGGGGCGACTTCATTGATCAAGAGACGGCCGCCTCTCATGAGAAACAATTCCAGGCAGAAGACGCCGATGCCGTCCAACTCGCAGACCAGCCGCTCCGCCGTCGCCGCGGCTTCGGACGCTGTCGTGGATGATACTTCGGCGGGAACCGTGGTTTGTCGTAGAATCCCATCCTGATGCAGATTCTCGACCAACGGGTACACTCGGACTTCACCCCGGACATTCCGAACGACCAATAGCGACAGCTCGCGCTCAAAGTCGAGCCATTCCTCGACAATCCACCGAGATCCGGTTCGCGCCGTCGCGCGCAATTCTGCTTGCACGCGCCGGAGATCTTCCGCGCCGGTGATTCTCCATTGTCCCTTTCCGTCATAACCGGCGGTGGCGGTCTTACAGATACAGGGATAGCCGAGTTCGGCGGCGACCGATAGGCCTTCCGGCGATGCGGCGGCTCTGAACGAGGGAATAGGAAATCCATGGGCGTGCAAATAACTCTTCTGTTCAATGCGGTCCTGAATCATATTCAGGATACGGCCGGCCGGCCGAACCGGCCTTCGGCGTTCCAACTGCCCGCAAAGTCCGGTCGGAATGTTCTCCCATTCATAGGTCACGACGCTGACCAGTTCGGTGAATCGGTCATACGCGCCGTGATCGTCGAACGAATAAGGAAAAGAGTGATCGGCCCATTGATGAGCCGGCGCGTCGCAGTCCGGGTCCCACACCGCCACTTGATAGCCGAGCCTTCGAGCCGCCGCGGCGAACATGGCGCCCAGTTGACCGCCGCCCAGCACCCCCACGACCGCTCCCGGCTCGATCACTGAAACAGTCACAACTTCGAATTCTTTCGCGGCGATCCCGCCGGCAGAAAAGGAGGGGTGAGGCGGCTGTCGTCCTGCTGATCCAGCACGGTTTGGGTTTGCGCCGCTCGAAATTGCGCGAGGCGTTCGCCCACATCTTCGTGACTCAACGCCAGGATTTGGGCCGCCAGGAGGGCGGCATTCTCGGCTCCGCCGATCGCGACCGTCGCGACCGGAATTCCACGAGGCATCTGCACGATGGACAGGAGCGAATCGAGCCCGCGCAGATTGTCGGTCGGAATCGGAACGCCGATGATCGGCAGCTGGGTTTTCGCCGCCAGCATGCCGGGCAAATGAGCGGCGCCGCCGGCTCCGGCAATGATCACCCGAATCCCGCGTGCAGATGCTTGTTCGGCATACGCGAACAAGCGATCCGGCGTCCGATGGGCGGACACGACGAGCAACTCATTGGCGATGGCCAGCTCATCGAGCAGTGCCGCCGCCTTCTCGAGAATGGGGAAGTCGGATTTGCTTCCGCCCACCACCCCCACCAGCGGCCGACGCGATCGGT
>DATFFC010000030.1:0-9265 GCA_035250505.1 Nitrospiraceae bacterium | reverse complement strand
TCGCTGCCTCGCGTTCGAGGCCGACCAGTGAGCGAACGAAGAGGCCCAGCCCATGCAACTCTGCCATGGCACGCTGAATGTCGGCAGCGGCGCCAACAGTCGATAACAGGCGGCAAGCGAAGATTGAGTGCCCTCGATTTGCGAAGACAGCACCGCTTCACGGCGGACATAGGCATAGAGAAAGATATTGGGTTCCGGCAGCAGTAACGTGATGCTGTCCAACCGCCCGACGGCGAGCGTGGCCCGCTCCAACAGGCGCTGACGGGCATTCGAGAGATCCAAAGGAGGGTTCGGCGGCAAGTGATGGGGAATGAAGGCGCGCACCTGTTCCTCGCCGGCAGTCGTGACCTCATACTCGCCTGTGGCGCCTCGTTGCATCGATCCCGTGCCCTTATTCAACGATCGTTAAATAACCAGATCGCTTATTAAGGAAACGCCAGAACCCTTTAATACAGGCCTACCCGCCATACCCGAGTTCCTTCAGGTTGGCGGCGATGGCGGCATCAGTTTGGCGGCTTCAGCTTGCTGTCCATGGGCCGCGCAAGAATACCCAGTTTCACTTACGAGAACAAGACGGCGACATGCCGAATGAGGAATTAGAAACGAGCGATATAGAATAGCTTCGAGGAAGTCAGGAATGACCAATTAGGATTGAGAAATGCACTGTGTCATTTTGACAGACCGGAGCATCCGTCTCTCTTCCCGGTCCTCCTGGTCGGTGTCGGGACCGTGCTTATCCCCCCTATTTCATTGTGCAGCCGGCCCTAGGGCTCGGAATGGCGTCAACCAAGACGCCGTATCCGGCTCAAGCGAGGCTAAAGAGCTTGATGACCCATACTGTTTTCGGCGTCGGGCTGTACCTGTCTGCCCTGCTCTGGAGCTACCTCACGCATGTCTTGGTGTAGATCGCCGGCGACAGTGACTTGTTCACGGTGGAGGGCCCAGCAATGGAAATCTATCAGCTGAGAACATTTGTCACTGTTGCTCGGGAGCGCAGCATCACGCGTGCGTCGGAACTCCTCTTTCTCAGCCAGCCCGCAGTGAGCGCCCATATCAAAGCCATGGAGGATGAACTCGGGCTGGTGTTGTTCGAGCGCACGCCTCGCGGCATGAGCTTGACCGGTCACGGCACGAAGCTCCTCGCCAAGGCGGAGCAAATGCTGGCTTTGCATCAGGATCTGCTTGATGAGGCCAGGCGGATCAAGGGCCGGGTGAGCGGGAAGCTCCGGCTGGGGTCGAACCACAGTACGAGTGCCCAAGTGATGGGGAAGCTGCTGACCAGGCTGTCCGAGAGGTGTCCGGATGTTGAGGTGGCGCTGGAATATGGAAGCTCCGCCGAGATCCTGCGCGCCATCCGCGGCGGCACGTTGGACGCCGGCTTCTATACCGACGACGGTCATCCCGATGCGGAACTTGAGACTTTTGAGGTCGATCGGTTCGGCATCTTCCTGGCAACCCCACCTGGATGGATCGACAAGCCGGCACGTCCGGACTGGCCAAAACTGGCTCGCCTGCCATGGATCTGCCCGGCCTCGAACACGTGTTGCGGACGGGCGGCGGAGGCTGTGTTCGAACGAAACGGATTCCGTCCGGAGAAGGTCGTCAGCGTCGATCAGGAGACTGTGACGCGCACGCTGATCGCCGGGGGCGTAGGTGTCGGGTTCTTGCATGCCGAGACGGCTCGTGAGGCGGAAGCGAAAGGCGAGGTCGAGTTAGTCGGTGGCGTGCAGCAGGAGGCCCGCCTGCTTTTCGCACATTTGTCCCGCTGCGAGCAGGACCCGGTGATTGGAGCCGTATCGGCTGCCATGCGACAGCTTCTTGGATAGCGCCTCAGAGAAACGGCAGCCGCAGACGAGCCTAGAGCTGCTCTTCGAACTTCCCTCCTCCGTGTCGGATCTCGACAAAATCCTGATGCACGGGGATCTTGAAGCGGCCGTCTGGCATGGCGAAGTTGGCCTGAAGATATTTCTCAACGTCGCGTCTGCGTGGAGGGTTTGCAATCTCCAAGAGGTTCAGCATGAACTCAGCCACGGCATAGGTCTTCGCGAGATCCGACGTCACGACGTGCGCAGGATCGAGAGTTGTCATGATCTCATATCCGTCGCCGTGCTTGGCGCGGAAGGCTTCGATCGTCTGCCGTAGCTCGAACCGATGACCGCAGAAGTGATAGACCATATTCATGCAGCCGCTGTCCCGGTATTGGAGGACGATGATGGTGACGCCGGTCGGGGCCATCCAGGACACGAGCCGCTCGACGTGCGCGAGCCACTCCTCTGACGGGATGTAATAGAGCGTGTGGGAGCAGAGGACGAAGTCGCCTGGCGCGGAGGGTTGCGCACCCATGATGGGCCGATCGATCGCCTCGGCCGTCGGCAGCGCCTGCCGAAGCTGCCCGAGCAGGTATGTGTTCGGCTCGATCGCAACGGTTTGCTTGAAGGAGCCCGCGAAAGTCTTGGCCATTTCCCCGTTCCCCGCCCCTGCATCAATGAAGACCCCCCGATTTGGGAGCCTCTCCACCACCCGCTGTAGCCAGCGTCGCGCGTTCCGTTTCTGATCGGTGTGGTCGAGGAAGATTTGAAATGCCTGCTTGTAATCCTGCCCCTGGCTATCAAATTTCCGAATACATTCCTCGTCCATCAGGCGGCCCCTTTCAATGTGTGTTGGGATCGCTCTCATCGGGATGCGCAGCATACAGCCTTTTGCGAAAAGATTAAACGCCGCGAGGCGAGGCTCCCGCCTATATCTTCGGGATCCGCAGCGTTTTGCTGATCATCAGGCTTCCGGAGAGGACGAACAAAAGCGACAAAGGATGCAACGTACCGGGGCCGATCTGCCATGTGCCCCACCAAAGGTCGTCGCCCAGCCGACCTTGCCACGCCGTCACGGTCAGCACCGCCGTCAAGAAAAACGTCGTCGGGATGGGTGTGCCTTCGAAGTACGCCACCTTGTCCACGCCTGCCGAGAGCGCCTCCGCCGTGACGTTGAAGCGAGCCAGTCGGCTCACCCCGCAACAGACGAAGTAGATCAGTGCAAGCCAATCCCACGCACCGCGCAGGCCAGCCGCGAAACCAAGGACTGCCGGCGCGACTCCGAACGAAATAATATCCGCGAGTGAATCCAGCTCCCGGCCCAGCGGCGAGTGCTCATGCCGCCATCGTGCGACCCGACCATCGAGCCAGTCGAAGAACAACGCCGCCGGCGTGAAGGCGGCCGCGGCGAAGAAATGACTCGATGACCGGCTTTCCATATAAAGGAGGCTGAATAGGATGGCCATGACCCCGCTCGCTCCATTGGCCAGCGTGAGCACGTCCGCCACGTGAAACTCGCGGATCATCGAGAAATGTTTCTGAGGCATGGCGGTCACTGAACACAGTCTACGCGCGACTCGCGGAGATATCCAAATCCCCGTATCCGTCGTCGCAAGGACCAGGATGCCCACTGCAACCAGTGTGTATAATCGATCCGTCCACCCCATCACTTCGTCCACCGCATTCCAATGAGATGGAGGAGATACTCATGGCCGGCATTGTATTGGTAACAGGTGCAACAAAAGGAATTGGATTGGAGATCGTCCGGCAATTGGCCGCCAAGAATTGGCGGGTGTTTCTGACCGGCCGCGGGTCGCCCGCTGTCGCCCGAGCTGCCTCGTCACTCGGTCCGTCGGTCCACCCAGTCACCCTCGACGTGACGAACGAATCCAGCATCGCCGCCGCTGTGAAGGCCGTGTCAAAAAAGGAAGATCATCTCGACGTGCTGATCAACAACGCCGGCATTCTGGACGACGACGATGAGTCAATTTTCGATCTCCCGGCCGAGCGACTTCGTCGCATGTTCGAGACCAATACGATCGGCGCGTTGCTCGTGATGCAAGCCTTTCTTCCGCTGCTCCGCAAGAGCCGCTCTGCCCGCATCATCAACATCTCGAGCGGCGCCGGTCAGCTCACCGACATGGGGACCTGGGCTCCCGCCTATAGCATCTCCAAGACGGCGCTCAACGGCGTGACAGGTCAGTTCGCGGCCGCGCTGAAAAACGAGAACATCGCGGTGAATGCCGTCTGTCCGGGTTGGGTCCGCACGGACATGGGCGGCAGCGATGCGCCGCGTTCCATCGAAGAAGGCGCGGACGGCATTGTCTGGCTGGCCGCTGAGGCTCCTCAGAGTCTGACGGGGCAGTTCATCAAAGACCGCCGGCCGATTCCCTGGTAGGCTCGTCGCGACCGTCCGAGCTCATCAGGCCCACTCCCCTTCCTCGCCGCGGATTTCATCCGAACGAACGGGGGCGGCAGTGGTTGGCCAATGTTTCGTGACCTCCCCATTTAAGTTTTGCTCTCCGCCCTCCCGCTCGGTAAGATGAACCCTCGTAGCGAGGTTCTGCATGAACGACGATCATTCCCTTCATCGAGCGCAGGCCGACCAAGATCCCCAAGAGACCCAAGAGTGGCTGGATTCTCTTGAGTACGTCATTGACGCCAAGAGCGTCGATCGGGCGACCTACCTCTTTGAGCGGCTCCGCGACCGGCTCGGTGCCCGCGGCGCACGCGTCTCTGCTCCGCTCAATACGCCCTATGTCAACACGATCCCCGCCGCCCAGGAACCGCCCTACCCCGGCAATCTCGAGATCGAACGGCGGATCCGGAGCTTCATCCGCTGGAACGCGATGGCGATGGTCGTCAAGGCCAATAAGCAACATCCGGGGATCGGAGGCCATATTTCGACCTTTGCGTCGGCGGCAACGCTCTTTGAAGTCGCCTTCCATCACTTTTTGCACGGCAAAGACGCGCCGCAAGGCGGCGATCAGGTCTATTTCCAGGGCCACGCGGCGCCGGGCGTCTATGCGCGCAGTTATGTGGAAGGCCGCCTGCCGGAAGAGGCGCTGCATCACTTCCGCGGCGAGTTGCGCGGAAGTGGTCGGGGCCTGTCCTCCTATCCCCATCCGTGGCTCATGCCCGATTACTGGGAGTTTCCCACGGTTTCCATGGGACTTGGCGCGATCATGTCGATCTACCAGGCGCGCTTCAACCGCTATCTCAAGGACCGGGGCCTGAAAGACACGAGTCAGCAACGCGTGTGGGCCTTCATCGGCGACGGCGAAACCGATGAGCCGGAAGCGCTCGGCGCATTGACCTTGGCCTCCCGGGAGCAGCTGGACAATCTGATCTGGGTCGTCAACTGCAATCTCCAGCGGCTCGACGGCCCGGTGCGCGGCAACGGCAAGATCATTCAAGAGCTGGAAGCCATCTTCCACGGTGCGGGTTGGAATGTGATCAAGGTGATCTGGGGCAGCGACTGGGATTCCTTGCTGGCGAAGGACGACGAAGGCCTGCTGGTGAAGCGGATGGGCGAGGTCGTCGACGGCTGGTATCAAAAGTACACGGTGGAGGGCGGAGCCTTTGTGCGAAAGCATTTCTTCGGCGCCGATCCCCGCTTGCTCAAAATGGTGGAAACCTATTCGGACGAGCAGCTGCACAAAATGATGCGCGGCGGCCACGATCCCCGAAAAGTCTATGCCGCCTATCGAGCGGCCGTCGAGCACAAGGGGCAGCCGACGGTCATTCTTGCCAAGACGATCAAGGGCTATGGATTGGGTGAAGCCGGTGAGGGACGCAATGTCACCCATCAGCAGAAAAAGATGAATGAACATGAGTTGCGCGAGTTCCGTACGCGCTTCGGGGTGCCGGTCGCTGACGACCAACTGGGATCGACGCCGTTCTTCCGGCCGCCGGCCGGGAGTCCGGAAGCGACCTATCTCGCTGAGCGGACCAAAGCCATGGGGGGGCCGATTCCGGAGCGGCGGGTGAAGGTCGAGTCCCTCCAGACGCCGCCGCTCGAACAGTTCAAGGAATTTATCGAAGGCTCCGGCGAGCGCGCCGTCTCGACGACGATGGGATTTGCCCGCATGCTCGGACGATTGCTCGGCCTCAAAGAGTTCGGGCAGCATCTCGTGCCGATCATCCCCGACGAAGCGCGCACGTTCGGGCTCGAAGCACTCTTTCGCCAGTATGGAATCTATTCGCACATCGGCCAGCTGTATGAACCGGTCGACAAGAGCTCGCTGCTCTACTATTTTGAAGCGAAAAACGGCCAGATCCTGGAAGAAGGCATCACCGAGGCGGGCGCGATGTCGTCCTTCATCGCCGCCGGGACCGCCTACGCCACGCACGCCCTGAACATGATCCCGTTCTATATTTTTTATTCGATGTTCGGGTTTCAACGGGTCGGCGATCTGATCTGGGCCGCCTCCGACATGCGGGCCCGTGGGTTCTTGCTGGGTGCCACGGCGGGGCGAACGACGTTGGAAGGCGAAGGCCTGCAGCACCAGGACGGACACAGTCATTTGCTGGCCAGTGCCGTTCCCACGATGGCCGCTTACGACCCGGCCTTCATGTTCGAACTGGCGGTCATTCTACAGGACGGGATGAAGCGCATGTACCA
This sequence comes from Nitrospiraceae bacterium, assembly GCA_035250505.1. GTDB lineage: Bacteria > Nitrospirota > Nitrospiria > Nitrospirales > Nitrospiraceae > DASSBQ01. The sequence continues at coordinate 2,833 of DATFFC010000030.1, read as the reverse complement.
GGATCAAGAAGAGTTGTGCTATTACATCACGCTCTACAATGAATCCTACCGCATGCCGCCCATGCCGACTCAGGCGGAGGACGGGATCCGTGAGGGCATGTATCGTTTGCGGCCGGCACCGGACCGTGGCAAGCATCGCGCGCATCTGCTGGCAAGCGGCCCGCTCGTAAACGAGGCGCTGCGGGCGCAGGAGCTGCTGCTGGAACGTTACGGCGTGGCGGCCGACGTGTGGAGCGTCACCAGTTATAAAATGTTGCGCATGCGGACGCTCGAGGCCGAGCGGTGGAATATGTGGCATCCGGACGAACCGCCGCAGATGAGCTACTTACAGCAGACCGTCCAAGCGCTTGACGGTCCCTGCGTGGCGGTAAGCGATTACGTCCGCCTGGTCAGCCAGCAGATTGCGTCCTGGATTCCCGGCGGCCTGCTCGCTCTTGGCACCGATGGCTTCGGTCGGAGCGACACCCGCCGGGCCTTGCGTCGATTTTTCGAGATCGATGCCGAACATCTCGCAGTCGCGACGCTGTATACCCTGCATCAACAGGGGGGAACCATTCCGGCTCAGACCGTCCGGCAAGCGGCGCACGATCTTGGCGTGCACGGAGATGACCAGGCGCCCTGGCATCGATGAACGCGCGGATTGCAGTTATGCGGATTGCAGTTATAAGGTGACGGCCGATGAAGGTGGAACTGCCGTTTCTCGCGGAAGGAGTCGAAGGCGGCGATGTTGTCCATATCCTTGTCCGTGAGGGCGATCAAGTGACGGCGGGCCAGGCGCTCCTCGAGCTGGAGACCGATAAGGCGACCGTGCCGGTGCCGGCGCCGGCCGCCGGAACAGTCGCCAAAGTGCTCGTGCGCCAAGGCGACCATCTCAAGGTGGGTCAAACGCTGGTGGAACTGGAGGGCGATGGCGAGCGGCCGTCGCAGCATGCCGGTGAGCCGGCAGGACCAGAATCAACAGAGGCCGCCGGAGAAACCGCGTCACACCCATCCGCCCCGGCCCCGCAGCCCCCGCCGGCCGTCGAAGCCGCGCATGCAAAAGCCGTAGAGGAACGGGAAAAACCACCGGCTCAACCGTCTCCATCTGTTCCAGCACACACATCAGCACCTTCAGCATCGAAAACCGAACCGCCGGTACGGGATCCTGAGCAGCCAGGCCGCAGCGTCTCCACGGGCGCTCAGATCGCCGCGCCTCCCTCCGTGCGCCGGCTGGCGCGTGAGTTGGGCGTGGATCTCACGCATGTGAAAGGGTCTGAGGCCGGCGGCCGGATCACGGCCGAAGACGTGAAGGCCTATGTGCGCGAGCGGACGCGGCGGAGCGGCGCGCCGTCGGCCAAGGATGGGCATGGGAAAGGCGGCAACATTTTTACGACGATGTACGGCACCGACCGCCGGGAAGCCATGTCCTCACTCCGGCGAAAGATCGCCGCCACGGTGACGCAAGCCTGGACCACCATCCCGCATGTGCATCAGTTTCAGGAGGCCGACATCACGGACCTCCTGGCGCTGCACAAACGCTACGCACCCCAATTCAAACAGAAAGGCGCCACGCTGACCCTGACCAGCCTGTTCCTCAAGGCCGTGACGCATGCGCTCAAACTCTATCCGCAGTTCAATGCGATCATCGATCTCACGAACGGCGAAGTGATTTACAAGGACTACTACAACATCGGCGTCGCGGTCGACACGCCGGACGGATTGATCGTGCCGGTCGTCCACCACGTCGATCAGAAAGATCTCTTGCAGATTTCCTTGGAGCTGGCGGATCTCGCCGAACGGACCCGTAGGCGTGAGGTCAAGCTTGAAGAGTTGCGCGGCGCCACGTTCACCGTCAGCAATATGGGCGGGCTCGGCGCCGGGCCCTTTACGCCGATCATTCTCACACCGCAAGTCGCGATCTTGGGAGTCGGCAAGGGCAAGAGGACGGCGGTCTATCGAGACGGCCAATTTGTGCCCCGCATGATATTGCCGATCTGCGTCGCCTATGATCATCGGTTGATCGACGGCGCTGACGGCGCGCGTTTCACCAACGAGATCGTCAAAGTGTTGGAAGACTTTCAGGCGATGTTTCTGGGTTTATAACGCATGGAGAAGACACGGATGGCTGACTCTCGCTACGACGTGGCGGTGATCGGCGCAGGACCCGGCGGCTATGCCGCGGCCTTCCAAGCGGCGGACCTTGGGCTGCGCACGGCCCTGATCGATCAAGAAGCGCAATTGGGCGGCGTGTGTCTTTTGCGCGGCTGTATTCCTTCGAAGGCGCTATTGCACGCAGCCCGCCTGATCACCGATGCGGAAGAGGCGCAGGGCTGGGGGATCACCTTTGACAAGCCGCGCCTGGATCTGGATTCCTTGCGCCGCCGGAAGCAGGCGATCGTCGGCAAACTCACCAAAGGCGTGCAGACCTTAGCCGGCAGCCGCAAGGTCGACGTAGTCCAGGCGAGGGCGACGTTCAAGAACGCGACAACGTTGATCCTGTCCGATTTCTCCGCTTCCGCCGAACGGCGGGAACTCTCTTGCGCCCACGCCATTCTCGCGACCGGCTCACGCCCCGCCATACCAGGTTCACTCAAGATCGACGATCCGCGTGTGATGGATTCAACCGGCGCATTGGAGTTGCCCGATATTCCCGCCCGTCTGCTCGTTGTCGGGGGCGGCTACATCGGTTTGGAGCTCGGCACCGTGTACCAGGCGTTAGGCGCCGACGTGACGCTCGTCGAAGCGCTGCCGCGCTTGCTCAACGGCGCGGACCCTGACCTCGTGCGGCCGCTGCAGCAGCGCCTGCAGAAGCGTTTCAAGGCCATCAGGCTCAGTACCACGGTCGACAAGCTCG
>DATFFC010000029.1:0-6578 GCA_035250505.1 Nitrospiraceae bacterium | reverse complement strand
TCAAACTTTCGGTCAATCCAAATCTCCTACCTCGGCCGTTGGCGTGGCCGCTCAAAGCTCTCACCGCCACCAGGCCGGCGGAACTGTGGCGGCAGACCAGGGAACAAGCGCTCTTTCAGGTGCTTCGGTGGCAGCAGAGGTTGCGCAACGGCTCTCTTTCCTGCCGGTTCACGGCTGAGGAGGTTTCTGCCTCGTCGTTCTGCAGCAGCCGGTATCCGGTTCTCCCCGCCTTGCCGTGGCGGTTTGAACCGGATGACCGACACATCGAGAGGCTGCTCAGCGGCGGTGTGACGGTCTTCGGCCATCCGTGGCAGTGGGAGCCGGACGGCGACTGCTGGCATAAGGCGCCGGATACGGGAAAGCAGTGGCCGCGTGATTTCTTCGCCCGCCTACCCATTGCAGAAGGCAATTCATCCGGCGATATCCGCATCGCGTGGGAGCCGTCACGCCTGCAACATCTGGTTACGCTGGGACTGCTTGCTCAAAAGGCGGACCCGGGAATCCGTGAGCGGGCTGTCGCGCTTTGTGAAGCGCAATTGTGCTCATGGAACGCCGCCAATCCTTTCTTGACCGGTATCCATTACGTCTCGCTAATGGAGTGCGCGTTGCGTCTGCTTGCGGTTTGCTATGCGACGGACCTGATTCGCCCATGGATCCAGGCGCCCGAGCAGGTCTGGACGGCGCTGCTCGCCTTGGTCTTCAACCATGCGGAGTTGATCAGAAAGCGCCTCCCGGTCCATGGCTCCACCTCGCATGAGACGTTGGCGGCCGCTGCCGCGCTCGTGCATGCCGGTACGTTGTTTCATGAATTGGAGCCGGCGGAACGATGGTCGGCCTTGGGCCTCTATCTGCTCGAGCAAGAAACTCCGCGGCATATCAGTCATGACGGCGGCAGCATCGAGCAAGGCTTCGGCTATCTTCAGTTCAGCACGGACTTGCACGGGCTCGTCGTGGCCTTGCTTGACCACCGGCAGGCTCCGGTCCCTGATAAGATTCGCCGGGCGTTCGACCGAAGCCGCGACTTCCTGGATGAGTTTCGCAATGTGTCCGACGGCTCACTTCCACGCATCGGCGATGGAGACGACGGATCGGCTCTCTCACCGTATCTATGCTTTCCCGGCACCGCCAAGAAGCGGCGTGCCGGTCTTGCGACGTTCCACTTGTCCGGCTATTCCATTATCCGCGGGCGCGATGCACAGCAGGCCATCTTCGACCATGGGCCTCTCGGCATGGGGCCCTCCTATGCGCACGGCCATGCCGACGCGCTCTCGTTTCTGTTTTATGTAGGGTCTCGCGAGGTGTTGATCGACCCAGGTACCTATACCTATACGGGCGACGGGCAGTGGCGCGCGTATTTCCGGGGGACACGGGCGCACAATACGGTCACGGTGGATGGAGCGGACCAGGCCGTGCAGGAAGGACCCCTGTCATGGTCCCGACCGTTCGACACGCATCTCGTATACAAAGACGAAACGCCTGAGGGAAAAATCACCGTCATCGCCCGGCACTACGGCTACAAAGACCGGTTCGGCGTCACGCATTTGCGTGGGATCTCGTATGAACCCCCGGGGTCCTGGATTATCTGGGACTGGCTCACCGGTTCAGGGATCCATCAACTGGAATTGAATTGGCATCTCGGTTGCCGGCCCGTCCCCGTGGACGGCGGGTATCGGTTGGACGATGCGGAGGTCCCGGTCTTTCTGACGGTGGAAGGAGGGAGAAGCTCGCTGCGTGAAGGAGCAACCAAGCCGGTCGGCGGGTGGTGTTCAAAACGCTATGGAGTGAAGGAGCCGATTTCAACTCTGCGGGTCGACTACACCGGGCCGCTTCCGCATGAATTCATGACGCGCATTCGTGTGCTCGATCGCTCGACGTGAACGACGGATTTACGGTTCATTGTTTCTCAACCAACCGCCAACCTTTCTTTTGCACGCAGCGCTCCGTAGCCTCGAGTACAAGCAGTTGAATGCCCTGCTGGAGCTTCGGATCGCGCAGCGTGTCCGCCTGGCATTTGTTATAGTCCTGTGCGAATTCATCCTTTGGTTTGTTGGGGTGCACCCATTCCGATGTGCTGCATCCGGCCAGCGTGATCAGAACGAGGGCTGCACCCGTGAGGCGCCATTCGGTCATGAGCCGCTCCATTGTGTGGAAGAAAAAATGACGGAGAAAACGGGAAGAAGATAAACCGGCTCGGCGAAATCAGTCAAGGTGCACGGCGTCACGAATAAGTGACGCCACGTCTGTGCACGCCCGCGAGGTTCACGACGCGCTGAATAAAGCGCGTCATGGTTGTGAACGCCGCTGAGACGGTGAAGCGGCTGTGTCTTCGTGAGCGGGCCGTATCTTCGTGAGGCAGGCGTGTCCCGTGAGCGCCCAGTGTCCGATGCTACAGCACCGGCACGATGAAGCTTGCCTCGGTGCCGGCTTCATTATAAGAGAGGTTCGGGAACAACGCCCGCGCGAGAAACAGCCCTCTGCCGTTGGCGTCGCCGTTGCGGCAACCGTCTTCTTCCGATCGATTCAGCAGACGCCGCCACGGAAATCCCTTGCCTTCGTCCAATACCGTATACCGGATCGCGCGGGCGTGTTTGTCGTACGAGGCGGATGCGGTGACCTTCCGGTTCGAAAAACGAGGATCATGTCTGCGGTCTGCGACGAGACCATCATAGCGATCCGTGTCCAGCGCATCGCGCTTGTCGCGATAACAAATTTCCAGACTGCCGTGTTCGACGGCATTGAGCATGAGTTCGATCAGCGTTGCCCGGACATGCAGCCGCTGGCTCTCAGGCAACAGTCTGGCCGTCGCGTGGAGCAGCCATGACACGGTGCTTTCCACGCAGGCCAAATCGGTCCCGATGATCAGCCGGTACTCCAACTGTTGGAGTCCCGGCACATCGTCCACCGTTTTGGGAATCGCGTGGATGGCCCGATCCAGGGATTCGCCCATGTCCATGCCGGTGATCGGCTTGAGGAGAAAGTCCACGGCACCGGCGCGCAGCGCCTCCAGCACGACCGACTCATGTCCCTTCTCTGCCATAAGAATGATCGAACACAAGGGATAGCGCTCGCGGATGTGCCGGATCAATTGTATGCCCGAGTGTACGCCCGAGCGGTCCACCGCAAACATGTCGGTCATGACAATGTCGGGCACCATCATCTCCAGTGTGGTGCGCGCCACAGTGGGATCGGTGGCCGTAATGACGGACAAGCGTTTGGCTCCCGCCTGTTCCATGACCAGCGCTCTCGTATCGCGGCATGGATCGATGACCAATAATGTTCTTGCCGCACGCTGCGCAGCGCTCATGTTGATTTCAGCTCTTGCTGCAGGGCCTGCATGAGGCAGGCAAGCCGGTCTTCCACCGTCACCGCAAGAGAGGCCGCCTCGATCATCACTCCGCGGCGGGCCACGGCTTCAAGCCGTTGCGACGCCTCATGGAGACCCGTCGCATGGAACTGTAATGCCGATCCCTTCAGTCGATGGGCCCGCTTCATAACTTCCTGACTGTCGCCGAGCTTCAGGGCATCGCGGATACTCCCCATGTCGGCTGCCGCTTGAGACATGAAGAGATCGGCGAGAGCGACAAACAGTTCGCGGTCACCGTCGATCTGCTCGAGTGCCGCCGCCAAATCGAATGCGGGTTCAGATTGCATGGGATTCTCCTTCCGACGTAGCGATCGTGCCGCCGATTTCGAGTCCCAACAGCGCCACGTCGTCGGGAAAGCGGTCGGCTTCTTGCCAATCTCTGGCTGCCGCAATCGTGCCGCTGACGCATTCCGCCAAACTCCGCCGGCGATGGGTGACGACCCCAACTTCGAGTCGCGTCCGTCCCCACAGCTCCCCGTTCGCAGAGGGGGCTTCATACAGCCCATCGCTGAACAGAAACAATCGATCGAGCGGCTGCAAGGACACGTGTTCGGATCTGAATCGCGCATCGCCGTCGAAGCCGACCGGAAAGGTTTCGCGGACCAGCCAGCGGCAAGTCCCCTCTCGCTGCACCAATGCGCCGCTGTGTCCTGCGGTGGCGAACGAGAGTGACCAATCGGCCAGGTCGAGCCGGCCGACCCATAAGGTGAAATAGTCGCCGTCCTCCGACAGCGGAAAGAATCGATTGGCTTCGGTGACGATCAATCCGGGATCGAAGGAAGGGCAGACCTTTGCCAAATTGTCCTCGCGGAGAAAGCTCGAGAGCGCGACCGCCCGAAACGCTGCGGCGACGCCGTGCCCCGAGGCATCGAAGATCGACAGGCCGAGCGCGTGAGTTCCCCATCGGGACACCTGGAACAGATCGCCGCCCAGCGCGAGCGACGGATGATAGGCCCATGCAACCGTCACCCCGGGAATCTGGGCTTGCGTGGACGGAAGAAGGGAGGAGACGAAGCGGGCGGCCGACTGGAGTTCGCACTCCAATTCCTGCTGCTTGGCCGACAGTTGCCGGTTGGAGCGGTCGAGGTCGTCCCGCGTGCATTCCAGTTCCCGCACGAGCGCACTGGCGCGCAAGTTCGCCTGTACGCGCGCCATGATCTCTTGTTTGCTTGCGGCTTTGCTGAGAAAGTCGTCTGCGCCCCGAGCCAATCCCTCCGCAATCTGATCCGGCTCGTCGTGAGCGGTCATCAACACCACTTGGCACGTGCTGAGCGCGGGGTCGGCACGAATCGCTTCGCACACCGATGGACCATCCAGGCCCGGCATCATCCAATCAAGAATCACGAGATTAGGCCGATGGGCGCGCGCCGCGACCAGTCCGGCCTCTCCATTGTCCGCCTCAATGATGTCGCAGCCGAGCTTTCTCAGTCGAGCCGCCATGCCGACGCGCATCATCGCGTCGTCATCTGCCAACAGAATGACCGGGCGGTCGTAGGATCGGCCGACGGAAGGCGTCGTGTGAGAACCCGACAATATGAGACCTCCGGGTCAGCAGGCAGCGGGGAGATCAGCGGCGGCGAGTGCCGCTTGTTCCGATTCGTAGAGGGGGATCATCTTTTGAATGCTCGCGAGGCTCATGATCTCCCGCACATAGCTTTGCGGCCGCAGGATGCTGAGTTTTGCCCGGCTCGCTCGAAAGGTTTGGCAGAATAGGGCCAACATGCCCAAGGCCGAGCTATCCAGAAACCGCACCTGTTCCATGTTGAGAATCAGATGCTGGCATCCGGCCTGTCGCGCCCCTTCCACCGCGGCTTTGAACGCTGCGCGGTTGGCGTATGTTAAGTCGCCGGCCAAATCCAAAATCGTGGCCTTCGGCATGGTACGGGTGGTGATCGTCATGGCGTCCTCCTCCGGGTCTGCGGCGTGCGAACCGCCGGGCTACGCGCTCTTGGGCAGCGGTGTCAGGTCGCTGCCGTCCGATATGGGAATCAGTTCGTGCAAGTTCGTTAAGTGGATGACTTGTTTCACATTGGGCCGCGGGCGGGCGAGCACCAAGCGGCAACGCTCATTGCACAGCCGCCGGTGTGTCACCATCAACAATCCCAGCGCTGCGCTGTCGAGAGAACTGACTTCCGCGAGATCGATGACGATCTTGCGTGCGCCGCCCGAGCACGCCTGCTGGACCGCCTCCTGAAATGGCTTTCGCTCGGTATAGATGAAATTCCCTTCCAGGCAAAGAGTGGTGACTTGATCGGTCGTGTGGGCGGTAATCTTCATGAGCATCCTTTCACCACGTGGCTTGCCGACGGACTGGACCGTCGCCACTGCTCCGTTCATTGACTTATCGGTGGATTGCTGTCCTTTCTTTATCGATAGTACGGCCGCACCGTCGGCCCAATAGTCTCCCCTCCGAGTCCGACGATCCGGTGACCGGGTTATGGAGCAGAGACCGGCGCGGACAGAGCGGCTTCCTGTTCACCAGGCTCGCGGTGATCGCGCTCAAGAACCACGATTTCAACACGCCGGTTCTTCGCCCGTCCCTCCGGTGTCAGATTGTCGGCGACCGGCCTTGAGTCCCCGAACCCGGTGGCCGAGAGATGATCGGCCGGCACCCCATGCAGTTCGGAGAGTATTCGGACGACCATTACCGCGCGGGCGGCGGACAGTTCCCAATTGGAGGGAAATTGCGCCGTGCGGATCGGAACATTGTCGGTGTGGCCCAAGATTCGGACCTGCCGGTCCATTTCTATCAGCACATCGGCCAGGGACTTGAGGAAACCGATGCCCTCCGGCCGGACCAGCGCCTCTCCGCTCTGAAAGAGAACCCAGTCCGGAAGAGAAATCGTGATGCTCCCGTTTCCGTTGTCGATGACCCGCAGGTCTTGGATCTCCATCTTGGCGTGATGCTGCATGCTCTTGAGCAGTTCCCTGATCCGGCGGATGGCGGGTTCGCTGACAGGAGCCAACTCCGGGCTGATGACGTGCGGCTTGGACTCGCCGACATGGAACGGTAACCGGCTTGCCGGCTGGCTGGCGACCGGATTGAGGGCGGCCTTGATCGACTCGCTGACGGTTCGGTATTTCCCTTCATTGACGGAGGAGACGGAATACATCACGACAAAGAACGCAAAGAGGAGCGTAATGAAATCGGCATAGGACACCAGCCAGCGCTCGTGATTCTCGTGCTCCTCGTGTTTCTTCTTCGCCATGCCGA
>DATFFC010000028.1:0-20629 GCA_035250505.1 Nitrospiraceae bacterium | reverse complement strand
GAGCACTGGGCTCCAAGCCCGATTGTTGCGCGTGTTGCAAGAGCGGCAAGTGCGGCCGGTCGGTGGGACCAGATTCGTCGATGTCGATGTGCGGGTCTTGGCCGCGTCGAATCAGGATCTGGAGCAAGCCTGCGGGCGCGGCGAGTTTCGCTCGGATTTATTTTACCGGCTCAACGTCATTCAGGTGTCGCTTCCTCCCTTGCGGGCCAGGTTGGGGGACGTGGAACTGCTGGTCAACGAATTTCTCCGCCGCGCCGTCGAGCGAAACGGACGATCCGTCGAGGACGGTCTGTCGTTCGACCTCGAGGCGTTGGAACTGCTTGAAGCCTACGGCTGGCCCGGCAATGTCCGGGAACTTCAGAACGTCGTGGAGCGGGCCGCCGCCCTGGCCGATGGACCATTGATCACCGCCCAGCACCTGCCCGAGCGTCTGCATGTGCGGGATGCCGCCGCTCAAGAGCAGGCCTCCGCGTCGTTTAAGCAGGCCAAGCAACACGTGGTGAAATCGTTCGAACGGGGCTTTCTGCTCGAGTTACTCAAGCGGCATCGCGGCCATATCACCCAGGCCGCGCGGGAAGCCGGTGTCGATCGCAAGACGATTGAACGGATGCTGAAGCGGCACGGGCTGCGGGAGCCGCGGTAGGCTGAATCTCGATCCACCGCCGCTCTGTTGTCTGGTCCTCCCTTTCCCCTTTGCATTACCGCAGCCTTGACTAGCTGCTGTAGTCAACGAAGAAGGGTTGTGTGGCCTAGGCTGACGAAGGTTGCGCCCATCCGGCGTTGGCCGTGATGCGATGGATGCTGTCACCCGTTCCTATGGGGACTATTGTTTCGCTGCACCTCGCGGATTACCGGAACGGCGCTGCTGACGACCGCCGCTTCTTGCCATTTCGCTAACGCCACGGCCAAGCCTCTGCGCGCATCCCTTCCAGCCAGGGCCTGAGGACTATGTGATGGATCAGTACGTCTCCGGCCGCAAGGCGCTCAGTCACCAATCACCGATTCGTGAGCAACCGGAACGGCGCTGCTGTGGGCCACTGCTGTACTGAACTACAATAGACGCCACGGCCAAACCTCCGCACGCATCCCTTCCAGCCAGGGTGCAGGAACTGTCGGGCCACACCGATGTGCGAATGACTATGATCTACACACACGTCCTGGATTGAGTCCTTCGCAGCTATAACGGTATTATGCCGGTCTGTATAGCACGCTGCCCCTGCGTGGTGAATAGAGCTGATAAGCCTATGAACCAACACAAGAATTGTGCGGGAGTTGACACGCAGTATCTGCGTACTATGCCGGTCAGTATACTCAATAGTTAGACGACATCAAAGTGACGGCGAATAGCTTCGTGACATTCACACCAAAGCCAATCACAGCGGTCGGGATCAGTGCCGGCAACGGGCCGAATGTACAGATTACTTTGGGAGTGATCCAAAGGACGACCGCTCTTCGCGCGTACAGCAGCTTTGGAACGGGACGGGATTGGATGGAGGAACTGGCTACGGCCTACGTTGTTGCCCTCGGTACTCGTTCAGCAGACTCCATGTTGATGGAGATCATTAAACAAGACCTAGCGATCGGTTTCTCGTTCTCCTGTGCTTGGTGCAAAGACGCGACCATAGGCACTGGGATCATTCGGGAACGGCTCTTCCCGCGTCTGAAGGCGCTTCGTGAGCATGCGAACGATCTTGTGCATCACCTGGACGATCCAGCGAACAAGGGCGTAGCTGGCTTGAACATTGAAGGCGTTTTTGACTATTGCTACCACCTCTTCGAAGAGAATGCTGAAGCACTCTTCGGAAACATTCCGAACCCGTCCGGCCTTTTCCCAATGACCAGTTGTAAGAGATGCCGAGCTCTATCTCCATGATCGAGAGGATTGGTGAAGGAACGTCGTCCAACTGGGCACTCCAACTGGGCGATTGACTCGGTCGCTTGCTACCGCAAGCAGCCACTCGCGTCAATCGCCGCTGATCTCGCGTTAGCCCTTCCAAATGAAGCTGTGCAGTTACATTGTTCGTGAGGACACCGGCTTGGCGCCCAATCCGTTCTGGGGGCATTGCACTTTGGCCGTCTGCACTCCGAACCATCAAGGAATCCGGCTGGAAGTCGGAGACTGGATTGCTGGCTTCCTTGCCAAGCATCGCGGCTATCGGTTCTTATATGCGATGGAAGTCTCAGAGATTCTCGATCTCGACGATTATCACCGAGATATGCGCTTCGCAGAGAAAAAGCCGTATCTTCGAGGTACGTGGGAGGAGCGCTGCGGAGATAACTTCTATAGTCGCGGCTCTGATGGACAATGGATTCAACATCGCAACAGGTTTCATTTCGACGAAGATTTAAGGAATCAAGATACCAGGCACGCGCGCGTTTTTATCGGTCACGGTTTTTGGTATCGCGGTTCGTCAGCTGCTGCAGCGCCGGCGCGCTACGCGCCACTCATCGGTGGCCGTGGAGCTCAGGTACATCACGATCCAGAGTTGGTTTCTGAGTTCTGCGCGTGGATTACACGAGAATTCGAGCCTGGAGTTGCCGATGTCCCGAATGACAACCCAGACATGCAATGCTAACAAGCGCATAAAGTTCGCACGCTGCGTGCCTGACTCACAAAAAGCGAGGCGCTTTTGCTCGCGGCTTAGGCGCGGTGTTATGTCTTTTGAATCATGGCGGACCGTAGAGCGATAATTGAGGCTTTCTGTGAAGAGTGCGTGTGGGCGAGGGCCGTTCGCACGCATTTCGCCGATCTCTTTGAGGCAAACGAGGAGAGGAGCCAGCTCCAATCTGAGGTCGCAAACATCTTCTTTCACGATCTGAATCTGATACTGATCGAGTACATTCTTCTTCAACAGTGCAAGCTGACGGACCCTGCGTCATCCGGAAAGGACAAGGACAATCTGACAACGAATTTCATTCTGGAGCTGCCGTGGAGCCCAGAGACGAAGCGGATCCTAAAAGAGGCCAACGACGAGCTTATGCAGTTTCGAGAGAAAATCATTGACGGAAGACGTAAAGCCATTGCCCATGCAGACCTAAGATCGCGGGTAGAACTGATCAGAATGGGGGAGTTTTCCCCGGATGACGAAGCAAAATTCTGGTCTGCCTTACAGACTTTTGTTGATGCCGCACATAGTGAAGCGATCGGAGGACCCTACGAAATCAATGCGGCAATGGTTGATGGGGACGTTGCAAGTCTTGTCCATGCTCTGAAGGACGCGGTTGACTATGAATATCTTGTCCACAATGAGGAAGGCTTTCTTCTTCGCAGAGTCGGCTGGTCGCAACAGCGGCGTCGCCGCTGTTGGACCCCCTGAACGGCGACGTTAGGCCGATTAACTGACAAGGGATGTATCCGAGACGATTCTTCGATACGCTATGGCGATCAGAGCTTGGCGACGATGTCTTCGTTGCGATGCCCTTCGGTGACGAGTTCGATCCAGTCTGGCACGAAGTCTTTCAACCGGCGGTGGAAGAGGCACGGCCGAAGGCGCTGCAGGCGAAAAGAGTCGATGTCACCGTTCTGTCGGGCGACGTCGTTACTGCGATTCTTGACGGCATTGCACACTCACGGCTGGTGCTTGCGGACATCTCAGTGATGAGCACTGGCCAGCGCAATGGGAATGTGATGTACGAGGTCGGATTGGCGCATGCGGTACGCACTGAGCCTGAGGTTCTGATAGTTAGGTCAGACGACGAACCGCTCAGCTTTGATGTAGCCGGTATTCAGGTGCATCGATACCGTCGCGAAGACTTGGTCGAGAGCCGAGCAATGGTGACGAAGCTATTGAGGGCGGCACTCTCAGCAGGCACTCGGAATCATCCGAGCCACGTTACCATTGAGCTCCGATCAGTCAGGTCGGCACGCGTTTGTCTGGACCGAATTCGGGCGAGCAGTCATGCGGCGAATTGGAATTGAAGGTGCGTCTGCCTAACAGGGCGCTGCACCCGACGCGGGTGAGCGCCAACGTTAGGCGCCCAAGCAACTCGGATGCATGGGTCGGTAAAAAGGGGTCGGGAGTCTTTTCACCACAGAATTGGGCTGAGTTGGTAGAAAGTCCCCATACTCGCCGTCCTGCGACCACGTGGGGCGCTCTAGATAAGTGATCATGGAAAAAAGTGCCGACGCCTTTTATCAGTTCCTAGAAGAGTTGGTTGGCGACTTCTTCGGCGGTGAACGTGTTGAGTACGGTCATGATTCGCCGGGCGAGGTCGAAGTCCGAGGCGCGGATGGAACCCGCTTTCTCTACCCCTGCCACTCCCGCCGACATTCCAATTGTTGACTCCATCCCCCGGGAAGCGCTGCCCCCCGATCCTCGCGGCGATTGAGGGGCGCGGGAAGGCTTGACCAGTACGACACTGTAATCAGAGAGATGAGCGTGGTGCTCGAAGACCGCGAGTCAATAAAAGGGGTCGGGAGTCTTTGTTTGACAGGCGAGGCGTGAATTCAAATCCGAAGTGCAACGCCAAGGCGAGCGCGGAGAACTTCCGTCGGCGTTCGATAGGCGAGGCATTTGCGAGGTCTATTATTGAGGGCCCGGACAACTTTGGCAAGCTGCGAGGCCCGGACGCTAGAGAAATCGGTGGGTTTCGGGAAATAGTCGCGCAGCAACCCGTTGGTGTTCTCATTGGTGCCGCGCTCCCATGCTGAATAGGGCGTCGCAAAGTAGACGCGGAGACGCAAGGCGCGTTGCAAGTCTTGGAAGGCCACCCATTCACTGCCGTTATCGACGGTGAGCGTCTTGCGCAGCGGCGGTGGGAGGGAACGGAACACGCGGCGGGTCGCCTGGTTGACCGCGGGCAGCCGTCCGTCGAGGGACGGTGGCGGCGAGCAGAAATCGACTCTTGCGTTCCACGTGGGTCGCGACGGCTGCCGAGCGGCCCCGCCCGAGCAGCGTATCCCCTTCCCAGTCTCCGAACCGTCCGCGACGAGCCACCACCGCTGGACGCTGGGTCAGGCTGACGCGGCCTGTGAGGCGAGAGGCGCGCGGGCCGCTCCCATATCGCTTGCGGTGGCGGCGACGATGCTGCCGGAGACACCGATACCAGACTCCGCCCGCGGCCCGGTCCGTCGCAATCCAAGTGTAGAGGGTCTGGTGGCTGATCCGCATGGTGAGATCGTCGGGAAAGTCCAGCGGAAGCCGATGGGCGATCTGCTCGGGCGACCACCGCTCCCGGAGTTTCGCCCAGACATAGGCGGCCAGTGGGGGATGTCCCAGTCGTCCCGCCCGCAGGGTCTGCTGACGCCGGTGCTGCACATCGACATGGGCCCAGTAGCCTGCATATCCGCCCCACGGATCGGTGTTGCGGTGCACCTCGCGACTGACGGTGCTCGGCGCTCGGCCAAGCGTCATGGCAATCTGGCGGAGCGTCCATCCCAACGCCCGCATCGGGGCAATGGCGGCACGCTCTTCCAGCGTCAAGTGTTGATAGCCCATGGCACAGCCTCGCTCGGTAAGAATGAGCAGCCCGCCTTACTCTACCGAACGCCTGTGCGTTCCTCGCTGATGCAGCCCTGTTGCACCTCAAGTTTGAATTCACGGCGACGCCCTGCGATACAAAATCACATGCCTCGCCGTCCGTGCCTTCGCCGAGTTCCGGCTGCACAAAGCCGCGGCCCTGTCGTGCAAGAATGGTCAGATATTGCAAACTAGGATTGTCTGAGTACGATACAAAGAAGCGGCTCAAGAGGCTGACCGATCGCGGACTTCGCTTTGAGACCCCACGACTCGCGATCAAGCGCCATGATTAATGTAGGCTAATCTCTCTCATCCGCGTGCCTACGTAGGCCATCTCCGCGCACACACACTGTTCGTGGCTCCTCGTTGGGGCGTGGACGCCCCATTGCGGGACATCGATGTCCTGCGCCATTTCCTCATGAACCACGAACATCGGACTTGATGATGGGGCGTGACATTCCCTTGCACCGTCGGCTTGGGACAAACTGACGCAACGGACGGCGGGAATTCCAGGGATTTCTGCAGTTGACGGATGTGCAATGTCGGGGAACAGAAATTGCGACTCTCCTTGCGACTTTGGTCTGTGGACTCTCTTTTTCAGCATACGACTGTCCGATGGGGAAGTAGGGAAAAAGAAGGATCGGCCTCCTGACGGTTCCCGTCCCGCTCACGCGGCCCCATCGGACTCCATCGGACTCCATTTTTTGATGTCGCAAGTACGAACGGCATTATCGGCTCTATTACCGTTTCACGAGGAGGTCTGTGGCATGCAACCGGTGATTGGCGCGAGCGAATGTGTAGGGGAGAGGATCCGCAAGCGATGCGGGACATGGTTTTGTACGGCGGCATCGATGGCAGTGCTCATCGGAACGGCTCAGGCGGGGTGGGCGGCCCCGGCCGGGAACCAGGCGCATCAGCATGAGCTGCCGGCCTGGGCGGAACAACTCAAGGGGCAGACCATCATCGAGGATGCGCAGGAAGGACACGTCGAACGGACGGCGATGATGGAGCGCCAGCACCAGCGCGTCATGGAGAAGATCAATGAGCAGATGACGCACGACGCAAGTGTGCAGCGAGGCGAGGGCTTCTACAACAACGTCAACATGATGCACCAGTACGGCGCCGGCAACCAAGACATCCTGCTCATGTCGAATTCCGGGGTGGAGCCGGTGTCCACGTCGGGCGGACGCTGCCCCGCCTCCGCGCCGGTGCGGCAGTACGATGTCTCCGCGATCAACGTGGAGATTTCGCTCAACATGTGGCTCGATTTCTATCCTGGGTACATGTACGTGCTGACCGAGAACATCGACAAGGTGCGCGAGGAAGAAACCAGGAATCGCGAAGCCCGCGACAAGGAAGGGCACGATCCCGGCGCGGTGAAGAACGGGCTGCAGAGCCAATGGATTCAGCCGTTGGTCATTCGCGGCAATCAGGGCGACTGCGTCAAGATCACGCTCCGCAATCAACTGGAGGGCGGCGAGGAAGTAAGCCTGAACGTTCATGGCTCGAGCATGGTGGTCGCCTCCACCGGCCAGCCGGCGACGACGACCAATCCGGACAGCATCGCGGCGCAAGGAAAGGCCGTCGATCTCGAATGGTACATCCCCCCCACCCAGCAGGAAGGTGGGCGGCAATTCCATTCATACAGCAATGATCGTGAGCTCACTGTGATGGGCCTCTTCGGCACGTTCGTCATCGAGCCGAAAGGGTCCGAGTATCTCGACCCATTGGGAACCGGTGATCCGACACCAATGAAGAGCGGGTGGCAGGCGATCATCAAGAACGGCACCGGACCGGATTTCCGTGAGTTCGTGTTGATCTATCATGAGGTCGGCGACGAAGCCTTCCGGCCGTTGAACAAGAAGGGTGACTTCATCCCGCAACGAGATCCCTTGACCGACGTGTATCGGCCGGTCGCCCGGGCCTTGAACTATCGCAGCGAACCGTTCGGCGTCGATAACATGCAGACGCAGCATGAATACTTCGGCTTTGAAGATGAGTCAATGGCCTACAGCGCCTACACGTTCGGCGATCCCGCTACGACGATTCCCCGAAGTTATTTGGGCGATCCCGCCAAATTTCGACTGGTGCATGGCGGCTCCGAAGTGTTCCATTCGCACCATCCGCATGGCGGGTCGATCCGTTGGCCGCGCAGTCCGCGCGCGATCGACGAAATGCCGCTGTGGCATGCGGCCAAGAACGGGCCGGTGAAGTATCCGGTGATCCGGATGAAGTCGGATCGGGTCGACGTCGAAGTCATCGGCCCCTCCGAGACCATGGATTTGGAAACCGAGTGCGGCTCCGGCCTGTGCCAGCAATTGGCGGGTGACTTCCTGTTCCACTGCCACGTCGCGCACCACTACATCGCGGGCATGTGGGGCTATTGGCGCGTGTACAACACGTTGCAGCAGGCCGAGCACCACAACGACGTGATGCCGGACCTTCGGGAGTTGCCGGACCGGCAGGGTCGCATCAAGACAGGAGTGACGTCGGACGAGTTGGTGGGCAAGACGGTCGATTGGTTCGGCAAGCAATTCAAGATCATCGACAAAGGCAAGACCGATTGGAAGGCCGATCCGGCCGTGGTGACCATCAAAGATTGGGTCGAAATGCAGGTGCCGCCGCAGGGCAAGCCCGGGCACAAGGATGACGAAAACGGGCAGACGCTTGCCTACGACGCCAGCGTCCTCAATTGGGCCTGGCAGGGTACCCGTGCCATGACCGAACCGGAAAACACCGTGTCGAATCCACGTTACCAATCGGCCCATCCAGGCAAGCGGCTCCCGATCCTCTTTGAGCCGGCGACGGGCAAAATCGCCTGGCCGCACCTCAAGCCACACTTCGGGCGGCGCGTGCCGTTCTCGCTGAACCACAACCCCTCGCCCTGGCTGGACATGATCCACCTCGATGACGATGGATTGCCGAGTTCCTATCCGGCGAAACCGGGGGAAAACGGCCGCTGGAGCATGTGTCCTGAGAATGCGGGCTCCAAGAAGTACAACGTCCATTTCATCCAGACCCCGATACGGCTCGCCGACAAGCAAGGCGATACGCCGGCCATCGAGGATAAGGGTGGATTGCTCTATGTGCTCCACGAAGAGGAGGCCCAGGTTCGCAAGGCCGACATCAAGTATCCACTGGTCGTGCGCGCGAACATTTATGATTGCATCGACTGGATGCTGACGAGCGAATGGGAGGACGACGACCATGTCAACTTCCATTCCTCCAAGATCAATACCCACTGGCATTTCCTGCAGTTCGACAACCAGTCATCGGACGGCGTCATCACGGGCTTCTCGTACGAACAGTCGGTCCGACCGTTCACGATGCTGGCGAAGAAGGTGAACAAAGGGCTGCCCCTGCCCATGAACACGGTGTTCACCAAGGCGGCCAAGAAGGGTGAGCGCGTCATCACCGTGAAGCATGCCGCGCAATACCATCCCAATATCGAGATCCTGATCGGCGCAGACAACGTCGGAGGAAACGAAATCGGTCGGGTGAAGTCCATCAAGGGCAATGAGATCACGCTCTACCGCCCGCTGAAACATGATCACCCGGTCAACGATATCGTGACCGTCGAGTTCGTCCGGCAGCGCTTTTGGGTGGATTCCGACGTCGGCACGGTATTTTGGCACGACCATGCGCTGGGCCGGGTGACGTGGCCCCATGGAGGGTTCGGCACGATCATTATTGAGCCGGTGGGATCGACCTATCATGATCCCAAGACCGGCAAGCAGATCCGCAGCGGCCCCATAGCCGATATCCGAACCGTCGAACCGGTCGGCTACGGGGTGAACGGCAGCTTCCGGGAACTCATGGTCCAGATGAACGACAGTGTGCCCCATACCGTCAATATCGTCACCGAGGGGAATCCTCCGGGCCAACCGATTGAGGTGGCGCTGGAGGCCGGCAAGACGGTGTCGTTTGTCATGCCGGAAAATATTCCTATGACGCCGATGGCGTTCCTGAACGGCGGCACGCATACGACCGGCGGCGGCCTGAATTTCAAGGCGGAGCCGATCTCCGGCCGCTTGAAAGCGAACCCGGACTCATCGAAGTTGTTCAGCAGCGCCGTCCACGGCGATCCCTACACGCCGATGGTGCGGGCGTACCTGGGCGACACGGTCGTGTTCCGGCTGTTGCAGACCATGGCGAACGAAACAATGGTCTGGACCTTGTCGGGCCACACGTATCTCACTGAGCGCTACGCGGGAGATGCGAACCGGAAGAATTCCATTCATATCGGGATCGCGGAGCGGTACGACCTCGTGGTGCCGCAAGCGGGCGGACCGCGGCTCCAACCGGGTGACTACATTCACTTCAACGGTCGCGCCTCGAAGTTCTCGGAAGGCGCGTGGGGCATTATGCGGGTCTTGGACAAGGAAGTGCCCGATCTGCAAAAGTTGCCCGCAGGCTATAGCCGCCGGAACGAAATCCCGAAGCCGCTGGCGGTGTGCCCGGCGGAGGCGCCGGTGAAGAGCTTCAACGTCGTGGCGATGGATTATCCATCCATGAAGCTGAATCCTCGAGCGCCGGATACCATCGAAGTCGACTTTGAGCGGAAGATCCAGATGGTCAACCCGGACGCGAAGATCTATATGTTGGAGGAAGAAGTCTCACAGGCGGCGGCAGGGCTGCAGCCGATGCCCTTGACCCTGCGGGCCAATGTCGGTGATTGCCTCAAGGTCAAGCTCACCAACAAGATGAAGGAGAGCCGGGCATCGTTCTCGGCCATCGGGTTGGCCTTCGATCCGAAGGATTCCTTGGGGGCGAACGTCGGGAACAATCCCGGCGAACAGACCGTCGCACCGGGCGAGAACCGCACGTACACCTACTACGCAGACCCGTTCCTCGGTGAAACTGCGTCGTTGGTGTGGGACTGGGGCAACGTGATGATCAATCCGCGGAGCGGACTCTATGGGGCGGTGGTGATCGGTCCGAAGGGCGCGAAGTACCGGGACCCGAAGACCGGCGCGGACATCTCCAGCAAGAACAGTTGGGTGGCCGACGTCATCGTGGACCGCACAATTCCCGGTTATGAGCATCGGGCGAACTATCGCGACGTGGCGTTGTTCTTCCAGGACGAAGACAACATCATCGGGACGAGTTTTATGCCCTATGTGCAGAACACGGCGGGAATCACGGCGGTGAACTACCGGGCCGAGCCGTACAAATTCCGTGAGGAGACGGGCTGCACGCTGGGCAAGGTCTTCCAGCCCTGCGTCGTGGACAAGCCGGAAGACCCGGCGACCCCGATTATCGAAGCCCATGCAGGCGATCCGGTGCGCATCCACGTGTTCGGAGCCAGCAATGAGCAGAACGGCATGTTCAGCGTCGAAAAGCATGAGTGGCCGATCGAGCCCTTCATGCGCGGCGCCGATCAAATCAGTGTCGTCGAGTTCAGCGGGTCGGAAACGTTGGATGCGTTTCTTCCATCGGCAGGCGGCCATTTCCGCATGCCGGGCGATTACGTCTGGAGCAACCAGCGGTTGCCCTACTCCCAGTCCGGACAATGGGGCTACCTGCGCGTGCTGCCGGTGAATGACAGCCGGATCAAGCCGCTGACGGGCGGACAGGCCGGCTCCCAGCAGGCAGACGCGCCTGCCGAACCGGGCCGGCCGATGTCGGTCTCCGCTCGATAGTCACGTCGAACCCGCCGAGCGTGGCGGGCACTCGGGGGAAGCCTCCTTGTCGTGGCTTCCCCCGTGCTATTCTTACCATTTCCTCCCGCCGACACTCGCCTGGCAGAAATTGCCCGCCTCGCCCGCTGTGCGAAAACCTTCTGAGCATCTTGAGCGGGAGCGCTCTTGAAACGGCCACATCCGACACGCCGGCGTACACCGCAACGCCTGCGTAGCATCACGTAACCATGCGGCCTGTTTCGGAAATCAATCGGACAGCTGAGGCGGTCGGGGATGCCGGAAGGCGACGGCCCTGAAATTGCTTCAGCGCGTACGATGCGCAGTTCACATAGCCCTCTGCAGGCATGCTTGGAGAAAGCGACAGCGGCCATCACACTCGTCACGACGAGCCGGCCGGCGGCCTGCCGAGAGCACGGGTCTTCGTCTATTGCGCATTCGGAGGCGCCGTCTTCATCGGGCCCTTAGCGGTCCTCCTCCTGTCCCTCTTCGCCTGGGAGGTCAAGCTGGAACGCGACGAAACCGCAAAGTGGGCGAAGAAATCCAAGCAAGTGCGTCCGTACTACACGTGGGAATTCGTGACCCATGACGGCTTGTCCCTGAGCGACGACCAAAAAGGGCCGTTGAAACTCGCCTTGCATCCCTTTGCCGGGTACTCGAATCTCCCGAACCATCAGACGACCAACTTCATGATCAACCGCATGGGGTTTCGCGGCAAGGACTATCAACCGGTCCATGGGCTCAAAAAAAGAATCGTGCTGCTGGGTGGGTCAACGGCGTTCGGCACCGGATTGGACGAAGATGGCGAGACATTCGGCAGTCAACTCGAACGGCTCTTGAACGTGGAGGTCATCAACGGCGCCGTCATCGGGCATGGATCGGGCCAAGAATTAGCGTACCTGCTGATGAACTTGGTGGATCTCGAGCCCGACCTCGTGCTGACGTTGGACGGTTGGAACGATTACTACAAGCGAAGGAACTGTCGGATCCCAGACTGTTGGGAACCAATGGATTCGAGCAACTTGAAAGCCGGCTCAGGATCCTGGCGGAACAGAATGATCCCTCGCTGTGGCGAAGAACGACTCACTTGCCGCGGCTACTGTTCCCGAAGGTCACAGACAGATTGATCAATTCGAGATTGGGGCTTTGGACCGGGTTGTGGAAGCAGCAAGAGCAACAAGGGCTGCCCTTGGAGGCGGCGGCGAACACGTACATCGCCAACATCGTGAAGATGAAGAGGCTGGCCTCGGCGTTCAAGTACAACTTCCTTTGTATCATCCAGCCGGTGATTGGAAGTCCTGAAGAGTATCGGTTCTTTCGAGATATGGTCAAAGCGGGTCTCGATCGAAATCAAGTACGGTTTTTGGACCTGGAAGAGGTCCAGCAGATCACCGACGACATGTTTCTCGACAGGATGCATACGAATGCCGCCGGGCACAGGATGATGGCCGAAATCATCGCGAATCGAATTATTCGAGACCACTTACTGCCGATTGAAGGAGTACGAGAAGCACTCTCCCGCCAAGATGCCCCAATGATCTCCGCCACTGCAACGCCCAACGTCCCCGCTATTCAGTGATGCCGCCGAAACCCGGTTCCGGTGTGAATCCCCCTGCTTCAAGGCCATTTTGCCGTCGATCCCCCCCTCAAAGACCGGGCTGAATTACTCCACAATGAACGTGCCGGTCATGCCGGAGTGCCCCTTCACTTTACAGACAAACAGATAGGTGCCGGGCGGAACCTGTAAGCGGAGGCTCAAGCGCTTGCCCGGGGCAATACGGAGGTGCTCCGGCGTTGTCGGCTCACCGTTGAGGAAGACGGACTCGATGACCACCGAGCGATCCGACAAGAGCGGACTCTCGAATTCATGGACCTCCCGTCCCTGGTTGAACAGGGTGAGGTCGACGGGCCGATCGCTTGCCAGACGAACCATATTGGGCGTGAAGCGATAGTCCTGCGCGACGATGTGCACCGACTGGACCTCGCCGTCGCAGCCGGGAACGCAGGCGCAGAAGAGGAGCGCCGTAAGAACGGTAGACACATGGGCGCAAGAAGCTGTCATGGATCTCGGCCATGGGTCAGGGGATAGGCGCGGTGGTCGGACGGCCGCCGTCGAATCTGGTATTGAGCGCAAGAAATCACTATGATGCAACGGTGATGCTCCTATCAGACAGACCGGGCCACCACGTCCGTGGTTCCAACAGCGGTGTGAGGACGTCACCGCTCGACCTCTCGCATTGTGGCCTGTGTGGTGAGCTGGAGTCTATACGAGAGACCAGCGGATGAAGGCTGAGACGCGCGGACCATGGCCCAACCGCTGAGTTGTCCGCATTGCGGAAAAGATCGCGTATTACGCTCTCGTTGCCGCACGATTTTCGAACTCCTGGCAAATCTGGCGTTCTACTCTCCATTCCATTGCCAATCGTGCAGCCATCGCTTCATGACATGGCGTCTCGGCCGCTCCTATCCGTTCAAACCGGTCGATCGCCGACGGCATCTGCGCATTCCCGTGCGGTTGTTCCTGTCGTTCTCCGGAGGCCGCATCAAGGGGGAGGGCACGGTATTGGACATCTCCATGGGCGGATGCATGATTCAGAGCGAGGCGCCCGTGCATGTAGGCGATATTTTTTACCTGCAAATTTCGCTCGGGGAACGTGAGCCGCCGCTGGAAGTGGCCGCCATGGTTCGCTCGGTCGGCTCCCGCGGAATTGCATTCAAGTTTCTACGCGCCGCCCAGGAAAACAAGCGGCTCCTGGCTTTTGTGCAAGCCAGGAGTCTGTCGGAGTAATCCTTCGTTGCGAGGCGAAGGAGCTGCTGGTAGATGCGAGGCCGCAGGCCAGAAAAAACCGGAGGCGTATTCGCTGGAATACGTTGAGGATTTTTTCGGGCCGAGAACGACGCAGATGCCTGCAGATCGTTTGCCGCAGTAGAATGGCATTACTCGGACAGACTCCTAAGAGCGGCGGTCATGATCAGAAGGCATGAACGTGGTCGGACGACCCGATTGGTCGATAACGGGATTCCGCGAAGGAGGATCAATAATGAAGCCCACTCAAGTGCATGCTTGTGCCGTCATACTGGCGCTATCGCTACTTGCCTTGCCGGGTTGCGGCTACAACGATCTTCAAGGACTCGACGAAGACACGAAGGCCGCCTGGAGTGAGGTGGTCAACCAGTATCAGCGGCGCGCCGATCTCATTCCGAACCTGGTCAACACGGTGAAGGGGTATGCCGCTCACGAACGCGAGACTCTGGAGAACGTCGTCAAGGCGCGGGCCCAGGCCACGAGCGTACAGGTGACCCCCGAAACGCTGCGTGACCCGGCCGCCTTCGAGCAATTTCAGAAATCCCAACAGTCGTTGTCCGCCGCACTCGGCCGGCTGATCGCGGTCGCGGAGAACTATCCCAATCTGAAGGCCGACCAGAACTTCCGCGATCTGCAGAGCCAATTGGAAGGGACGGAAAACCGCATTGCGGTGGCCCGCAAACGCTATATCGACCGGGTCGCGGAGTTCAACAAGATGGTCCGTTATTTCCCGACGAACCTGACCGCCAAGTTCCTCTTGCATATGGAAGAGAAGCCCAACTTCACCGTCGCCGACGAAAAGGCCGTGGCGAAGCCGCCGGAAGTCAAATTCTAGCTCGGCGCCGCGACGGAGATGGCAATGCGCCGTGAAAGCCGATCGGCGGCGGCTACACTCCTCGGATGGGCGGCGCTGTTGGTGTTGCTGATCTGGTCCGGAGCAGCGGCGCGCGACATCCCGCCGCTGACCGGCCGTGTCGTCGATCTCGCCCAGGTGCTTCCGCCGGGGGTCGCCGAGCAACTGTCGTCCCGTCTCAAAGCCCACGAAGAGAAGACCACGAATCAAGTCGCGGTGCTGATCGTTCCGTCTCTCGAAGGCGAGCCGCTGTTCGATTTCTCCCATCGTGTCGCGACCACCTGGAAGCTGGGCCAGAAAGGCAGCGATAACGGTGTTCTGCTGTTGGTGGCGATTAAGGACCGTAAAGTCCGTATCGAAGTGGGTTATGGCCTCGAAGGAGCCTTGACCGATGCCCGATCGGCGCAAATCATTCGGAACGAAATCGTGCCGAGGTTCCGCGCAGGCGATTTCGCGGGCGGCGTCACGGCCGGTGTGGATGCCATCATAAGAACCATCGAAGGGACCTATACGGCTCCGGAGCGTCCCCCTGGGCCGGCGCAATTCGACGATCGAATCGGTAGTGTGTTGCTCGCGGTGATCATCGGCGTGGTCATCGGCCTTGCCTTATCTCGAGTGCATCGCTTCGTAGGGGCGGCGGCGGGCGGAGGGGTCTCGTTCCTTGCGGCGCCGTGGCTCGTCCCGGCTCTCGTGGCCGGACTTGCCACTTTGGCATTGGTTTCACTGTTCGGGGCGTTGTCTCAAGGCCCGATGAGGCGATCTCGACGCGGCATGTTCCCGGACGATTGGATTTCCTACAGCAGCCGTGGCGGCGGATGGGGTCACGGCGGGTTCGGCGGGTCGTTCGGAGGATCAGGCGGGTTTTCCGGGGGCGGAGGCGACTTCGGCGGGGGAGGGGCTAGTGGAGACTGGTAACGGGCTGAATCTCACTCAGGAAGAACGAACTCGGATGCAACAGGCTGTTGAAGCGGCCGAACGGCTGACCAGCGCGGAAATTGTCCCGATGATCGTCAGGCGGTCCGGTCTCTATCGGGATGCCCGTTACCTCGCCGGCTTGACGGCGGCCGCGGCGATGCTCACGACCCTGGTTACAGTGGAAGTCGCCTGGCTGCCCTGGGGGTGGCATGCGGCCAATGCGGCGTGGCTGTTGCTTGCGACGTTGATCGGGTATGGAGTTGGTCACTGGCTCGGCAGGTTTGCCCCGGTCATTCGATTGTTCACCTCAACCGACCGCATGCATCATAAAGTGCGGCTACGCGCGGAACGTGCGTTTGCACAGCATAGCCTGTCACGAACTCGGGACCGCAACGGACTCTTGATCATGCTCTCTCTTCTGGAGCACCAAGTCTGCGTCTTGGCCGATCAGCCGTTGTTCGAGCAGGTGCCGGGCGAAGTGTGGGATCACATCGTCGCGGAAGTCGTGACGCCGGTGAGAGCGGGCGACTTCATCGGCGGGCTCTGCCGGGGAATCGAACGGGCAGGCACCATTCTGGCACAATTCTGCCCGCCTCGCCCCGGTGATAATCCGAATGAACTGTCCGATCAGTTGATCCAGGAACCATGAGGCCGCCGGCCGGAGGTCGTTTGCTCGAGCCGCGCCGCTACGATGAGTCTTATAGAGGCTATGGAGAGATGGCCGGATACGGAACCGTCAGATATTCGGCACTTCCCACGAAATTCCGTAGAAAAACGAAATGGGGAGCGGGCATCGTGGACGCCGGGCCTTTAGTGGAAACCGGCAGGTTGAGGGAGTGGATCAGGAGATCTTCGACCGGCGTTGGAGTGACATCGTACCGAGCCGGCGAGCCGGGTATCTTCGCAGCATAGAGGAGTGAGAAGTAGTCGAGTAAGTCGGAATCCGTCAGCGGCATGGCCTCGACCGTCGGATCCCGGATGGCGAGCCGGGACCCATGGTCGCCGTGGACCAGAATGATGGAATCATCCAACATACCCGCCTGCCGCAAGCGATCCAGTAAGTTGTCGAGCAGTGCCAGGACGCAGTCCATCTGGTCGAAATAGAGTCGGTACCGCTCGGCTTGGAGTTGTGCCGTGCGGTGTTCTTTGGGTACATGTTCCAGGTTCTCTTCCCACTCTAGAAGCGGCCGGGTCGCGCAGTTCCGTCCAAACGAATACGGAAAATGAGGAAGCATCAGATGAATGAATGCGGCGTGACCGTGTGGGAGCGAGAGGATGTTATTCCAGGTCCTCTCGACCGTTTGCATGGCGTTGGACGTATAGGTATGTGCAGGCGGAGTGATCCACATCGAATCCGCCAGCCGGCTGAAATATCCTCCATTCCGGATTAAAACCGGTCGCCATGACTGGTCGTAGAGCTGCTGCAACCGTTGGTAGCGCGGGTACCCAGTAATGAAGGATCGCAAAAGAAAAGCCGCCTTGTCCGCGATGGGCACATCCAGCGCGGCGACCGACGCCCAGCTTGTAAAATGGTACTGTTGGCAATCTGCAGTCAACGCCATTGTGTGGGCGCAGAAATCCAGATAGCCGGCGCCGATGACATGGAGACGATAGCCGCGTTCTCTCAGCAGTTCAAAATACCGGTTTTTCGTGACCACGTAAGAACCTTCGTCGCCGGATACAAATTGTTTGGGGGTCGGCTCCCGCGTGAAGTTCAGCAGGCTTGGGACGGCGTCAAAGGTGTTGCAGTAGTGACCGTAGGCGTTCCCGTAGAGTTGAAACCCACGGTTTCTGTAGAACTCCTTCACCCGCTCTTTCATGATGCGCCCGGATGGAACTGAGTTCGGAAAACCTTCGATCCCCAAGTGTTCGTCCAACACGATGTGAATCAGTCGCGGCGGCGCCTTGTCGGCGACCGGTCCTGATGTATCGAATGCGCCGATTCCCGGCTGGGTCTGCTGCATCAAGAGGACGACCGTCGCGATCAGCATCACGCTCAGCGCCCCGACGGCCGGGAGAGAGAACGTACGGCCCAGCTTCAAGATCGCGATGTACAACAGGATGAACAGGCCGACGAGCGCAAACTTGTGCAGCTGGACCGCCGGCTCGGCCATGAAATCAATAAAGAGGACGAGGAGTGCCGCAAGCGGCGCGGCATAGTAGCCGCGCCGCTTGGCGAGCGATAGCAGCGAAATGGGAGCGGCAAGGATCGCGAGAACGAACAGGCTCAGCGCGACTTCAGGCGAGAAGAGGGGGTAAAGGTGATCTTTGATGACGAATAAGAAGAGATTCCAGAGGATCAGGACGGGAAGCAGCAGTTCGGCGCCACCCCCGCCGGCGTCGGATGGCCGAGCCGCTGGGCGTTCACCTGCTGGAACTGTGTCCGCCGGGGACACGCTTACAGCCTTTCATACCAGAACAGGGTTCGTCCTTCCGGGGAGAGCGAGACGGTCTTGACGATACCGGCGATTCTCGCCAATTCCAGAGAAAACTTGTCCAAGCTGTAGTCCGGAAAAATATCTTCGCGCAGGCTCAGGAGGCGTTGCACCATGGGGTCGGACTTGGGGATAAATTCAATGACTCCCGCCGGCGCGAGGCCGACCAACCATTCGACGACTTGGTTGAGCGGAATGTTCTTCGCGATGGCCAGATGGTGGACCAATGCGAGTGCGATCAAGCCATCGGCCGTTTTCCGGTCCTGAAGGCCTTGCCGTTCCTGTTCCCTCCATCCCTGGCTTGGGCTTGGGTTGCCGAAATCGGTGAAGATGGTTTGCAGCGCCAGCGACTTCTGGCTGGCTCTTGCAAAACAGGTTTCGAGCGCGCCGTGGTCGACGTCAAACCCCACGACATAATGCGCCCCTTCCTGTAAGGCCAAGCTGCTGAACGTGCCGGCGTTACATCCCAAATCCCAGAGTTGTTTGGGTTGTCGCTCGCGTACGAACTGGCCCACGAACGCTTTTTTGCGCGCCAGTTCATCGTCCTTATATGAGTGAGTATGCTCATAGTCCTGCCAGACGCTCTTGACTGTGTCGGCGGGGCGGAGCCGCTCGATCCACTGTTGCAGCTTGCCAAGCATCCGCCGCAAGCGGGCACGCGGCAGAGCAGCCGACGGCATCTTGAGTTCTCCCAGCGGTGCCGAGCCGCCGGACGTTGTGCGCTGAAACCACGACTGCACAAGAATATGAGTGAGAATATCCCAGTTGAAGTAATTGCGAAGCCTCAGCATGCGCGCAAAGTCGTCGAGCGGAATGCCTTCCAGGCTTCCACGATACCAGCTGTTATGCGGGATGCCGAACAGGGATCGTAGCAGAAGAGGAATCAAGAACTGTTCACAAAATTGCCGATGACCGAGCCAGAATTCCCCTTCGCGGTAGCGCCGGAAGGATAAGTGATCGATGAAGATGGGGCGAGCGCCGAAGAATTGGACGTTGTACGCGGAGGCGTCGGAAAGGGTGACCTCCGCATCCAAGGCGGCGATATGGACGTCGAGATGCAACAGCGCGGCCGCCTTCAATCCAGAGAACGTCCATTCGTAGGGAAAAGAGATGAACGGCATGCGGGGGACTTCGAGCCAGGCCTTGACATCGCCGAGATCGGCCGAAGCAGGAATCTCGCCGCGCATCTTTTCAAAGGGCAAGACCATGCCCGCTTGCGCCAATGTATCCAGGATGCCGGTTGACAAGACATAATCGAACTCCTCCATCCCGTGCGGTAGGACCGTCCGAATGATGCGGTCGTTCAAGACATAGACATGCCCGCTCGGGTCCCGAAAGGACGCAGGAATTCGCTCAAGGACCGTCGTCCCGGTCGAGTTAGACATGGGTCATCGAAAAATGCGCTTGAGTGAACCGGCACCGGCTTTGAGCTTCTGCCAATACATCTTAACGACGACGAGCACGCCGGCCACCCCTCCCAGGATGAGCTGCAGCAGAATGCTGCCGCTGCCTGGGTCGATGTAGGCGAATGCGTTCTGTGCAAGACCTGTCGCTGCGATAAACACAAGGATGCTCACGGTCCAGGCGCGCATGCGTCCTCCTTTCCGGTGAAACCTGCTTGGAGAATCGAGACGGCGCAGTTTACCGTTTTTATATACGGCGTTAATAAGTGTGTAACGCAGGGTGCCATTGACGGCGGAAAATGGAACTAGGGGAGACCCTAGGTGGAAGCAGGGGGTAACGAGGCGGAGCTAGTAGACGAGGCCTTTTGCGAGGATGGATTGCTGAGCGTACCGCCGTAGCGTATGGTCCTTAAGCTACTTCATCTCGCCAAATGACGCATCGTGGACGAACGAGGCCTTGGCCAGTACCGGATCTTGAGCCATGACGGCTTGGAGTGCTTGCAGCATGGCGAGCGGGCTGGTCCGGCCTGATTCCATCAAGGTCGTGTATTTTTCCTGCACCAGCGCAAAAAAGGCCGGCTGATCCTGTTCGGGAACTCCGAGCAATGTGGCCAATGATGCCAAGTGTTCCCCCTGTCCTTGCGCCATCTCCTGTCCGAGGTCTTCGAACGTGGCAGACGTCAAGCTGACGTGCTTGTTCTTCATGATCACGCCGTCGTTCGTGCAGCCGGATGTCCCGGATGAAATCCCAAATGTTTGGCTGCCGAACGTTCCATTTGTGGTTGCCATCATGACCTGGGGGGCAATCTGCTTCTGGCTCGCATAGTCCATCCAGGCGAGCTTGCCGAGGCCGCAGCCGGGGCCATTGTCCGGATTACCTGCTGCCTGCACCGCGGTCACAGAGAACAAGACACAGCTACATGCCAGCGAAGTCCAGACGGTCGTTCGAAACATATGTGTTCTCCCTTTCTACCCCGGTCTTTCCCCGTATGGGGCGAGGCAATCGTATGGGTTTGAACCGCGATCATTGGCTGACCAAGACCTTGGCCGCGCTGTCTTCACGCGGAGGCACTGTCGCGTTCCGGCGGCTCCTCTACGAAGTGGACGATTTTGAGATAA
>DATFFC010000027.1:0-10065 GCA_035250505.1 Nitrospiraceae bacterium | reverse complement strand
GGCATCTCAACCTGCCGGCGCGGCGCATGCGTATGGGTCGGCCCCGCAGAAGCCCGGATCGTTTTCGTCCCGCGCACAACGGGTGCTATACTGCCGCGCATTGAGGAGCGCATGAATTCTCAAGAGCCCCGGCCAATGCCGCACAACGTCGGATCACCGTCTACGTGTGTCGGCGCTCCTCCGCCGCCCCGGCAATATGACCCGGGATTTTCCAAAGTCGTTACATCGCTCTCGGCCGTCCTCTTGGCGTTCTCGATTGTCCTGGTCGCGTGGCTTGCCCTGGAGATCCCCAAATTGGATCGCATAGCCGATCCGGAACGCGCATTGGCGCATATGGTCGGCCGACTCATGGAAGTTGAAAACGGGTTTGGCCGACTCCCGGCAGGCGAGCGTCTGCTGTACGAAGTCACAATGGGAAGCGATACGGATGAACGGGACCAAGCCATTGTCTGGTATCGCGAACTGGCGGAAGTGTCTTTGGACCCGACGGTCGATTTTAACCTGGCAGTCTTGCTGTTCGAGTCAGGCCGCGGCGCTGAGGCTGAAGCGCAGGTGGCTCTATGGAAGGATCGGGAGGCTCCGTACCCGCTGTTGGCCGTGATTCTAGAAGACGCCTATGGGGATCTCAGACTGTCACGAACACGCGAGGAGGACGCGCAAGCGGAGCTCGCCGAACTGATTCCCGCCGGCTGGTTCTATGACCGCGTAGCGATTCGGTTGGCGGAGGCGGCCGGAAACGAACCGCTCTTACAGACGGTGCGTGCGTCAGCCGACCACCGTGTCCAGGCGCTGGTGCTGCGGGCCCGGGTTTTTGCGGCGGTGGAGGCCGTATTAATGATCTCCGGCGGCTTCGTCTTATTCTTGTGGTATCGCCGGCGGCGTGGAGAGGAATGGCGCGTGAGTCGGGCGCAATCGCCTCCTCTGTGGGCAGGCAGCCTGGGCGCGGCGGTCTTGCTTCGCGGCGGCGCAATCGGCGCCCTGCTGACTCTCGGATTCACGTTTGCGGCGTTCGATTACTCGTCGCTTCGCTTACTCGTGATCCCGCTGTCTAATGTGCCGCTCTTGTTTCTCGCGTATGTACATCTGTTGAAACCCCAAGGCTTGGGATTTGCGGACGGTTTCGGCCTGACCGTCGATCGCGATAAGGTAGGGCGCCTGTTCCTGGCGGTTCTTGCCGTCACCGCCGCCGGCCTTCTCGGCGAGTGGGTCATGGGAAGAGTTGCCGACCCTCTGAATCTCTCCAGCCACTGGACCGAGTGGTTCGATGCCGATCTCGTCTGGGCTCCACTTCCGGTGATGGCCGTGAGCTTGATCGAATACGTCCTGCTCGCGCCGATGTTCGAGGAGTTGGCGTTTCGCGGGCTCCTCTTTGGGGTGTTGCGACGCCGGTTTCAGTGGATGCCGGCGGCCATCATCAGCGCGGGGATTTTCGCGCTGGCACACGGCTATGGGCTCATCGGCTTTTTGAGTGTCTTTTGGAGCGGCCTGATCTGGGCCTGGATTTATGAGCGGACCGGCAGCCTCTTACCCGGAATGATTGCCCATGCCGCCAATAATTTATTGGTCTGCCTAAGCGTTATCGCGCTCCTACGTTCGTAAGCAGGACTTCCTCTCCGGCCGGACGTGCGGCGTGGCGGTCCGAGAACGCGGCCACGGCGCCGTTCTCCATCGCCGCGACCCGCAAGACAATCATCGCGTCGAGACAATCAGCAGCTTCACGCTCTTGGTAGAATTGTTTGCCCAGTAGTGACGGATTCCGGCTGGAACGGAGACGGAATCGCCCGCCTTCAGCACGTGGACATCGTCCTCGAGATGTAATGCGACGACCCCGCGAAAAACGATGGCGAACTGTTCAACCTCCCGGGCGTGAGGCTTGGAGGCGCTGGTCCCTCGGGCTTTCAACGTAATCATCATCGGCTCCAACCGGCTGTCCTCCCGCGATGACCCCACAGCCTCAATCTTGGCGCGGGACCAGTGACTTTGCATCACCGGCCGCTGCTTGACCTTGACGACCGCAGGGAGCGAAGGCGCGGCCGAGCGGAAGAACTCTCCCAAGGTCACACCCAATGCAGAGGTGATGCGCTCCGTTGAAGCGATCGACGGGGATGCCCGGCCCAGTTCAACTTGAGAGATAAAGCTCGGAGAGAACCCGCATTTATCGGCCAAGCCCCTGACCGACAGTTGCCGTCTGTGCCGTAAGCGGCGGATGACGGTACCGACCTGTATTTCTATTTGACCCCCATGTCTGGATGCGCGCGTCGCCGCCATCGTCGACCAGGAAAGCTAGAGCTTCATCGATGTGAGAAGGAGCGTCTGCGGCAAGCTTTTATCATGTGTTCTGTTTCAGTACAAGCGGACCCGGCAGAAGGCTAGGCAACCGGAAACACGGGGGCCAGCTTGCCTTATCCGGCAGGTACGAATTCCACCTTGATTACTCTCGTGGACGATCGTACAGTACTACTGTACAGTCGAACGACCGCTACGGTTCTGAAGTTGGGCGGATGCGGCTTCGCGGTAAGGGATAACGCGCAACGGTTAGCACGCTGGGCATCCGAACCATCGCGCGGGCCGGAGATATGTGATGGGATGGCCGGCTAAACATAAACCGCTTGCGACGGCGATCGCGGTACTGTTCCTTGCCGGCTACGTCGTGTTTTTTCTCACCGGCGCCTCCACGATCCGCCATCTGGTAGACAATCTGGTCGCGGGCTATTTCATGGCCTGGGGCCTGTACGCGATGCTCTCCGATGTGCCGCGGACCGAGTTGGGGAAACGATTCATTCTCACGACGGTATCCATCCTGAGCTGTTTTCTCATTGCCGAGGGGACTGTCTTGGTCGGGGCCGCGGATTACCGTGCTGTATTCGGCACATTCCATTTGAGACATGCCTTGGACGTCGCGGGAAGACGGTTCGACCCAGAGTTGGTATGGGTGCGCGAGCCTTATTATGAATTTGAAGCGGATTATCAGGGAAATCTCGGGCGAGGCCTCTGCATCCCGCCGGATCCATCCAAACGAATCAAGATTCAGTATGATCGAAATGGGTTTCGGAACAGTCGCACGATGACGGAAGCCGACATCGTCGTCATTGGAGATTCGTACGTGGAGGCGGCCATGATTCCGGATGAAGCGCTCAGCACCTCCATATTGGCCCGGCTTCACGGCAAGCCCGTGGCCAACCTCGGCAATTCCGGATATGGACCGCCGCAAGAGCTTGGGGTTCTCAAGCGATATGGATTTTCGCTCAATCCTTCGACCGTCATATGGGCATTCTACGAAGGGAATGACGTCTCGAATATGAAAGCATATAAAAAGAAAGCCGCGACGCTGTCCGGCGAAAATCCGTTCTGGCAGAATTTCTGGTTCCGTTCCTTATCACGTAATCTATTGGCGGTGTATTTCCGATCGGCCCCGCAGGAATGTGTGCCGAGCCACCGGATCAAGCCGTACCAAGCGGTGTTTACGGATGACTCCAACAGAGCCACGCCGGTCTTTTTTGCTCCGCCGGGTGATGTTGATAGTTTCCAGGCCGAGGACGACGACCTTCGCAGCGTCGCGGACTACCTCGCCGAGGCCGCGAAACTGTGCCGTGAGCGGAATATTCGGTTCATCGTCGCCTTCGTGCCGGATAAATACCGGGTGTACGCGGACTTGAGTAACGTGAGGTTTACGACGGACGAATTTCGTTCGTGGAAGCTGGATGATTTTCCGGCCCGTCTGGAACGGGCCTTGGCTGCCGTGATTCCCGGACTGGAGTATGTAGACCTGACGCCGGCACTTCGATCTGAGTCGCGCCGGGGTGTTGCCACATACCTGAGCGATGACACTCATTGGTCTGTGGAAGGGCATCGCGTGGTGGCGGAAACGCTGCATTCGGCGATCAAGTCACCGTCTCTGGGAGGATTGGTACAAAAGGCGCAGCGCTAGCCGCCGGCACTGCCCGGCCGGGCATGGCCTCCTTGTGTACTCCCGTCCGACGGTGGTTCGAGGGATCGTAGAGCGCCATAGAGATCAGGATACATGAAGACATACTCGATGGCACGTCGCAGCTTTGCCGTATCGATCCGTTTTCCTATCTCGCCACGCGTGTCTTTGTCCGACGGGCGGATAGCCCAATGGGTTTGCGCCATCCGGCAGACGGCACGCCAGGTCCTCGGAGTTCCATCACTCACGTTATAAACCTCACCCGGCGAGCCGCGCTCGCACAGCTTCAGGCAGATACCGGCCAGATCGTCGACATGGATGAAGTTAACGTAGCGCGGTGAGGAGGCGACCCGGTGCTGCCTAATCCAGTCAAGCGGGTTGCGGCCTGGACCATAAATTCCGGCGACCCGCAGGACGACGGCGCCCCAGCCCGTCCGAAGATATTCTTCTCCCTGCACGCGAGGTTGGGCGGTATCGATTCGAGCAGATTCATTGAGCCATGGCGGGGGGTAGGCTCGGCTCGGATTTGAATCGGCGTAGGCCGACGTGCTGCCTAGGACAAGCAGGCGGCGGATTGCGCCTTGCCGGCTCTCGATAAACTTGCGCACGAATTGGATCGGTGTTGCCGGGAAGCACCAGACCACATCGCAATCGGAGGGGAGGGCGGTCCACGTTGCCGGACAGGCCAGATCGAAAACGAGCCGGTCATCGGCGTCGATGTGCGGAAGTCTGCTTTCCGGATGTCGGCTCGTGGCCCAGACGCGCGCGCCGCCTGCCTTGGCGACGGCATAGAGCCGGCGTCCGGTGTAGCCTGCTCCTAGGATCAGGAGGCGCGACGGTCTCATGGGCGCCATTAGTTGGTCTGCGTGTCGGATTGATGTTTGTCTTAATCCCGGCTATGTATGGTTCACATACGCTATGGGTTCCATGATACCAACGTGAACAGCGGGACGCTCGACAAGACGGATCAAACCATCAAGATATCCGTTTTCCACGACCATGTCATGATGGGGATGATCGTGGCCATGGCGCTCGCGGTGTTCCTGCTTGATCTGCTGTTGCCCCTGGCAGTCGCGGATGCCGTTCTCTACGGCGGCGTGGTGCTGTTGGCCGGTGCCGTGGCGAGTCGTCCGATCCTCCCGACGGTGACCGCCGCCGGCTGTTCCGCCCTCACCGTGGTGGGGTCGCTCTTTGGTCCGGTCTACCCGGGTGTGCCTCTCTGGTTGGGAGTCAGCAATCGGTTGATCAGTCTGGTCGCCATTTGGGCTCCGGTGGCCTTCATTCATCAGCGGCGCCGCGCCGAAACGCTCTTGCGGGAAGCCAATGAATCGTTGGAACGCCGGGTGGAAGAGCGGACCGCGGCCCTCACCCAGAGCGAACAGGCGCTGAAACGCAGCCAAGAGGCCCTGCATGCTCTGACGGGGCGAATCCTGACCGCGCAAGAGGAGGAACGCCGCCGGATCTCGCGTGATTTGCACGACGACGTGAATCAGCGCTTGGCCCTTCTGACTTTGGCCTTGCAGGGAGTGGGAAAGCAGGGTGGCATGCTTCCTCCGGATGCGCGGGCGAACCTATCGAGCGCGCTCGCCGGCCTGGTGTCCCTCTCCGATGACGTTCGGCATCTGGCCTATCGGTTTCATCCCTCCATCTTGGATGATTTGGGATTGGAAACCGCCCTCCAACGTCTCCTCGACGAATTTTCGACCCGGGCCAACATCAAGGTGCTGTTTGTCCATCAAACGTTGCCGGTCGCGCTGTCGAAGGACATTGCGACCGCATTGTACCGCGTAGTACAAGAGTGCTTGTCCAACGTGACCCGCCACGCGAAGGCGAGCCGGGTTGAAGTGGAACTCACCGGAGACGAACGATTCATCGAACTGATGATTCGGGACGACGGCATCGGATTCGACATGGAAGCCGTGACCACCAGTCAACACGGTCTGGGGCTATTGAACGCGCAGGAACGGCTGCTGGTCTTCCGCGGCATCTGCGAAGTGAATTCTGAGCCGGGCAAAGGCACGCGGGTGCATGCGAGGATCCCCATCGCGATGGGAGTTCAATGAGTTTGCCGAAGGTCCTGCTGGCGGATGACCATACCCTTGTCGTGGAGGGCTTTCGGCGTCTCTTGGAGGACCAATGCGAGCTTGTCGGGACAGTCTCCGACGGACGCGCGTTGCTCGATGCAGTCCCGGCTTTGAAGCCGGACATCGTCATCGTCGACATTTCGATGCCGGTCATGAACGGGATTGAGGCGGCGCGGCGGCTCAAGGCGAAACACCCCGATGTGAAAATTCTGTTCATTACCATGCATGCCGATCCGGCCTATGTGCGGGCTGCATTCAAGGCCGGGGCATCCGCCTATTTGCTCAAACGTTCGGTGGGGGAGGAGTTGAGCCAGGCGTTGCGTGCGGTCGAAGGCGGCAACTATTATGTCACTCCCTTGGTCACCCGCGAGGTGATCGATGGGCTGCTGCGCGGGTCGGAATCGCCGCCGTCACAAGGCTCAGAGCTGACGACACGGCAGCGGGAAGTGCTGCAGTTGCTGGCGGAAGGCCACAGTGTCAAGGAAATAGCCGGCCTCCTGAAGGTCTCACCCCGGACCGTCGAGTTTCACAAGGCCCAAATTATGGATCAGCTCAATCTCCACACCACGGTGGAACTTGTGAAATACGCCATTGCTCAGGGGCTCGCCGGGCATTCCTGAACCTTTCCGATTCCCGTCAGCCGTCGATCGACTGTTGCCCATGAGGACAGCGTCGGCTGATTCCGGCCTTAGATGGACCGCTGTCTGCCTGAGGACTTCGGGATGGTCTGTAGGGACTGCAGGGTGATACTGGGAATGAGACTAGTAAATTTACATGGACGTGACTGGTTAAAATACGCGTGTGATCTGCCCTACATTTGCCTACATTGGCGCCTCTATTTAGGTGGAGAGCTTAGGGAGAACGCCGAGGCGACGTCCAGCCTTTCGAAGCGAAACGGAGAACGTGATGGCCCGAACGATTCCCATGTGTGAATTGTGCCGCCGCGTCTACGACGAGCAGCACCCGATCGGCGAAAGCTCATGGATCGAGGTGCACCGGTATCTGACCCGGCATGTTGTTGCTGCATCAGAGCTGGAATTTTCCAGCAGCTACTGCAGCGACTGCCAGAATTCCTGCAGGTTGTTGACGACCTACGGTAAGCAGCCTGAGATCTCACCATATACTTCCCTGTAGTTCCTTTAGCCCGCATTATTCATGACGGTTCGTCGCGAAATCGCGCAGTCGCCAGGCGAGACGGGCCGGCGGAGCCGCGAAGGACGGAGGCATACTTGAAACAGTATGTCGAGGGGCGCACGGCGCGAGGATTAACGAGCGCCATGTCTGTGCGCGCCGGCGAGTCGGTGAGCCGGCTGGACCTGAGCGGCGAGCACGCCCGCCATACCAAGCTTTGCTTGACCCGCCGCGTTCGATTAATTCGCGGCGGAGAGGTTTGTGGCCATCGACTTTATATCGTCGCAGCGGCGAATCCGCGATTGCAGTAGAAGCGTTCATGAATAATGTGGGTTGGAGCGACAGACCGGCTCTGTCCCTGGGTCGGAGGGAGATGGTAGGATACCCTTCTCCATGCCACTGTCGCGATTCCATCCAGTCCTTGCCGAGTGGTTTGCCCAGCGCATCGGATCCCCGACGGAAGTCCAGCAGCAGGCTTGGGCGCACATTCAAGCCGGCCATGATACGCTGATTGCCGCGCCGACCGGCTCCGGTAAGACGCTCGCCGCCTTCTTTTCCTGCATTGATACGCTGTTTCAGAAAGCCTTGGCACGCGAGCTCGACGATCGCACGCTGGTCCTGTACGTCTCTCCGCTCAAAGCCCTCAGCAATGACGTGCAGAAGAATCTTCAACAGCCGCTGAATGAAATCGGCGAGGCGGCGCTGGCGGCGGGTTTGCTTCTTCCGGAGCTGCGGGTGCTCGTTCGGACGGGAGATACCCCAATGGCGGCCCGCCAGCAAATGCTGCGCCGTCCGCCCCATATCCTGATCACGACCCCCGAGTCTCTCTTCATCTTGCTCACGGCTGAGAAGAGCCGGCGGCTGCTGCACGGCGTACGCACGGTTATTGTCGATGAAATCCATGCCGTCGCCTCCAGTAAGCGCGGAGCCCATTTGGCACTGTCGTTGGAGCGACTGGAGGCCCTGACCGACATAAGGCCGCAACGCATCGGGCTGTCCGCGACCCAGCGGCCGATCGAAACCGTCGCCCAATTTCTGGTCGGCGAGCGGCAGCTTCCGGTGATCGTCGATGTCGGACATCGGCGCGAGCTGGACGTGGCGGTGGAGGTTCCCAAGGACGAATTGGGCGCGGTGGCGACCAATGCGATCTGGAGCGACCTCTATGATCGAATCGCCGAACTGGTCCGGGCCCATCGATCGACGCTGGTGTTCGTCAACACCAGGCGCCTCGCTGAGCGCGTCTCCCACCATTTGGAAGAGCGGCTCGCAGATCTGGGCGAGGGGGCGGTCGCGGCTCACCATGGCAGTCTCTCCAAGGAAATCAGACTCTCGGCCGAGGATCGGCTCAAGCGGGGGCATGCGCGCGTCGTCGTGGCGACCGCCTCGTTGGAACTGGGTATCGATGTCGGCACCGTCGATCTGGTGTGCCAGATCGGCTCTCCCCGGTCCATTGCTACGTGCTTACAGCGGATCGGCCGGGCCGGTCACTGGATCGCGGCGATTCCCAAAGGCCGTCTCTTCGCCACGACGCGGGATGAGTTGATCGAATGCGCGGCCTTGATCCGGGCGATCAAGGCCGGGACATTGGATCAAATCGAAATTCCACACAGCGCCTTAGATGTTCTGGCGCAGCAAGTCGTCGCCGCGGCGGCGACCCAGGCTTGGGATGTGGACGAACTCTATGCGCTTGTTCGCCGCGCCTATTCGTATCGAACCCTGGAGCGCTCCGACTTCGACGATGTGCTGGAGATGCTGGCTACCGGGATTGCCACCAGCCGGGGCCGGGGGCGTGCCTATGTGCAGTACGATCGCGTGAACCGCCGCGTGCGCGGGCGTCGCGGGGCCCGCCTGGCCGCTATTACCTCAGGCGGGGCCATACCGGAGACGGCGAACTATACTGTGATCGCCGAGCCGGACGGCACGGTGGTGGGAACGGTAGACGAGGACTTTGCCGTCGAAAGCCTGGCCGGCGACATCATTCTGTTGGGCAATACGTCGTGGCGGATTCGCGGGGTGGAAAACGGACGGATGCGGGTCGAAAACGCGCATGGCGCGCCGCCCTCCATTCCGTTCTGGCGCGGCGAGGCTCCGTCACGAACCGCCGATCTGTCGGCTGAGGTTGCGGCCCTTCGAGCCGATCTCGCGAGACGGATCTTCGGCTTGAACCAGAACCACAATCCGCAGCGAGCAGCCGTCGCCTGGATGAAAACGGAATGTGGACTGGATCAGCGTGGGGCCGAACAAGCGGTCGCCTATCTTGTTGCGGGCCACGCGGTTCTCGGAACGGTGCCGACGCAAGATACGATCGTGGCGGAACGGTTTTTCGATGAAAGCGGCGGAATGCAGCTCGTCATTCATGCTCCGTTCGGGGGCCGGGTGAATCGAGCGTGGGGCCTGGCGTTGCGGAAACGATTCTGCGTCGCCTTCGACTTCGAGCTGCAAGCGGCCGCAACGGACGAAGGTATTGTGATTTCCTTGGGCGAGCGGCATAGTTTTCCGTTGGCGTCGGTATTCGAGTATCTCCGATCAGAAAGCGCCGGCGACGTGCTCATGCAAGCTGTTTTGCAGGCGCCGATGTTCATGACTCGATGGCGCTGGAATGCGACGCGCGCCTTGGCATTGCTCCGGTTTGCCGGCGGGAAACGGGTCCCTCCGCAGATTCAACGGATGCGGGCGGAGGATCTGCTGGCGGCCGTGTTTCCTGATGCCGTAGCCTGTCAGGACAATTTTCATGGCGAGCGCCTCACGCGGCAGGTGCCCGATCATCCGCTGGTCCGCGAAACATTGCGGGACTGTTTGACGGAGGCGATGGATCTGGACGGATTGATCGGGGTGTTGGGAAAGATGGAGCGAGGAGCGATCTCATGTGTCGCGATCGATACGCCGGTCCCGTCGCCGTTCTGCCATGAGATCTTAAACGCGAAT
>DATFFC010000026.1:0-12681 GCA_035250505.1 Nitrospiraceae bacterium | reverse complement strand
ACAGAGGCAGGCGTGAAGCGACTGCTCGGCCGTCCGGTCAAACATCGACGCCTGCCCTTCCAATTTCCTCCGAGTCAGCTCGGACAGGACGACAGCCGAGACCGCCTGTCCAAAAATTCCCGGGAGGATGGCTAGATTCTGGGCCGCTGCATAGAGGCCGGCTTGTTCGATCGGCTGCCCCAATACCTTAATGAGAAACAAATCCATTTTTCCCAGGACCGCCATGCCGGCGGCAGACACCACCAACGGGACCGCCAGCCGTTTGAGTTGCGCCGTATCGACTGTCCCGACCGATCCGACTGGTCCCAACGCCCAGCGACCGATCAGCATCTCAACGAACGATGCGCCGATGCTGGCCAGAATCGCAGCCGGAATGGAAAGACCCAGCCCTACCGCGACGGCAGTCAGCGCCAGTCGGGCGATCCAGCGGCTGGCCCCCGCTATGGCTCTCGCGGTGAACTGTCCGCGTCCAGTCAGAATGTTCCGATAGGCTTGCCCCAACAGGAAAAAGGGCAGATCGCAGGCGAACAGCAGCAGATAGGCACCCAAGGCCGGCTCGGCCAACAGGCCGGCAAGTGGGTGGGCCGTGACCCAGAGAATCGCCAGGACAACGCCCGCGAGAGTTAGGTGCCAGCGGAGGAGCGTCCGAGCCACGGGACGCCAATCCGGCGTATGACCGACGCCATGAATCGTCGGACGAGACAGGATCGACGCCAGGGTCCATTCGACTGCAGCAACCAGCGACGCCGAGAGGGCAAAGATTCCATACCCCTCTGGACCCAGCCAACGAGTAAGCAATGCCACCGTCAGAAGACCGGCGGGGACCATGAGCAGATCGGCGGCAAAAATCACCGCGCTGCCGTTTACGAGACCCGTCCACATGCCGGCAGCCGGTCGGTTGAACTCGCTCGCCCGCTGCGCTAGCATGGTGTCCCACCCCGATGACCAACCATTCGTCCGGCACTCGAATACATCTGCATTGGTCTTGGCATGTGCTCATCGTAGCGGCAGTCCTGCTGCTTGGGATAGCCGCGGTACTGTATCAGCTTCAGCCGGGGTATCAGCGACTGAGCCCTGCCCAGCAGCTCGTGATCACACTCTGCATCATGGCAGGGCTGGCCTGTCTCATCCCGTGGGCGCTGCGGCACGTGCTTTCTCGCGATTGGCGAACCGCTCTGACACGGCACGCTCACGATAGGACGCCTCCGCTCGCGGAGCTGTTACCGGCCGTCTTTCCTATTCGATTGCGACGCGCCTTCTGGCTCGCCCTTGCTCTGTGGGTCGTGTGGGTCACGTCGAGCCTGACGATGAATGACAGTCTGGCGGCACGCTTGACGCTCGAGAATGGATTGCTGCAAGACCTGACCGTACTCTGCTATACCGCCGCAGCCCTTCTGTTATTCAGCCTTGCTCTGCCCGCTCTTAGCCCGAATGCCCTTCCCGGCCTTCGCCGGTGGTGGCTGCTGATACTGGCGTTCGGATGCTTCGGAGTGGCGGGGGAGGAAATCAACTGGGGCCAGAGCGTCGTCCAATATAAGACGCCGGAGTTCCTTGCCCATACGAACATCCAGCAGGAAGTCAGCCTGCATAACATCGAGCTTCCGGGATTGCCGGGTCGCCATTGGTCCAACGATGTGCTGTTGGGGATCTCAGTCCTGGGCGGAATCGTACTTCCGATCTCCTTGTTGGCCAGCGCGCAATTCCGGAGATTGATGTGGATCACGGAAATTCCTCTCCCACCCTGGATAAGCCAAGGCTATTTTCTAGCGGCTGCCTTGATTCCCCGTGACGGCGACATGTTGGGCCGATTGAGCCGTGACAATATCCCGTCCGAGCTCAGAGAACTCACGATTGCTGCGGCTATGTTGATTTGGGCATGGTCTTTTTGGAGGCGGCGCCCCGCTACACCGGCTGGTCCCGAGGATCATACACCCCGAGGTGCCGAACCCGATGAAACTCGAATTCAGCGAGCTTAGGTCTCGCTTGGCCGGGACCGGCACAGTATCCGATGAA
The DNA here is from genome assembly GCA_035250505.1 of Nitrospiraceae bacterium. Classification (GTDB taxonomy): domain Bacteria; phylum Nitrospirota; class Nitrospiria; order Nitrospirales; family Nitrospiraceae; genus DASSBQ01. The sequence goes on along the minus strand of DATFFC010000026.1, from coordinate 10,668 downwards.
CTCTCCGAGAGCGCTGACGAAAAGACCCAGGAGCAGCATCGGCAAGACCCCTCTCGGCACTTTGCCCCACGAACCTGACTCGCGCGTCTGCTGCACGATCCGGCGCAGCCGCACGAATGGAATCAGCGGCGAGGCAAGCGCATACAGGGCGCGCCGGCCGGCATTCCAGGGACGGGCTCGGGAAGCGGCGAACACGCGACCGCTATAAAATTGAGCCTGGAGCCATGACGACAGGCGCCCAAAATTGAGATGGGCCACCTGAGCCGCCGGTTCCAAATGAAGCTGATACCCCCTTTGGCGCAAATCCCAATGGAGCACGCTTTCCGCCTCCAGCATAGCCTCGAGCTCCGGCCCATAGCCTAAGAGGATGTCTTTCTTGTAGCTGCTGTTGTGTCCGGGAAGATGATCGCGGTGTCCAGCCTGCCCAGGATAGAGCCAAGGCGCGTAGGCGATCAGCAAGTCGGCCCAGCTCACGATACTGCGAGGATTCGCATTCCGCACGACGGGACCGACCGCCGCGCATTCCGATTGGTGAGCCTTGAGCAGCGCATCGGCCCACCCGGGAGCCGGAAACGCATGGTCCTCCGCCAATGCGACAATCGGAGCCCTCGCCTGCCGCACCCCCGCGCTGTTTGCATAGGCGATCGATTGAATCGGTCCGACCTCGACGATTTGATAGGCAAGAAAGCCCTTCAGATCATCGATATCCGGTTTGAGGTCCTCTTCGCGCGGGACAACCAGAATCAACTCCATCCGGTCACGAGCGTCTTGGCGAAGCAAATAGCGAATGGTGGTTCGCACAGTCGCATATGAATCGGGCGTAACGAGGATAACCGAGAGCTCGGGTGATCGCGCATCGTTCATGTGGATATGGCTCCCGCAGTCATCTTATTTCAGGCTCATCGATTGTCCCGTCAACAACGATTCGGTGGCGGCGACCGCAAGGTCCACAGCGCGTTTCCCGTCCTGCACGGAACAGGCGGCGGGTTTCCCGGTCTGCACGCAATCGAGAAAATGCCGCCACTGGGCGTCATAGGAGGCGAACACCTCACCGCCTATCCGCATCCGGTTCATCATCCACGGCAACGCCGTGGCTTTCGCCGCCGCCGCTCGAACCAGTCCGGAAAACCCCCGTATCTCCCCGGTGAAGATGCGAAGCCCATCGCATTGATAACAGGATACAGACAGCCTGCCGGCCTCACCGTAGCATTCCACCTCATGGCTCTCGCTCGTTCCACTCGCGAACACAGACGAAACCAAGACGCCGTTGGTCATGCGCGCCGAAACAACCGCCGCTTCGTCCTGCCAGCGTTCGGAACGGCCCGACACCGAAATCTCTTGCACTTCAGCCGACAGCAAATACCGCCACAGATCGAAATGATGCACGGCCAAATCCTGAATGACGCCGCCTCCGTAGGACCGTTCCCGGCGCCACGCCACAATACCGTCGTCGTGGCATAAGCCGTTGGTGAAGGCCGTCCGCATCACTAGCAGCCGTCCCAGTCGATCGGCATCAAGTTCAGCCTTGGCCTGCCGGACCAGCCGGTGCCAGCGGAGATTGAACCCGACCAAAATCGTCGCTCTCGTGTCCTTGGCGCATTCGACGATCCGGTCCGCGTGATCGACCGTAAGCGTCAAGGGCTTTTCGATAAAGACGTGCTTGCCCGTCCTGATCGCGGCCGTCGCAAGGCCGGCATGATCGCCGGGCGGGACACAAACGGCCACGGCATCGACTTCGGGATGCTCGATGAGGGCCGTTGAATCGGCAAACCGATATCGGACATTCCACTTGCGCCCGAACTCCTCGACTCGCTTCTTATCCACGTCCGCGACAGCGATGACCTCATACTGCGGGATTTTCCGCAAGGCCGGTAGGTGAAGATTGGCGGTCGCCCAGCCGCACCCGATGATGCCAAGTCGCAATTTGTTTATTAGAACGGTCGGCATGGTCTAACCAACGACTGATCGCAGAACTCGCTCACATACGCCGTGACAACTCTTTGACCGGACGTGCTTCTCGCACCTCTTCTAAGTAGTGGTCATGGCCTGACAGTTTCCAGCTGGCTTGCCGCTCCCCTCGGAGCACGCTGTCGGCAGCCTTCATGCCGGTGAGCATGGCATGGTCCTGATTGTCATACCGGTGCAAGCCGTTTCGGCCGATCATATGGGCATTCTGGATTCGCTTGACATACTGCTCAATGATCGTCAGCGCATCGCGATAGGTGGAATCATAGATGGGATAGGCCTTCGGCATTCGAAAGACGCACCCGTCTTCGACCTCTTCGGGACGCACTAAACCGATCTCAGCGCTCTCCCGTGTACCGAGCGCGATGAGCTCCCTGTCGGGCAGCGTCCACAGTTCATCTCCTTCCTGACAAAAATACTCCATCCCCAGGCTGGACTTGGTCGGATCCGGCACCATGTCGGGACTCCAGTTCTTGAAATTCTGGATTCGCCCCACCTGCACCCCAGGATCATGGATGTAAATCCAATTATCGGGAAAAAGATGTGCGCGGTTGACGATCAAGCAGACGGTCAAAAAATCGCGATAATGCAGACGCCGAGCGGCGGCCAACACATCTGCAGGGGGTTCCGGGCGCAATCGGGTAATGAAATCGGTGATTGGCATGCTGGAAATGATCTGCGACACCGGCATGCGACGTGGGCCGTCATGAGCCCGCAGCAGCACTTCACGAATCGCATGGCCATCATGAGCAATCTCCATCACGGACGTATTGAGGTGAACGGTCCCTCCATGCTGATGAATCTTTTCCTGCACAGTGCTCCACATCATGCCGGGTCCCAGGCGCGGATATGAAAATTCTTCGATCAGCGTGCGGATCCTGCCCTTTCTTTTCCACAACATGTTCAGGAACGCCGTTTTCAGCGACAGATCTTTGATCCTCTGCGCGGCCCACTCGGCCTTCAGATCCGAACACGAAATGCCCCAGACCTTTTCCGTATATCGCTTGAAGAACGTCTCGAAGAGCCGCCGGCCGAAACGGTTCGTCACCCATTGTTCGAACGTGTCCTCGCATCGGTGAGGGACACATTGCCAATACAGATAACTGATGATGATGTGGATCGTCTCGCCGAGCCCCAAATGACTCAGCACATTCAACGGGCGAAGGGGATAGTAAAAGAACTTGCGTTTGTAATAAATGCGTGACAAGCGCGGGCGAGTCAGGAGCTCTTTCCCGAGCATCTCTTCCCAAAATTTCCGGACGGGTTCGGACGTGGTGAAGAATCGGTGCCCGCCCATATCGAACCGGAATCCTTTGTAGTTTTCCGTGCGGGCCATGCCGCCGACCTTGTCGTCTCGCTCTACCACGGCCGGTTTGATGCCGTGTCGAGCCAACTTCAATGCGGCCGTCAGGCCCGCCGGCCCTCCGCCGATCACAACGACATTCCCGTGCCGTCGCTCCCCCTGCCTTCTTGCTCGATCCTCACCCATCATGCATCGCCTCCTCGAGGAGCGTTTAGGCGGGGGATGATGGGCTTCGCTTGCCTGGCGGCGATGAACGGCTCGGTGTATTGCGATCGATCTGAGAGAGCAGCGCCTAACAGCGGTGCAACCCCATAACGGAGGGTGCCGACCGCGAACGCCATTCCGCTGTAAATCAACGACAGCCAGTGTAGACCAACGGCGGCAGCAGCAAATGGGATCCCGCGGCGGACGCTGAAAAATCGGTAGGCGTGAATATTAAGGATCAGCAGCACGAGACCGAGACCTCCGGAAATAGCGAGCCACGATAGTGACCAGACCCCTAAGGGCATGCTGAGGAGCAAGCCATAGATCGCCACGACACTGAGACGATCGGAATGGCGCAAATTGAGATCACTCCGAAACACCCGATATCTCATGATCAACTCGGTCCACGGCAAGGCTCGGTCGAAGATGTCCGTTTTCAACAGAGACAGAAATGTCCACCGTTTCAGATGCTTCACCTGTAACGCTTTCATCAGACGGACGGGATACTGCGCTGCCCGTAGGCGATAACCGAGGTCGATATCTTCGACGCACGGCCGGCGGTACCGTTCATCAAATCCGCCCATAGCCAAGAACACATCCCTCCGGATGGCGCCGCATGCCCCCCAAAACGTCGCGGCATCCGCATCAGAGTATTGATGCACGTGATGGTGCATCAGATTCTTGTATTGAGAGATCACACCGTCGGCAGCCGGCTCACAGTCATAGGAACCGATGATTGCGACCGTATCCGGTGCGGCACAGAAGGCATCCCGCACGTGCCGGAGAAGATCGCGCGGGACCGCCACATCGGCATCGAGGAACAAGAGGATTTCACCTTGCGCTTCAAAGGCTCCCTGATTCCTCGCCCGAGCCGGCCCTCCCCTTTGTGGAAGCCGAATGATGTGCGCGTGGAATTGCTCGGCGACCATAGCCGAGTCATCCGTATCCCCGTCCACGACCACCACGACTTCCTCCGGCGGAGGATCCAGGGCACTCACGGTTTCAAGGCAATGTCTGAATGCAGAGCCTCCATTATGAACGGGGATCACGATCGAAATTCTAGGCCCCTCAACCATGGAAGATACCGCCGAAGGTGTGCTCGATATCGACATTGCCGTCATGCATCGGTTTGGATTTTGGTTTCTATTTTCAATTTCAGTGTGAGCAATGACATAGCGTTTCACGTCAGAAGGTTATTACGAGGATCGTGGAGAGGCAGGAGGCGCTACGCGCCCATTGGGATGCGAGAAGCAGGCTTGCAATGGAAGGACCACCGAGAAAAGACGCATGGCCCGTGATCATACCCCGAACTTAATTATTCCTGTCAATATGAAAACTCTTTGCTCAAAAAGATTTTTCCGGCATCCATTGCCGTATTTTGTTGGCTCTCCTGGTGGTTCGTTTCGCTCAGCACTGTGATGGAGAACGGACTCAACTCGATGGAGAAGGGGTTCGTCAGTTCAACATCCGGCAAACGCTCCCATACCGGATGCCTGTCTGTTGGTCCGGCCCCTCTGAATACCCATCGTTCCAGCGGCTTGGGCTCCACGGACTGCATGGTTGAAACGGCAACCGTCTGAGTAGCGGCGGCCTTATTCAGGATAAGAATCGTGATTCTCTGCCCCTCGCTTGCACAAGAAGCATAGACGCGGAGAGGCTCATTGGCGGCGGTGGCCACTAACCGGCGCCCACCATACTGTCCCCAAATAGCGAGCGCGCGGCCGATCGGATGCAAATCGTTATCCAGGCTGAGTGCATCGTAGACATCGGGCAACAACCGCTGCGTGATCCATCTCGTGGTCCATAGGTGAACCATGTCGATCTCGGGAACCGACAACAATTGACCCAACAAATCAAACATAACCAGGGCATGGCCCAAGTCGTTGTCATTCGCCCAGGCAAAAATCGGCGACCAGTCTCCGACATTGGCTTCAGTGACCGCAATGCGCAGCCGCCTTCGGTCGGCATCCGGCGCATACGTACGGGTCGCTTCCATCGCCTCCACGATCGGTCCCATAAAATCGACTTGATTTCTCCGATAATACTCGTAGCTGTCCCAAGCCCACACCGGATAGACATGCACGCTGAGAAAATCGATGTGAGAGGAAGCAGTAGCCAGAACGACGCTCCACCATTCCAGGCCGCTTCCATTGGCGCCGATTTTGATGGTGGGGTCCACAGCTTTCATTGCGGCCGAGAATTCTTTTAGATCCGCGGCATATTGAGCAGCCATGGCGGCCCCATTATTCGACTCCAGATAGCTTTCATTGCCGATCTCCCAATATTTCACTCCATAACCCTTGGTGATGTTAGCATAACGAACCCATTGCACCGCTGTCTCCAAGAGTTGTCGCCGGTCAGGGGCGGTGCCGCCGTCGTGAGGCTCCTTGTACATGGAGTCATAACAGACGACCAGGACAGGCTCCGCTCGTACTTCCTTCGCGATGGCCATGAACTCATCGAAATCCAAGGTATCTCGTAACGTTTTTTGATCGGGAAAGGTAAAGCGACGATCATTGGCTGGCCACTCCGCCGCTCCTGTTCGGGCCAGCGTGGGGACACTGCGTGAGAACGGCGGCACAGACCACAAATAGCCGTCCGATTCTTCCCCGCCCGGAAATCGCAGGGATTGCACCCCCATTTCTTTCAAGGCCGCTTGTAACGGCCTCTTGGGATGCCGCTCTGTCTCATCATCAACGAGAAAGTTTAAATTGATTCCCAGGCGGCCGGGGCCCACGACCGCGATCTGTTGATTCAGGTCGATCAGAATCTGACCGCGAGCCGCAGACGGCATCGTCTCTCCTCCAAGCCCAACTCTTTTCTGGCAACCGACCATCGGTAAGGTCGTGCAAAGCAGCAGCACGACAGGCAGGAGAAAGAGCCGCAAGAAGGAGCCTCGGCACCGGAAGGGCAGTGCAGACAAGGCGCATGCGTGCAGGCCGATCGATGAAGTCCCTACGCCGACGCCGATACAAGCGCGAAACAAGTCAGCCCCGCCCCTCGACAATATTCCTTGCGGACGTTCATGATTCTTTCTATCGATCATCCTATGCACAAGCGTTCGACATACTGAATCGTAGGATGCGGCGAAACGGGATCGCCTCGACCGCGACTTTCAATTCATTCTGACCCTCACTCCAATCCAGGAGCTTTTCGAACCATGCGATCTTACGGCCGCCCGCCGTCGCATACATCTTCTGCGGTGTCGCGCAGATCGGCGTCAGCCGCCGTTGGAGCACTGCCTCCCACATGGCGGCCGCTACCCCCGGCGTATGAGTCGATCGATAGTCGTCGACAGCAACGACGCCACCCGCCTTCAACAGCTCGGTTGACATGCGAATATCTTGGCGCACAATCCGATAGAGATGGCTCCCGTCAATATGGATGAACCGAAAGGTTCTTGACAGGCGGGCGCGCTGCTTGAGCCGGCGTGAATTGCACACGAGTATGTCCGGCAACTCTTCGTGAATCGCTCGATAGCGGCGCTCAAAGATCTGCCGCCGAAGACCAGGATACCAGTCGGCCTGTTCCGCCTGATTGTCCCGACACACTGCGGAAGCCCCGAACAAATCGCACACGACAAATCGTTCCGCCGGCCGACGGAGAAAACCTAAGAATGCCGCGCTCTTGCCGTGATAGGCCCCTATTTCCAACAAGTCCCCGGTGATGAAATGGTCGGTCTGTATTGCATGGATCGCGTCGAAGAGAATCGCGTCTTCCCGGTAGAACCACCCTTCGATATCTTTGACGGCATTGAAATATGTGCTGACAGGCGGCATTGCAAAAGAGCCTTGACTTGTGGCGGCCTCGATTTCTAAGCTCGTCGATCTAATTTAACGCCTTCCGACCGTCGACCTCGAGTGATATATTCCACCGAACTGATATGGCATTTGGTTCAGCGCGACTTTCAGCTCAGTCATGTCGGTTCTGTTTTCGGGGTCGGCTGGCGCATTCTCATTCCGCTGGCGCAATTAGGACTGCTCGTCCTGGTCTTCGGGTCGGTCGTTCCGCTCGATATCCCGGATTATCCGGCATTCATTTACAGCGCGCTGCTTCCTTGGCTATGGTTCAACAATTCATTGAGTTCCTCGGGCCATCTCTTTCTCAGCAATCGGGATCTTTTGCGCCGGCCCAACTTTTCGCCGATCGTCTTGGTCATGGCCAACATGTTGTCCACATTGATCACATTTGTATTGAGCTTCCCGCTTCTACTTTTCTTGCTCGGCTGGTACGGTCGGCCGATAACCGGAACGGTACTCTTGTTTCCGCTCATCGTGTTGGTCCAAGGCCTGCTGATTTTCAGCCTGAGCCTTATCATCGCCACCTACAATGTCTTCTACCGTGATATCGCACATGTCGTAAGCATTGTGCTACCCATGCTGTTTTTCATTACGCCGGTGTTTTATCGACCGGTCGCCGAGGTGGAATATAGCACGTGGTTCCAACTCAATCCCATGACGGCATTGGTCCGAGCCTACCGGGCTATTTTCTTTCATGGCACGGTACCGGAATGGGGGACCGTCATGTTCATCGCCATAGTGGGGCTGGCACTCCTGTGGCTGAGCTACACGGCGTATAAGAATCGATTGCCCGATATCATCGACGTGTTGTAGCGGCGAACTGCCGTCGCGCTCGCGCTCCAGCCGTCCGAAGGTGCACGCCTCATCATGCCGCTGGCCGTAGAAGTAGACCGGCTCTGCAAACGGTATCGTGTCCAACGCAGCCGTCCCGTGACGCTTCGGGAATCACTCTTTCGGCGTCTCGCTGGACGGGGCCGCGCAGCGGAATATGTTTCCGCGTTGCATGACGTGACCTTTTCCATCGAGCAGGGACAGATACTGGGCGTTGTCGGCCATAACGGTGCCGGCAAGAGTACCTTGCTGCGCCTCTTATGCGGCCTGGGCCGTCCGACGTCCGGACGAGTCGTCTCCCACGGTATGGTCAACGGACTCCTCGAGTTGGGGACCGGGTTCCACCCCGATCTCACCGGTCGTCAGAACATCATGACCACCGGCGTGCTGAACGGCCTCCGGCGGTCGGAGGTCGCCGCCAGACAGGACGCCATTGTGACGTTCGCCGAGCTCGAACCGTTTATCGATCAGCCGGTGCGGACCTATTCCAGCGGCATGTATCTCCGGCTGGCTTTCGCGGCGGCGATGGAGTTCGACCCCTCTATTCTCATCATCGACGAGGTGTTGACGGTCGGCGACGAACGGTTTCAACAGAAATGTCTTGAACGCATTCAGACGTTCCGGGCAAAGGGGAAAACCCTTGTCGTTACGTCGCACGATGCCGGTCTCATTCAGAGCCTGTGTGACCAAGTGTTGGTCCTTGAGGAAGGACGGGTGGTCGTGCAGGGAGATCCGAAAAACGCACTGGCCTGCTATCACGACCTCATGCGCGAACGGACGAATCGCCGAGCCTCGCTCGTCGCTTCGAATTCGGTTCTGCCGCATCTGTTGAATGCGCAAGGTAGTAGGCAAGGCACGCAAGAAGCCGCCATCACATCCGTGCGGCTCCTCTCTCAGGGCCGGGACGTGACGGATCCCCTAACGATCGGACAGGACCTCACGATCGAGCTCACTATCGAGCTAGGTATTCCTTTCACTGACTTGGCTTGTACGGTCGGCATATTCAGCGAAACCCATGTGAAATGCTTTGAAGCCGTCATCGCATCGATGAAATCCGCCTTCGGAACGGTCCATTCTCCAAGTGTGCTGCGATGCAAGGTCAAATCGCTACCACTGCTGGCCGGGACATACTTCGTCAACGTAGGGCTGTTTCCGACCGACTGGAGCTTTGTCTACGATTTTCAGTGGCAGATGCATCCGTTCCGACTCGTGTCGGAATCAGTTCCAATGGTGAATGCCGGCGGCGTGGTCGCGTTGCAGACGGAATGGGCCATCGCATCCGTTCCAGTCGCAACAGCATTCCCATCCCGTTGACCTCATGGACCCCATCGCGGTGCCTCGCGGCTTCTGCCGGCTCCTCAGCTTCGCTCGGAAGTCGTGCATCTCGGTGCTTTAATTTCCACGAGCGGACGTAGTAGCATACCGGACACTTCGCTCTCACAGCGGGTATTGTTTACTTCGGCCTGGCACGATCACTCGCTGCCATACATCGGAATTATGCCTACAGCAGTCCTCGATCTCGAGTTCGACCATCTCCCGCACGAACTGACGGGGCTCGAGCGGTATCAAGAAGCCTACATACTGATCCGGTTTCGAGGTGTGCCTGTCGCGCACACGACCTTGCCGATTTTCGATGGTCGCATTGACGGAATGGAATTGCGATCGGCAGCCATTCGCGCCGGCGGGTGGCAACTGTGGGAGGCATGGCTGCACCATTCCTTGGAGTGGGACCGCGTTCAGGCGGCTCACAACCCGCTGCCCCCGTCCACGATCGCGATCTGTACGCGCGATCGACCGCACGACGTCCGGAATTGTCTGGCAGCGCTGTTGCGCTTGGAAGACGACGGGCAAGAGCTGCTGGTCATCGATAACTGCCCGACGACCGATGAGACGCACTCGATCGTGAAGAATTTTCCGCGTGTGCGATATGTGCGCGAAGACATACCCGGACTGAATGTCGCGAGAAATCGAGCTCTTGCCGAGGCGACACACGACATCGTGGCGTTCACCGATGATGATGCGGCTCCGGACCGCGGGTGGCTGCGAGCACTGGTGCGGAATTTCGAGGATCCGCTCGTCTATTGCGTTACGGGACTGACTTTGCCTCTCGAACTCGAAACGGAAGCGCAGGAATGGCATGAGCGATACAGCACATTCCGCCGCGGCTTCAGAAAGCGGGTCTTCGAACGCCGTTCCATCAATCCGATGGCCGCCGGCCAAATTGGAGCGGGCGTGAACATGGCGCTGCGTAAGAGCACGTTGACGTTGGTCGGACCGTTCGATGAAGCCTTGGACGCCGGCACGAGGACTCGATCGGGCGGTGATTCGGAGATGTTTTCGAGGCTGCTCGCTTCCGGGTGCCGCATCGTCTATGAACCGCGCGCGCTGAGCTGGCACCGCCACCGGCGGACATGGAGCGAGCTGCGAAAAATGATCCATGGGTATGGAGTGGGTGTGTATGCCGCTTGGACACGCAGCCTGCTGGTCGAACACGAGGTTTCGATGTTTCGGCTGGCGGCCCGATGGTTTTTCGAGACTCAGCTTCCGAATCTGGTCCGCTCACTG
>DATFFC010000025.1:0-27109 GCA_035250505.1 Nitrospiraceae bacterium | reverse complement strand
TGCCGCCGTATGGCACGGTCAGAAAAAAGCTGCCAAGTCCTTGTACGGCCTCCGTCCCGGGACCGGCAGCCGAAGCGGATGGAACCAATGCAACGAACTGCCAGGTTACCATCACGACCAAGACGAGTATCAGTATGCGACCGGGTCGGTACAGGCACGCACGAACTCTCCGCGCCATCGACGCCTCCTTTCATGGGACGATCATTCGTCCGTTGATGGCGGTAGTGTACCCAAAAGGATCTTGGAATAGCCACCCATGTTCGAACAATGAGAGACACGTTTGTTGGAATTGTGTTCCCTCGCCTGATGCGTTATTCTGACCACAGCCCCATGATCAACGACGATACCGTTACCGCGTATATCCGTGACTTGCTGCCGGACGCCACCGTGGTGGTGCTCGACAAGACCGGGACCAAGGATCATTTGATGGTGAAGGTGACGTCGCGCCTGTTCCAAGACAAAACACTCTTGGATCGCCACCGGGCGATTTATCAGGCGTTGGCGGTCCCGATGCGCGACGGCCGCATTCATGCACTGGAAATTACCGCCAACACGCCGGACGAACTTCAAGGAGGGCCCCATGGCTGATCCGATCGAACAAGAAATTCAAAAAGAAATCAGCGAGCATAAAATCTTGATCTACGGCAAAGGCACCAAGACGATGCCGATGTGCGGGTTTACCCGCGAAACGATGCAGTTCTTCGACAAATACGGGTATCCTTACGAAGTCATCGATGTGCTGAGCCAGCCCGCCAAACGAGAGACGCTCGCGCGGATGACCAGCTGGCCGACCCTTCCCAAGGTCTTTATCAACGGTCAATTTTTCGGGGACACGGATATCCTTGACCCGATGGAGGCCAAGGGAGAGGTCGAGCCGCTGCTGAAAAAAGCGTTCGGGGGGTAGGGAACCGCCGCTTTCGTACCGCCCTGTTCCGGACAAGACCGCTTGTGCCAGACCTCCGTTGGTTCATCGGGACCGGCCGATCATCCTCTTCTCTCGTCCGGGTTCCGATGAGCCTTTACGCAGAGGAAGAGAGAAGCCATTTGCAGCAGCGCGACCAGTACGCGACGGCTCCTCTAAGCCGGTCCGCTTTACGCCGAGTCCCGCTCTGTGTCGATTTGGACGGGACGTTGATCAAGACGGACTTGTTCTGGGAATCGTTGCTCGCTCTCCTCAAGCGTCATCCCGTCCTCGGACTCCTCCGCCTTCCTTTCTGGCTCTTAAGGGGAAGGGCCTATCTCAAAGGTGAACTCGCCGGCAGGGTGCGACTCAATATGGCGACACTTCCCTATAACGAAGCGGTGGTCGACTATTTACGGCGACAACGGCAAGGCGGGCGCGAGTTGGTCCTGGCCACCGCAAGCCATGTTCGGCTGGCGCGGCAGGTGGCGGCGCACCTGAACCTGTTTGACGGGCAAGTGCTGGGAACCGAGGCGGTCAATCTCAAGGGATCCGCCAAATTGAAGGCGTTGCAAGAACGGTTTGGAACGAGGGGATATGATTATGTCGGCGATTCCAGGGCCGACTTGCCGGTCTGGAGCCAGGCCAACCAGGCGCTTGTCGTGACCGACTCGCCGTCGCTGGTGGATCGCGTGCAAAAGGTGAGTTCGGTCGAACACGTGTTTGATCGGCATCGCTCTCGTCTTCGCTTATTGTTGAAGGCGATGCGGGTTCATCAATGGGCCAAGAATATCTTGGTTCTCGTGCCGCTGATTTCCTCGCACCAGATTCTGAGTGGAACTCGGGTCGCGGCCGCCTTTACAGCGTTCTTGTCGTTCAGTCTCTGCGCGTCCGGCGTCTACATTCTCAACGATTGTTTGGATTTGGAGGCCGATCGCCATCATCCCACCAAGCGAAGCAGGCCGTTTGCTTCGGGGGATCTATCGATCCCCGCCGGGTTGGCGGCGGCGCTGGGCTGCCTCATTGCCAGTTTCATACTGTCGTCGATGCTGCCTCTTGCGTATTTTTTCGTGCTGGCCCTGTACTTCCTGCTGACGTCCGCCTATTCCCTCTATCTGAAGCGGCTAGTGCTGGTCGATGTGATCATTCTGGCTCAACTCTACACTGTGCGGGTGTACGCGGGGGGTGCTGCCGCAGATATCGTCCCATCCCACTGGCTTCTGACGTTTTCATTGTTCATGTTCCTCAGCCTCGCCTTGATGAAGCGGTTCGCTGAAATCAAATTCAAACTGGTGAGCGACGATGACGAGATCGGAGTACGGGGCAGAGGCTATCGGACGACGGATGCGGAGCACATCGCCAGCATCGGTTCATCGAGCGGGCTCATTGCGGTGCTGGTGCTGGCACTCTACATCAGCAGCAAGGAAGTGCTCACGCTCTATTCGCACCCGGAAGTGTTGTGGGTCATTTGTCCCGTGATGTTGTATTGGATCACACGCGCCTGGATGCTCACCTATCGCAACAGCATGGACGATGATCCGGTCGTCTTCGCGGTGCGGGATCGAAACAGTTATATCGTGGCGCTTCTCATCGCGGCCATCCTGCTCCTTGCCAGATAGCCTGCCCCAGCGAATGAGGAATTTCTCGCCGCTTTCTATATTCCCCATCCTCCGCTGATCTGAATATTGGCCCCGTTCACGTACCGAGCCTCATCCGAGAGCAAATAGTGGACGGCGCCCACGGTATCATCCACGGTGCCGACATATCCGGCCGGGATGCGTTTCACCATGCCGGCCAGTTCTCCCGGCGGGGCGCTTCCGGAGTCGATGAAGCCGGGCGAAATCGCATTGACGGTGATGCCGTGTGGGGCAAGGAGCTTGGCCAAAGTACGGGTGAGGATGAGAACGCCGGCTTTCGCGATGTAATGGGCCGTCACATCCGGTTGAGCTTCCATCTGATCGGCATTCGCCATGCCGAAGTTGATGATCCGCCCGTACCGGCGGGTTTTCATGCCGGGTGCCGCCGCCTGCGCCAGATAAAAGATCGGGTGCAGGTTCCCGTCGAACATCTCGCGCCATCCCGCAATCGTTTCGTCAAAGAGGTTCACCCGGTGGTAAGGACCGGCTCCGTTGATCAGCACGTCGAGACCACCCCACTGCTGCTCCACCTGTTTTACCAGCCCGTGTGCCGCTTCGGGAATCGAGACGTCGCACTGCACGGCCAACGCGTGACCGCCGCGTTCTTCGATGGTCGCGGCGGTCGCCTTGGCGTCGGCTTCGCTGGTCCGATAACAGATGGCGATGCGCCATCCCTGCGTTGCCAAATCGAGGGCGATGGCCCGCCCGATCCCCCTGGCCCCGCCTGTAATCAGCGCGATACGCTGCATCATTCAACCTCATCCGCCTGCATGCGGCTGCGCAATCGTTTTCCGATGAGCGCCAGCGCGCCGGCGGTCCTCATCGAAAAGGTCCGAGCTTTGGGCTGGCGGTCGGCTTCATTCGCACTCTCCTGAATCAAGACCTGTAGGTCCTCGAGGGTATCGATATCTCTCCAGACGGGCAGGGAGCGTATCCGAAGTCCCGACTTGTCGGCTCGTTCACGGGTCGCGGCCAGCACGCGATCGCTGGACCAGGGGATGTTCTCGAAAAGTCCCGCCGCCGGCCGCGTGAGCCCGATTAAGTAGTACCCACCATCCTGCGCGGGGCCCAACACCAGATCATGTGTGGCGAGCGCTTCGAAGGCCTGCCGAAAATAGGGCAACGGAAGTGATGGGACATCGGTTCCAACGAGCACCACCCGCGTGAAACCTTCTGCAAAGCAATCGACGAACGTCCCATGCATGCGTGCCCCGAGGTCCTCGCCTTGCTGATCCAGCAATCGGACGCCGTGGCGTTCCTCCATGATCTTGAAAAATACATGGGCTGAAGAAGGGGCGCAAGCCAAGATGCGGACGGCCGGGAGATGAGACGCCGCAATGGCTGCCCTGGTACGCTCCACCGTGTCGAGCACGAAGCTGCCGTGGAGGGTCGCTGCTTCGTCCGGCGTGAGCGGAGGGCAGAGCCGGGTCTTCACTTGGCCCGGAACCGGCGCCTTCGCGAAAATGACCAGCGCGAAATCGGCACGCTGGGAAGGCACCGGGCTTCGTCGCTTGTCAGTCCTCACTACAAACTCCAAGCTCCAAATCCCAAATTCGAAACTCGAAATCCGAGATTCCGCTTCGAGCTTCGAAATTCGAGCTGCGAATTTCCAAAATCCAAATACCACATTCCAGAATCGAACTTCGAGTTTCGGATTTCGAGTTTGGAACTTGGAATTTGTGATTTGGAATTTCGACTTTCGACTTCACCTCGCGTCGGTATAGAATCGCGAGAGGACGTGCGGGCTGACGCCGAGCCAATAGAGCAGGCGGATGGACCACATGCGGACGATCGTCCGCGCCGGTCCATGCTGTTCCCACCGCCTGTAGGAAGTCGTCACGGTCTCGCGCATCGCCGCCACGCGGCCTTGCTTTTTGAGGCGCCGGGTAAAATCGAGGTCTTCCATGAGCGGGATCGGACTATAGCCCCGCATCCGCTCGAACACCTCGCGCCGGACGAAGATGGCCTGATCCCCGGTCGCGATACCGCTTATCCGTGACCGGATGTTCATCATCATGCTGATAATCCCGCCCAATTTCGTAGGACGATCAAACCGCACGTCAAAGCGGCCACCGACACAGGACTGATCGCTCAGTGCGGCCACGATCCGGTGCCTCGCCTCCTTCGGCAGAACGGTATCGGCGTGGAGGAACAAGAGCACGTCGCTGTGGCTCAACTCGGCGGCTGCATTCATTTGGCTGGCCCGACCCGGCTGGGCCTTGATCACGAGAACCGGACACTCGGTGATGGCTGCTCGCGTCTGGGCCAGTGCAAATTGCAAGACAATATCTCGGGTGCGGTCGCTGCTGCCGCCGTCTACGACAAGAATCTCATCAAAGCCCAGCCGAAACGTATGTTCCAGCGTAGCCGGGAGGGCCGATTCTTCGTTGAAGGTGGGAATGATGACGGAGATCGTCATACCGGCGGTATTGGCGGCTCGTCGCTGGTCGTTCGTATCTCGTTGTGGGGATGTCACGGGCGAGAGACACATCACGAACGACGAGCGATGATCCCCCTACGCCGGCTTTTTGGGCTCATGAAACATGAAGTACATGACGATCACGACCGTCGTCCAAAAGACGACCTGCTTGTGCCAGAAATGGATCTCGCCGTAATGGTAAAAGCCGAGCGCCAAGAGAATGGCCACCGCCATGATTGAATAACGCCACGTCGGATTCTCGATGACGGAGTTCGCCCACACGGCCAAGCCGCCGAAATAGATGAGAAGCGGCACGACATTGATCTCAAACCCGCCGCTGATGGAGAGAAAGATATTCAAAAACCCGATGAACATCAGCGCGGTGCCGACCATCATGCCGGCGACGTTGGATTGTCGGTCGCCTCCCTCATCGTCATGGTGAGGCCGGGGATGTTTCGACGCCGGCGGGCGGGCGGAAGGCTCCGGGAGGTCGCTGGGTGGTGCAGGTGCCATGATCATGCCTTGAAATGCTTGCTGAGGGTGAGGCCCTGGCGCTGATAAGACGATCCCAGGGCGGTGCCGTATAGCTGTGCGGGGAGCCGGCTCATGCGGTCGTAGACCACCTTGAAAAAGGTCTGCCCGTCATGAATGAGAAAGGGTACGTCGTGCGGGCGCACCTCCAGCACGACTTGGGTGCCGCGGAGTTCACCGC
The DNA here is from genome assembly GCA_035250505.1 of Nitrospiraceae bacterium. Classification (GTDB taxonomy): domain Bacteria; phylum Nitrospirota; class Nitrospiria; order Nitrospirales; family Nitrospiraceae; genus DASSBQ01. The sequence goes on along the minus strand of DATFFC010000025.1, from coordinate 21,440 downwards.
GGCCATACCCGAATCCCGGATCAAAAAACCCCGCATAGTGGGTCCGCAGCTCGCCGCATGCCGCTTCATAGGCGACCATTTCCGCAGCGTAACCCGGGGGGACTCTGATGCGTTCTTTCGAGGCCAAAATATAGAACTCCTCCGGTTCCAGCAGGAGACTGTCCTGCCGATGGCGTACCAGAGGCTCCCAAAAATCCGTGGCGGCATAGTAGCCGATTTTGGACCAATCAATGACATGGCTGTTTTTCTTCGCTCGATAACCGATGACCGGCCGCTCGCCTCGGTCCTGGCCTTTGAGATCGATGCGAAGAAACAGTCCCCGGTCTGTCCGTAAATCCCGGGACGCGAGCGGCTTGGCCGGCGCCGCGTTGTGATATAGCAGGGGTTCCGACCGGTGAAGGCGCGCCAGATCCGAGTCCGCCACCACCGCATCCCCCTGAATGAACCGGATTTGGTTCAGGGAATAGCCGGTTTTCACCTTGATCGTAAACGACCGGGGCACGATCTCCAGATACAGGGGACCGTGGTAGCCGGCTCGGATCTCGTCGAAGCCGGCGTTCAGGTCCGTGACGACCCGCGTGAAGACGTCGAGCCGGCCGGTCGTACTTTTCGGGTTGGCCCTGGCCCGAATCGTCGCGGGGAGCCGCAGGCTTTCTAAAAGCGGAACGAGGTAGACGTGCCCCTTTTCGAGAATGGCCCCGTCGGTCAGGTCCATTTCATACATCACCAGGTCGGACTGGTAAAAATCCAGCGCGTTCAACCGGCTGGTGATTTCCGACAGTTCCGGAAGGAAACTGCTGATCAGCCGGTAGGCTTTCCGGCCCAGGCGCAGGTCCAGGCTGGCCGGTTGAATCTGGCGCCCCTCTACCGGGTCCTCGGCGCGAATGACCTGCCGCGCGATGAGGTTCTTGATCTGCTGATACGGAAGAATGCCGTGCCGTCGAGTCTTCACAGGTCGTCAGGCCCCCCATCGCAGCCGTTCGCCGAGGCATTCCAGGGCTGGCCGGCTCCGACCATCGGCAATTCGCGTCCAGAGTCCTGTTTCGGCTGAGGATAATGGAACGTCTTCTGTTCGTAATTGCGGAGCACCGCGCCGTCCTCGTCCATATGCACGAGATAGTCCCCCGGCAGCAACGGAATCTTTCCACCGCCGCCCGGCGCATCAATCACGAAATGCGGCACGGCCATTCCGCTGGTGTGCCCTTGGAGCGCCTTAATGATATTCAAGCCCGTCTCGACGGTCGTCCGGAAATGATTCGTGCCTTTCGTCAGATCCGCCTGGTAGAGATAGTACGGTTTCACACGGGCGAGCAGCAGCTGATGGACCAATTGCTTCATGATTTCGGGGTCGTCGTTGACTCCTTTGAGTAGCACAGTTTGGGCTCCTAGAGGAACCCCCGCATCCGCCAGCATCCCGCACGCCGTTTTGACCTCCGGCGTTAATTCGTCCGGATGATTGAAGTGAAGGTTCATATAAATGGGGTGGTACCGTTTCACGATGTCGCATAATTTCGGCGTGATGCGTTGCGGCAGGCTCCCTGGGACGCGCGAGCCGATGCGGATCAGTTCCAGGTGCGGGATGGTCCGTAACGCTTTCAGGATGCGCTCGAGCAGCGGATCCGGCAGGAGCAGCGGATCCCCGCCGGACAGGATGACGTCACGGACCTCCTGGTGCTCACGCAAATAGGCGATGGCCCGGTCTAGTTCGCCCTTCTTGAGAAACCCGGGTTTGCCGACCAGCCGCTTTCTGGTGCAGAACCGGCAGTAGATCGGGCATTGATTGGTCACCATCAACAGCACACGGTCCGGGTATCGATGCACCAGATGGGGAACCGGGCTCATGAGATCTTCTTCGAGCGGATCATCCTCCGCGTCGGCATCGGCCATTTCCGCGCTGTCCGGGACGACCTGCTTCCAGATCGCATCGCCCTTGCTCTTGATGGTGGCCATCACCGTCGGGGTAATCCGCATCGGATAGTCTCCGACGATCGACTCGATCTCCCTCTCATCCAGTCCCAACCGTTGAGCCAAATCCTTGGGTTTGACGGTACTCGCGGCCAGCACGCGCTTCCAATCCTCCACGTCTTTATCCTTTCTTCCGTTGCCGTTCGGCACCGTGACTCCGTTCGCGGCCTTGCCGCCTGTCCCGTTGGAGCCGTCCATCATGGCTTCGGTGGGTAATGGGCATCGAGATGCGACAGGATGTCCCGGGTCTCCGTCAGGACGCGGTCTCCGTCCTTCAGGACCGGAACATAGTATTGTCCCGAGACCTCATAGACCTGCTTTCGCAGGGGACGGAAATCGGGAACGACGACATCATCGTAGGAGAGACCCAATTCCGTCAACTTGCGCCGCACCAGTTCACATTCGGGGCACCAGTGCACGTGGTAGAGAGTGAGAGACATACGATGAAATTATGATTCAGGGGTGCCGAATCAGGAGTTGAAGCTCATGGATCATGGTTTGGAACTATGAAACCGAAAAAGAGCCGGCGTCCGGGACTTCGGCGCAAGGAGCCATGATCGCGTCTTCCATGCCGTGAATGATTTTCTTGTCCGAAGAACAGACGGTGGCCAGAACGCCGCCCAGCTCAGCCTTCTCGTTTGCCACGAAATAATAGGGCGAGAGGCGCACGCGCCCCGACATGCGGCTCAACCCGTCGGTCGCATCCGCATAAACGCAGTCGAACAGCCGCCCTTTGTGAAATTCCTGAAGGACATGCGGCGTCATGGGGAAGGCTGCAAGCGCCGCCGTCAAGGCGGCGGACCACTCCGGCTGAGAAAGATCATGGCCGATCACCACGCCGCGGCTGCCCCAGGCCAATTCCGAAAATCCCGACGGTTTCACGACCCACCGGCGTTCTTTCTGCGACCCCTCGCCCAGCGCGCTGTAGTCCGAAATGGGGACACCGCTCATAGTCAGACCCGGAATGATCGCGGTCGGTGGGACCGGCCGGGGGTCGAGAATCCACGTCCGGGGCATCAGGCTCAGAAGACGCGCATGGACGGCCTCTCCCAATTCGCTTCGCCAGTAGCTCTGTAAGACGGGATGATGCAGGAGGCCGAAGGCGAGCTTTTCCTCCAGAGCGGGCTTGTACGGCGGCGTGACGAGGACCCGGGCTTTCTTGGCCGCGTACATGATGAGCTCGGCCTTGGGAATGTTCTTCAGATCGAACAATTCAAAGAACCGGTAGATGAGACCGATGGGACGGACGTTGCCGTCGACGGCAAGTGAGAGACCTTCCTCGGCAAACCGTACCTCTCGCGGCTCACTGCAATAAGTTTCCACGCCGATGTCGCGCAGCCGCCCGGCCAGCCATTGCATTTCCGGCCGATAGTCTTCCGCTTCTTGAGAGACGACAATGGCGGCGCAGCCGGGCACGGTTCCCTGCACGGACTGCATCATGGCGGCAAATCCTTTGAGCATGCCGTCTCGTCCCCCGATCAGCCGGTCGACCGGGCCGTCCAAGTCCGCATAACTCTGTGCCAGACAGGCGGTGAGGCCGATGCCGCCCGGCACGGAATCCAGTTCCGTAATGACCATACCTGAGGCGGTTGGAATGATGTCGGGCCTGATCACCGCCGGCAGGGCGTGGCGAAAGCGGTTCATACGGGCGTATGCCACCAGAGATTCGGGCTTTCCTTGGTCCAGATAGCCGGAGACCCAGGACGGCACGCTGCCACGCGCACTTTCCATATAGAGACGGTTCAGAGCTCGATAAAACGCCAACAGGTCGTCGCCGAGGGCATGAAAGAAGGCCGTTTCAGCCGAGGACAGCGGAAACGCCTGAGGCGCAATCAGCCATCGAGCCAGATGCTTGGCTGAGCCGGTCTCTTCTCCTGCCTCGGGCGCAGTGGGGGCGTAGAGACCCGCTTGAATCAGGGAGTCGCGAATCGTAATGCAACGTCGGCGGGCTGATTCGGAACCGACGGGATCAGAAAGGTGCTGTGTCAGTGTCAATGATCATGTCCTCGATGCGGTGAGATCCGCGCGACGCCGCCGTCGCCGTCTCTAGCCCGCATTATTCACGAGGGTTCGTGACGAAACCGCGGAGACGCCAGGCGAGACGGGCATGCGGAGCTGCGAGAGCCCGAGGCATACTTGAAACAGTATGTCGAGGGGCGCACGGCGCGCTGAATAAAGAGCGCCACGTCTGTGCGCGCCGCCGAGTCGGTGAGGCGGCCGGACCCGAGCGGCGAGCCTGCCCGCCTGGATGCCAACTAGACCGCATCCAGGCTTGTCGCAGCGGCGTATCGGCGGTTGCAGTAGAAGTCATCGTGAATAATGCGGGCTAGTTCGAGGCTGAGCAGATCGTAACATGGGCTCTCGCACCCGTACAAGACCAAGGGGCGCCGTGGACCGAAGTGTTCGCTTTCTTGCCTCGCAGGGTATCCCATCGTATGATGCGCTGATGAGCATATCGATCGATACGTCCGCAAAAAGAACGCCGCTTCCGATGGTGCCGCAGCTCGTGCCCAGCCGGACCTGCCTGACCTGCGAGGTGTGCTGCCGGTTCCCCGAGGCGGACAGTTTCCTGAGACCCTATTTCACCGCCGAAGAAATCACCCGGGCCGTCGCGCTCGGAATCGATTCTTCTCACTTCCCAAATCCCAAAGGCGGCCAGATTACGCTTGTGCCCCATCCGTCCGGCGAGGGTTTTATCTGTCCTGCCTTTGAAGTCAACACGTCGCGATGCCGTATCTATGAGCATCGGCCGTTGGATTGCCGACTCTACCCCTATGCGGTGATGTGGGACTCCGGCGGGCGCAATGTCGTGCTCGGGTGGGATTCGAAGTGTCCGTTCATGGCCGGCGCGCCGCGCGGTGAGACGACCGATGCGGCGGAACACATTGCCGCATTGCTTGAACAGGATGAAACGACCGGCATGCTGGCGCAACATCCCCGCCTGATCGGGCCGTTTCAGGACGATGTGTCGCCGCTACGGGCGCTTCCGCGGGTGAGCGAAGCGTTGGAGCGGACAGCCGCCGCGGTGACCGTGAAGCCCTTGACGGCGCAAGACCGCCCTCGAGTGGAAGCGGCACTGGCTGCCGCGAAGTCGCACATGGCGGACCCTCTTGCGGCGTTTTCATTTGCCGGCCAATATCTGTGGCATTCCCTGCTCGACTACTCCTGGGCGGAAATCGAACGTCACCTCTGCATTTTCGCGGCGTCGCCGGACGGAATCTTCTTGGCGCTCCCGCCTCTGGGAGCAGGACCTCTGCGGCCTCCGCTTCAAGCCGCGCTGCGATATCTCCGGATCAGAAATCGCGGCGGTTCCAGTACCAGGATCGAAAACGTACCGGCGGAATACTTGCCCGACATGGCTCAACTCGGTCTCCGCCGCCGATCAAAGGAACCGGATTATGTGTACCGAGCTACGGACCTCGCCGATCTTCCGGGCGAGCGGTATAAGTCTCAGCGCGCCGCCTGCAACCGGTTTGAACGCGAATCCCGGGGCACATGCGAACCGTATCGACCGTCGCATCGGGCGGCATGTCTGGAATTGTTTCGGACGTGGCGCTCTCAAAAGGAAGAATCGGACACGGACGAATGGGGACGGCTCCTGTTGGCGGATGCCGCGTCGGCGCATGAAACGGCGTTGACCGACCCGAGCGCGGCCGGCCTAATCGGCGCGGTGGTCAAGGTGCGAGGCGTGGTGCGGGCCTACACGTTCGGCATGTGGCTCACTCCCACGGTATTTTGCGTGGCGCTCGAGGTGGCGGATCGAACCATCCCGGGCCTGGCGCAGTTCATTTTTCGGGAATGTGCGCGTGCAGCCCTGGCGCGGGGCGCCGAGTACATCAATACGATGGACGATGCCGGCCTGCCGAATCTGGCGATGAGCAAGAAGTCCTATCATCCGGCCGCGATGCTGTCTAATTTCATGGTAATGGAAACCTAACCGTGCCTCACGAGGCGAACGCCGTCGCAGAACGGCGTCCCTACACCTGGTTGCCGGTGCTCATCCTCGGCATGACGATTGTCGCCGTGATGATCGGCGCCGTAATGGCCCGCTCCATCGAGACCAGTTTAGTGGCGGCGGCCGGACAAAGTCTCACATTGGGCGCCGCCCAGATCGCGGGCAAGTTGGATCGCCTGCTCTTCGAACGCCATGGCGACGCCCGCATGATGGCTCAGACTTTTGCCGGCCGGATGGCCGAGCGAAAATACATCAATGAGTATCTGCAGTGGATGAAGGAATCGCACGGACCGGTCTATCTCTGGCTCGCCGTGACGGACGCCCAGGGGCATATCGTGGCCTCGACGGACAACGCGGTCGTCAAACAGCATCGCGGACAAGCCTCTTGGTTCCAGGCCGTCCATCAGACGCGTCAGATCTATATCGAAGAGCTTGAGGCCAAGACGTCCGGCGGGCCGGTGGAGGCAGTGGGGATTACGGCCCCCGTATTGGGACCGAAAGGCGAATTCCTCGGGGCGGTGACGACTCGGATCAGTTTAGCGACGCTTGAAGAGGTGTTGATCGAGACCATCCGGCAAATTCAAGAGTCGGAGCCTTCGTCCGGTCCCTTCGAATACCAATCTCTGAACCGGGAGGGCTACGTATTCGTCGATTCGATCGGTGATCAGAAGACCAACCTCAACCTGAAGGACCTGGGAGTCCCCTCCGTGTTGTTGAGTGAATCGGGTAAGCAAGGCTATGTCGAAGAAGACCATGTGCGTCGGCGTACGCGCGTAGTCACCGGCTATGCGCAAACGAGAGGCTACGGCGACTATCCGGGGCTGCGGTGGACCATTCTGTTGCGGAAGGAACGCGATACTATCCTGCTCCCGATCCGCGCCATGATGCGGAAACTGGGCGTGGCGGGGATCGTCGTCTGGCTGCCGATGATGGGGCTGCTGCTCTGGGCCACGAGTCGCCTGAGGACCCAGTACCAACAGGCACAACAAGAAAGCGAATGGGCGAGGGCCGCCGAAGCGGCGCTCTTGCAGAGCCAGGAACGGAACCGCGTGATCGTGGACACCGCGTTGGACGCAGTGATTTCTATGGATGCGGCGGGCGTCATCACCGACTGGAATGCGCAGGCGGCCAACATGTTCGGCTGGTCTCGTGAAGAAGCATTGGGACGCCGCGTCGCGGAAACGATCATTCCCGCACGGGATCGGCGGACGCACGACCAAGGGCTTGAACATTTTATCAAGACCGGGGAAGGGCGGATTCTGAATCGGCGCATCGAAATGATGGCGCTGCACCGCAAGGGATTCGAATTCCCGGTCGAGATCGCGGTTTCGCCGGCCCGGTTGGGGGAGGCCTATATCTTCAGCGCCTTCGTGCGCGACATCACTGCGAGGCGGCGGGCCGAACGCCGGCTGACGTCGCAGTATGAAGTCACCCGGGTGTTGGCCGAATCCCGGACGTTGGAAGAGGCCGGACCCCGGATTCTGCAGGCGATCTGCGAAAGCCTCGAATGGGAAATGGGTGCCTTCTGGCGCCTTGATCGCCAGAGCCAGGTCCTCCGCTGCCTCGACCTGTGGCAGGCGCCCGCGTTGAAGGCGGAGGAATTCGTGTTGGCCACATGGCAACACACGTTTGCCCTGGGGCAAGGACTGCCGGGTCGTGTGTGGAGCATGGGGAAGCCGACCTGGATCTCCGATGTATTGCGGGAAACTAATTTCCCGCGTGCGGAAGCGGCGGCGAAGGTCGGCTTCCACGGCGCCTTCGGTTTCCCGATCAAAGTCGGGACGGAAGTCGAGGGGACTATTGAACTCTACAGCCGGGAGATCGAGGAACCGGACGAAGAACTCTTGAAGATGATGACCGACGTCGGACTGAAAATCGGGCAATTCGGCGAACGGGCCCGAGCGGAAGAAGCGCTCAGACGGACCGAAGCCCAACTCCAGCAGGCTCAAAAAATGGAAGCGGTCGGGCGGCTGGCCGGCGGGGTCGCGCACGACTTCAATAATATGCTCACCGTGATCCGCGGGTACAGTGAACTGGTGTTGAGCCGGCTGGGACCGACCGATCCGCTGCGGAAGGAATTGGAGGAGGTGAAGAAAGCCGCCGATCGCGCATCAGGGTTGACGGGACAATTGCTGGCGTTCAGCCGCCGCCAGTTCATCGCGCCGAAGGTGCTCGACCTCAACGCGATCATCCAGAATATGGAGGGCATGCTGAGGCGGCTGTTGGGTGAAGACATTATCGAGCTGTGCACGGTGCTCGAACCGGAGGCCGGGCAGCTGAAGGCGGATCCAGGACAGATCGAACAAGTCATTATGAACCTGGCCGTCAATGCCAGGGATGCGATGCCCAGCGGAGGCCGCGTCACCATAGAGACCGGAAACATCGAGTTCGGCGATAACGAGGGTCGAACGCCGGTCGGTGTCGAACCGGGCAAGTATGTCTGCCTCATCATGCGGGACACGGGTCACGGCATGGATGAAGAGACACAGTCGCATGTGTTTGAGCCGTTTTTCACGACCAAGGAGAAGGGAAAGGGGACGGGGCTCGGATTGTCCACCGTCTACGGCATCGTGAAACAGAGCGGCGGGTACATCGAGGTTGAAAGCAAGCCGGACCGCGGGGCGACCTTTAAAATATACTTTCCCTGTATTGACGGATCAGTGCAGGAAACGGGCGGCGAACCCGTTACCGCCGAGTCGATCCGTGGACGAGAAACCGTGTTGCTGGTCGAGGACGAGCCTGGGGTACGGCGGCTGGTCAACGAGACACTGCGGTTGCATGGCTATACGGTGTTGGAAGCCCGCCATGGGATCGAAGCGCTGTTGACCGGGGCCAAGCATATGGGGCCCATCCATCTGTTGCTCACCGATGTCGTGATGCCGCAGATGAGCGGACCCGAGGTTGCGGAAAAGTTGCTCGAGGTCAGGCCGGAGATCAAGGTGCTCTATATGTCCGGATATCCGGATCACCCGGTTTTTTCCAAGGGCGGTGTCGATACTGAACGGTGCTTTTTGCAAAAACCTTTCACGCCGAGTGCCCTCGCGCAAAAAGTTCGGGAAGTGCTGGACGGCTCCAAGGTGCCATAGTCCTTTCCGATTCCCGTTCCCTCCTCTCTTATCTTGATCTTCCGTGCCATTCCGTTTATCGTGGCAGGTGATCTCCGGCTATTGGATTTCCCCCATGAACGCTGCAGCGTCCACACCGTCCGGGAAGGGACACGAACTCGATTTGGATCGCTATCGCATCGGTCGCGAGCCGTTTTACGCGGAGGTGCGCGGCGAAATCGGGCTATTTGCCATTGCCGCGCAAAGCCGGATGCCGGTAATGCTGAAAGGGCCGACCGGATGCGGCAAGACCCGGTTCGTGCAACACATGGCCCACCGGCTCGGGCGCCCCCTGATCACGGTCGCCTGCCATGAAGATCTGACGGCGTCCGATTTGGTCGGCCGCTATCTGCTGAAGGGTCAGGAAACGGTCTGGATCGACGGGCCCCTCACGATCGGCGTGAAGCACGGAGCGATCGTCTATCTGGACGAAATCGTGGAGGCCCGGAAAGACACGACGGTCATCATCCATCCGCTCACGGACGATCGCCGGATTCTGCCGCTGGAAAAAAAAGGGCAGGTGGTGGAAGCGGTCGACGAATTCATGCTCGTCATTTCGTACAACCCGGGCTACCAAAGCGTCCTCAAAGACTTGAAACAGAGCACGAAGCAGCGCTTCATGGCGATCGAATTTGATTATCCCACCCCGGACATCGAAAGCCGGGTGGTGGCGCAGGAGGCCCGTGTCGGCGCCGACGTGGCGGACCGCTTGGTGAAGTTCGGCCAGAAGGTGCGCAATCTCAAGAACCACGGTCTTGAAGAAGGGGTCAGCACCCGCCTGCTGATCTATGCCGGCACATTGATCAACCAAGGCGTCCCGCCGGATCGGGCATGCGACGTCGCCGTGGCGCGTCCGATCACCGACGATCCCGACATGCAACGCAGCATCCTGGATGTGGCCAAGGCGATCTTCTAGAGGAGCAACGAAAAGGGACGGAAGGAAACGAAAAAGGCAAAGGCCAAGGATGAGATAAGAAATAGGAAACCACAAAGGGACAGGATATATGAACCTACCAATGATTCCACTCCATCGGATGCCTCTTCTAGCGGTTTCCTTTTTACTTCTGGTCTCCACTCAGGGTTGCAGCTATTTCTTCTATCCCAAGGCCGATACCTACCTCCATCAAGCCAAGGGCTCGACGGGGCCGGAGACCATTGCGAATCTGGTCGGCATGCTTGAGTCCAGTGCCAAGGCGGCCCGGGCGCCTCAAACGTATCAAGCCGGCATGGATGATCTGCACAATCAGCTCCATGCGCTCGATGATGCGTATTGCCAGGTGACCAAGCAGCAGGCTGCAACACCGGCCTATGCGAAGGCGACGACCCTACGCAAGGAGCTCTGGACCATCTTCAAGCCTTTGTGGCGAAATCGCGAGGACCAGACGGTCCGCAATGCGCATCTGGATTTGTTCAGTGCCCGCTTGCAGGAAGTCCGAGCCGCGGTACAAGACATCAAAGGCTGATTGATCTGGTTCCGCATAAGCCGGCCTACGAAACGGATCAGGGAACTGTTCTGTTGATTCACGCCCAACCGAAGGCGTCGTACACGGAGTTCGCGGGACGGCACGGTGACGCGCTCAAGATTCGCATTGCCGCGCAGCCGGCCGAAGGCGCGGCCAATGAGGAACTCCGCCGCTTTCTCGCCGAACGGTTTCGTCTCCCGCTCGCTCAAGTCCACTTGCTGTCCGGCGTACACTCGCGTCACAAGCGCGTGCTTTTGAAAGGCATCCGGTTGGAGCAGGTACGCGGAGCACTGAACAACGCGCTCACTCCGACCACGACATGATGACGGTGCCGACCTCGCTGTTCCGGAGACAAGCTCGTTCGTTCCACACCGCGCTGGCGGCGGCGATCTTATTGTTGTGGGGTTGCGCCGGTCCCGCCCCCGTCCTCTATCCCAATGCCCATCTGAAAGACGTCGGTGAGGACGTGGCGGAACAGGATATCGAAGCGTGCCGCGAGATGGCGAAAGAGGCCGGCGCGCGCGAGAGCACGGGCCGCGCCGGGCAGGTCGCCACCAATACGGCGGTTGGGGCGGGCATAGGTTCGGCGAGCGGCGCCGTCGGAGGCGCGATTACCGGCGCGGCGGGACAGGGCTCTCTGATCGGTGCGGCGAGCGGTGCCGTCTGGGGACTGCTCAGCGGGTTATTTCGGAGCGGCAGCTCTCAGCCGACCCAAGCGTACGTCAATTTTGTCAATCGATGTCTTGGAGAGAAAGGATACGAAGTCTCGGGATGGCAGTAACTCTCAGGCCGGCTCGCAAGCAGGGATCGATGCGTCTCATGGCAGGGATGCTTCTATTGGCCGTCGGCATGGCTGCTTGCGCGGGGCCGGATCCAATCTTCCGCCCGAACAATCGGCTCCTCCTTTACGGAAGAGACGCCGCTGAACAGGAGGTCGAGGCGTGCCGGGAAAAGGCTGAACGCGCCGGCCTGTCCCACGGGACCAGCCGGAGCAGCAATGCCGCGGCCGGAGGGACGCTCGGCGTGATTGCCGGGGCTGCGGTAGGGGCATCCACCGGACTGGTCGGGGGGCCGACCGGTGTGGCAATCGGCGCCGCGGCCGGCGCCGTCGTCGGGGGGGTGTTGGGCTTTATTGCCGGAACATACAAGCCGCTGAATCCGGATCCGACGTTCACCGCTTCAATGGAACGATGCCTGAAAGAAAAGGGCTACGAGGTTTCGGGGTGGGAATGAACGGGATCCATGTCTCATCGTGACACAGTCCGGCGGAGAGCGATCCTTCTGCGCTCATACGTATCTGCCGTTATCCTGTTGGATACAGCATTATCCTGTTGGATACAGTTTCTTTGTTCCTGCCGAAGGGTTTTCTTTTCATCTCGTTGAATCTGTTGGGAATCGACGGCGTCGCGTTCAGGCAGAATGCTTGCTTTCTTCCCCCGTTGATAGGTTCCTAAAAGGGCCGACTCAAAGCAACATGTTCCTAACCCACATTATTCATGAACGCTTCTACTGCAACCACCGATACGCCGCTGCAACAAGCTTGGCTGCTGCTTCCCGCAGCCAAGCGGGCGGGCTCGCCCTTCTTGGCCTCGACGTACTGTTTCAAGTACGCCTCAGCCCTTCAGGGCTCCGCGCGCCCGTTTCGCCTGGCGTCTTGGCGGTTTCGTCACGAACCGTCATGAATAATGTGGCTAAAGCACTCGAGCCGGCGAGGCTCGATGAAATCGCGAAGCTGATGGTCGCGGAAGGAGGAGATGGTCATGAAACGTGTCATGATTGCCGTCTGCATCATGCTCTATGTCGGTCTGGTCGGCATCGTGAGTGGGAAAGGCCCTGCCGGATCACCTCCGCAGGTCATGAAGGAGGATCAGGCCGGCTTTCGGTACGGCGGGGGAGCCCTCACCGACTCGGAGAGGGCCGGAGCGGAAATTTGGTTCAATGCGACCGCGGGAAACGAGCGGTTCTTCACCTACGTGTATCCGCAACGGTTCGGCGTGATGGTCGATTGGTACCGCGTGTTGGGTACCGACAGGCGGGATCAACGATTCAGGCGATGGGGGCTCATCAATGATCCCGACTGCTGTAAGCCCGGGGATCCCAACTGTCCGGCGAAGAGCCACGATGAGACCTACGGGTTTGACTACTGTCCCGGCGATGATGTGCTGCTGACGTACGTCGGAAAGGAAGGCTATCGAGATCCGGCCTGTGAATTCAAAGACGCGGCGCTGAATCCCGATGATCCGCATGGGCCCAAAGATCAACGGCAGTCCCCCTGTGATCTTCGCTTCGGCACATCGACCGGGGCGATGGGGATTCGAAAGTTTCCCAATCCGCGGTTCAACAAGGAACAGTGGCGGAACGTGAACAAAGGGCGCGTGGGTGATTGGAGCGGCTATAACCAGCGCGTCAAGCCGGCGGACGCCACCCAACCGATGCGGAGCCGGATCATGGACGGGTCGATCGAACCGCCTTTTCTCGTCGGCATCTCATGCGGGTCTTGCCATATCGCATTCAATCCGCTTCACCCGCCGAAAGACCCCGCCCATCCGAAGCATGAGAATATTTCCGGCACGGTCGGGAATCAGTATTCGCGGTTTTCTCAAATTTTGGGTTCCGGCATGGATCCCCGATCGATGGAATACCAGGTCTTCGGCCATGCGCGGCCCGGCGTCGTCGATACCTCGGCCATTCCAAACGATCAGATTAACAACCCGGGCACCATCAACGCGCTGATCAATCTCGCCAAACGGCCGACGTTCCAGCACGTCATCGTCAAATGGCGGAAGACCAGGCAATGTCCGGCCGGGGCACATGAACGGGAGTGTTGGTGTGAACCGGGTCGAGACGGGAAGTGTTGGGAGCGGGGAGAGAAGGAAGAATCGGTTCACCAGCTTCTCAAAGGGGGAGAGGACAGCATCGGTATCCTGGAAGCGATCCAGCGGGTGTACTTCAACATCGGAAGTTGCTCCGAGGAATCATGGGTGAATCACCTCACCGATATGCGGCAGATCGATCCGACACAACGGGGATTCGGACAGACGCCGTTCGACATCGGGCAAGCCCGCCGCGATTGCGCGCAATTCCGTGCGATTGAAGACCGCTTGGGCAACGTCGCGGACTTTCTCCTCTCGGCGGGACCCTCGGATCTGTACAAGGCGAGGGGACTGAAAGACAACCGGGACCTCATTGAACAATTGGATAAAGAATTCGGCGCGGGCGCGGTGGCGCGCGGGAAGAGCCTTTTTGCAAAGAACTGCGCGCGCTGCCACTCCAGTCAACCCGAACCCTTCGAAACGCGGGATTTCCGTCAGGTGTCTCAGGATCCCAAGGACAAAGGGATCCGGCTCGACTGGCTGGGAAACGACAAACTCACGCCGGTGACGGAAGTGGGGACGCATCAAGCCCGCGCCCTCCATTCGAACCATATGAAAGTCCATATTTGGGAAGAATATGGCTCGGAAACGCTGCGTGCCAAGCCGCCGGATCCCAACATCCGCGAGCCGTCCGACGGAGGCCGGGGCTACTACCGCAATATCTCGCTGCTGAGCCTGTGGGCGCATGCGCCGTTCATGCATAACAACGCCATCGGGCCGGAACTCTGCGGCGGGCCGGACGATGAGCATTACAACGCTCCCTACGTCGATGTGAACGCCCCGACCCCGACCCGATTGACTAATCCGCCGGCATGCTGGCCGTTCGATCCGAGCGTGGAGGGCCGCTTCAAACTGTATAAGGCCTCCATGCAGGATCTGCTCAATCCGGCCAAGCGGGTGCCGAAGGTCACCCTCTTCAATCACGATGTCGTCATCAAGCTCCTGCCGAAATTGTCGGAGGGGAACGTGGAACGGTATGTCGATGCCACGATCGTCCTTCCGGAGAACACGCCCTCGTCCCGAATCGGGAATTTCCGCCACAAGGAGTTTGCAGACGATCTGGTATTGTCGAAAGTCGATTACAACAAACTCGAGGCCAAGTACGTGGCGCGATATGGTCAGGAAGCGGGAAAGAATGTGGCCGCGACCATCCGCGACAAGGCGAAAGAGCTTGTGGCGGACCCGAAGAATCTCTTGATGATCGGCGCGGAGCTGCGTGAGGTCTACAGCAATAGTCTCATGCTGCGGGAAGACGACGGCCATCGGTTTGGGGAGGATCTGTCGGATACGGACAAGCAGGCGCTCATCGCGTTTCTGGCGACCCTGTGACGAATACGAAATACCAAATCCGAAATCCGAAATCCGAAATACGAGGGACAAGATGATACGATCATATCACTCGCTGTTGTACAGCATGATGCTGACGGCGCTGCTCTCCGCCTGCGACGGGGGAGTACCACCGCCGGTGAAGTTCGGCCAAAGCGGGGAAGGCTACGCGAGCAAGATTGATTTCGCGCGTCTCGAGCATGAGATGCCGCTCACCGCGGCGGAGCTCATGAAGATCACACACACCAATTTGGAAGCGGCGACCCAGGAGCAAGTGGATCAGATCTATGCACGCTTGACGGCCGGTCCTATGCCGGATGGGCCGTATCAAGGCCAGGCATTCTTCCCGGCGGGAAGCACCGGGCGGGTTCGTGTCGCCGAGATCGTCGGCGGCGGCCTGAAAGGACTGGTGGTCGATCTGAAAGCGGCCAAGCTCGAGCATATTGCCGAGGCGGTCTGGAAAGGAAAGGTATTCGATCGGTCCCATCGCATTCTACGGAATCGGATCAACGATCTCGCCGTTCTCAAGCCGCTGATCGGCCCGGACGTCGCCTCGATTCAGAAACTGGAGGTTGATGAGAACGACACGTGGCTGTTGTTCCCCGCGAAACTCTATTGCGGCCAGAGCCTCCTGGACGGCCGCCGGGAATCCATCATCATCGATTATGCCTTTACAGATGATCTGCCGGGCTATCGGGAGAAGCCCGATGCGCTGGCGGGCCGGAACGGGCTCGAAATCCGGGACGAGATCCGCATGGTGCGGCCCGGCTTTTATCTGGGACGCGCCTACATGAAGCGCGTCTTCGTGCTCAATTTCACCCTCTACAACAAGGACGTGGCCGAGAAAGACGCGGCTGCGTTCCAGACCACCGGCGCGGCGCAGGAAGATTGTTGGGTGGGGCCGCAACGGACCGCGATGGCCAAGTAAACGGATCGAACCATCACATGAGCCGGCTTCGGACGCAAACCGTGTATCGAGTCTTCGGCATAGTCGCCTGCGTCGGGATGACCATGATCCCAGCCTCGATTCCCACGGGGAATGGCCCGCCTGGAGGCTTCTCCGCCTGGGCCGCCCCGTCAGGCGAGCATCAGGATGGGCCGGTCTGGGTCGTCGATCCGGCTCAGCCTGGTCCTGATGCGCCGCCGGTAGGACGATCCTTGTTCGACTATTTGGTCACGGAACGGCAAGGAGATCGGATGGTCTACCAGGTGCCGTTTCCATTCACGGCCTTGCTCGAACGGATCGAACGGGAATTGGGAACCGGCGAACGCGACTCGCCGCTCAAACGGGTCTTGATCCCGCTCAACCGATCCCTGCAGAGACATGCGGCCAAGCCTGATTACTTCGCCTACCCACGGGCGGTGGTCGGGGTGGATACCGATCCGCCGATGCGCGCCGGCGCTGCGGGCATGTTGCTCAAGGACCGTCTCTTCCTTGGTTATCAGGAAAAGGCCGGTATCCTGGAGGTGATCAGCTATAACGAGGCGGCGGGTCGATTCGAATTTCAGGTGGTGCGAGACTATGCTCCAGGCAAAGTCCCCCACGTCATGTATGCCAATCGGGCTCTGTGTACGGCTTGTCACCAAAACCAGAGTCCCATATTCTCACGTCCTCAATGGGACGAGACGAATGCGAACCGGGCCGTCGCCAACGCGCTTGAAGACCGGCATGCGGATTTTTATCGATTCCCGCTTCGACAAGGCGTCGATGTGCCCGATGCCATCGATCAGGCGACGGACCGAGCGAATGCGTTCTCCGCCGTTCAATTGTTGTGGCAAGAGGGCTGCGAACGGACACGATCGCCGCACGAGTCGATTCAATGCCGAGCGGACCTGCTCCGCTTTCTCCTGCAATCCCGCCTGACCGGCATACCGGACGTTGTGCAACGCACGTCCGGGTCCCGTGACCGATCGGCTTCTCACATCCTTTCGCACTGGAGCGAGACGTGGCCGCACGGACTCAAGATTCCGAATCCTGATCTTCCCAACCGTAATCCCATTGACTACGAGCCGGCCATGGCGACGATTTCTATGGTTCGAGCCGTTTCGGCTGGTCGTTACGGCATCGGCGAGCGGGCGAAGATTCGCTCGATTTTTGAACCGACTATTCTTCGAGAACCCCTGGCGATGTGGTCTCTCTCTCCGGAGTCCTACGAGGTCCTTGATCGCGCCATTACCGGGCTGTCGGCCTTTCTTGGAGAAGTCGATATCGAGCGCTTGGATGCCCATCTTGTCCGGCAGGCCGCCGGTTCAGGTGCTCGGATGCTCCGGTATCAAAGCCCGTGCGAGGCGGACGTACGACATGACGGCGGCTCGGCCGAGCGGGTGACGTTTCGTTGCCTAGGAACAGAAAGGTTGAGCCGGAAGGACGACGATGGTTTTTCGATGGAAGGGGTGCTGTATCTCAAGGGCGGCACCGTGACCCAAGGCTCCATCGAACGGCTTTCGTCCGGTCGAGGCGGCGAACTCATGGATCTGAAAATAGCCGGCGGGACCGTCACGCACAGGGACGGTCGATACAGCGGACGGATCGTCGTGGCTCAGAAAGAGCGCCGCTTGCATGCGCGGCTCGCCGACGGGGTCGCAATCACGGAACTGGCCCTGCAATTCAGCTCCGCGCGTGATCGACGGACGACGAGCCGGACCGCCGGCTTGACCGGCTCTGCGGTCATGACCATTGCCGAAGACTATGCTGCAGTTCACCACGCGATCGATGCGATGGCGCGGGAGACGCTGGCCGGCGAATCCGATGTACTTGCGCGGAAGCCGTTTCGGCGGACCGTGGTGATGGCGGCTTTGTTCAAACAGCTCGGGATGCCGCCTCTGACCTGGTGTTGCGAAAGCGCGCACAATATGCCGCCGGTCAGCGTGACGGGCGATCAAGTGCTGCACGACCATGACATTCTCTTCGATGACGAGAGGCTGCCTCCGGCGCTGAAGGCGTTTGACCGTTATTGCGCGCAATGTCACCACGAAGATCTTCCCTTCCCGCCGAATTTTCTTCATGGCAGCCCCGGCCAAATCCAAGAACAGATCCGCGATTGTGCCGAACGGATCTTGTTTCGATTGGAGATGTGGGCGATGCCTCCATCTGCACGCCAGGAGGCGCCGATGCCCCCGGTGACCGCGCTGCAGCGCGTACATCTTTCGCCGGAACAATGGGCCGGCCATGCCGATCTTGGATTGCTGAAATCGTACACGGCGGATTTGCTGGCGTCCCAGACCGGGACGCAGATGCGGCTCGCAGACCTGGCGGCCAAAGGCTACGACAACTTGCAACCCTGTTCGTCTCCGCCCGGTTCGAGCCATGGCGGTTCGGAAGGACGGCGAGCCACGAGCTGAGGCGGCTCTCCGGACGTCAGTGCCGAGAGGAGGAACGGACCCGACATGAGAGATGGACCGGAGGAGGTCGGCCAGGCGAAAGCGGTCAAGAAGAAAGTTGCGGTGGTGTTCGCCACCCTGTTCATCATGGTCGCCGGCGTGCTCATCGCATTGACTGTGAGATTTTTGACCGACCGCCCGGTGGATTATGCCGACGCCGAGGAGCATTTCAAGTACGGATCCACCGGTGGAGAACGGGCATCCGGATTTCCTTATTGGATCTGGAAAACGCTCCCGAGCGTCTGCGAACGCGAGTTGCCGGAAGGAAAGCAGTTTCCCGGCCAGGAACTCAAGGTCTTCGGATTTCTGTATGAAGGGAAAAACGATCTGCCGATCGGGATGTCGAAGCGCCGCCATATGGGACTGGATCGAGTCTTTCTCAATTGCGCCGTCTGTCACACGAGCACGGTGCGGGACAGGCCGGATGCCGCGCCGAGGATCATCACCGGCATGCCGGCCAATACCGTCGATTTGATGGCGTTTGAAAAGTTCCTCTTCGCCTGCGCGAAGGATGCGAAATTCTCACCCGAGCACATTGTTCCTGAGGTCCAGCGACTGTCCGGCGAACATCTCAAGGCACTGGACCGGTATCTGGTTTATCCGTTCGCGATCTACATGATGCGGGACCGGCTGTTGATGCTGGAAGATCGCTTCTCATCCATGCTCAAGCGGCCCGAATGGGGCCCCGGGCGAGTCGATACCTTCGGCTCGGCCAAGGCGCTCTTCAATTTTCCCATGGACGACGCCCCGCCGTCCGAGTTGATCGGAGTGACTGATTTTCCGTCCATCTGGCTGCAAGGGCCCCGCATCGGGATGCAGCTTCACTGGGACGGAAACAACACCAAGGTGGAGGAACGTAATCGCAGCGCCGCCTTCGGAACCGGCGCCACGCCGGCCACGCTCGATCGCGCACGAATCAGGCGCATTGAAGAATGGCTCTCAACACGCGAGCCGCCTGCCTATCCGTATCCCATCAATCAGACTCTCGCAGCCAAAGGCGGCTCAATTTACAAGCAGTATTGCGCCGGCTGCCATGGGGCGAACGGACGAAGCTTCGAGGGACAGGAAGTGGGGAAGGTCACGCCGATCCAGCAGATCAATACCGACCCGCATCGCCTCGATTCGTACACGCAGGATCTCGCCGTCAATCAAAATCTATTGTACGCGGAGACCGAGGATCCGAACGAGCGGTTCTCTCATTTCAGAAAAACATTCGGCTACGCCAACATGCCGTTGGATGGATTGTGGCTCCGTGCGCCCTATCTGCACAACGGGTCCGTGCCGACGCTCCGGGATCTCCTCGAGCCGAGCGCGCGACGGCCGAAGATCTTCTATCGAGGCTATGACGTCTACGATCAAGCGAAAATGGGATTTGTCTCGACGGTGGACGAAGAGAACGGCCGGGCTTTTTTTCGATTTGATACGGCGGTCGCCGGCAACTCCAACGCCGGTCATGAAGGCAAGCGGTACGGGACGGATCTGCCGGCCGCAGATAAAGAGGCGCTGGTCGAATATCTGAAGACGTTCTGAACCGGTCGATGATGTGCTTTGGAGGATGACAGCCCATGGTGAAGGCCAAGCCCGCGAAGTGGCGCAAGCTCAAGATAGTCCTTGTGGTGTTGCTCGTACTGGGCGGTCTGGGTGCCTATGTCGGCTGGTACAAATTCTTCAGGGAGGAGCCTCAGCCGAAGGAGATCATGGAAGATCCGCACATGCGCTTCAAGTACGGGTCCATCGGAGCCGAACATGATGCCGGCATTCCTTATTGGATCTGGTACATCCTGCCGCGCATGTTTCCGGAGAAGCTGCCGGGGCCGGGCGGCTATGCGTCATTGGGCGTGCTGTGGGAAGAGGGCCAGGAGTTGCCGATCGGTTTTACGAAAAAGGTGATCGGCTTTCCCCGCGTGGCGAACACCTGCGCGTCCTGTCACACGGCGAGCTACCGGTCGAAGCCGGATGAACCCCGAACGTTCGTGCCGACGGGACCGAATCATACGCTGAATCTGGAGGCTTTTTTCCGTTTCATGATCGACTGCGCGAAGGATCCGCGCTTCAACTCCGACACCATGATGCGCGAGATCAATCTCGCAGCCGACTTGTCGTTTCTCGACCGGATGATCTATCGCTTCCTGTTGATTCCGATTACGAAGAAGCGCTTGCTCGAGCGGGAGGAACAGTTCGCCTGGATCTATCGGAAGGACTTTCCCGAATGGGGCCGCGGCCGCGACGATGCAATGAATCTGACGAAATATTTCATGATCAAGTTCCCGATGGACGACACCATCGGGCCGACCGACATGCCCTCTCTGTGGAACTTGAACAAATATAGGCCGGAGAAGGGGCATTTGATGAATCTCGCGGGCGACAGTCATGATCCACGGTCTGTCATCATCGATTCGGCATTGGGCGTGCTCGGGGCGGCGCCGCACGACATGGAGGAGTTTCTCGGCCACGTCAAATGGTTCGAGGAGTATCTGGGATCCTATCCCGCTCCCAAGTATCCGTTTCCGATCGACCGGCAAAAAGCGACGGCGGGCAAATCGGTGTTCGATAAGACCTGCGCGCGCTGCCACGCGAGTGAGCGTACCGGTCGGCGCGTGCCGGTGGAGGAAGTCGGCACCGATCGAGGCCGGTTGGATACCTGGAGCAAGCAGGCCGCGATCCAGGCGAACAAGGTGGTGCGCGAGATGGGTATCGAGCGGCGGGGGTTGGTCGAAGACAATCCCAGCGGCTACATCGCGGCATTTCTAGATGGTATTTGGCTCCGCGCGCCGTACTTGCACAATGGCTCCGTGCCGACGTTGCGTGATCTGCTCGAACCGGTCGAGAAACGGCCGAAGGTCTTTTACCGGGGCTATGACGTCTACAACCAGGTCAAGGTCGGGTTCATAACATCACCGGCGGAAGCGGAGTCGGTCGGCATGCGCTGCGAGAGTGTGCAAGGGAAAAAACTGTGCGAGGTGGAGCGGATCGGCACGCCGTACGACGTGAGCCAGCGCGGCAGCGGGAACCAGGGGCATCTGTACGGCACGGATTTGCCGCCAAAAGATAAAGATGCGCTGGTCGAGTATATGAAGACGTTGTGACACGCCGAAGGACTCTTTCAACATCCTGTCAGAACCAGAAGCAGCCCGAGTAGTCAGCCAACAGACACTGAAAGCGAATTGAAATCCGTTCCAACCGTTCCACATCCGCCGCAGTCGGCGAGACGCCGTCCATCCCGTTGAGCCAGTCTACGTCTTGACGGAGTTTTCGGAGACTCAAGCGCGACGTGCCGGGAATCAACGTGTCTTTGCCGACGGCGTAGCCGGTCACGTAGCGGAAGGTCTCGACGTCGTCTTCCCATTCGATTCGCTCGGGCTCAAACCCATAT
>DATFFC010000024.1:0-9420 GCA_035250505.1 Nitrospiraceae bacterium | reverse complement strand
GATCATCTTCGCGATTTGCTTAGGCTTTGGCGGGCACATCGCCCTCGGAGTAATGCTCCACGCCCCGGAGCTCTGGCCGTGGAGTCGTGCGGGCCTGTATGGATTGCTGTCCGGCCTGGGGCTGTACGGCGCCGTGCAACTCGGTCGATCGATCTGGCGACTGCATCGGGATCCGAAAGAAGACGACGCCTGAAGCGGCCCGCCGGCTCATTGACCTGATCGTCTGACAGCCATTAGAATCCAGCGCGATGTCGACCTTTTCCGGCAAACCTCGAACGCCACGATGGTCTGGGCCGGCTGCCTCCGGCGCTGCACGAGCTCCGCAGGGCAGCCGCCAGCGGCCGCCGGCGCAATACGACTCCTTCAACGCATCCCTACTCTATTGCGGCACCTGCAAGCAGGCAACCCCAACGAGGCAGCGGCTGCTCCTGGTGTTGCCGAGCGGCAATCTCTATGAGTATCTGTGCGCCCACTGCGGCACTTCGACCGGTTCCAAGACAGAAGCGGCTCAGGCAGAAACCCGTCTGCTGTCGCCGTAGCTTCTGCCTTCCCTAGTCACCTTGATACATTCGGGAACCGTGCGTGACAATGGGCGGGTCAGAGCCGCGGTGCTTGTGTCATCCCGATGGGCGGGATTCCATGAGACCATAGAGATAATGGAGAGCAACCCTAGGACTCCGGAGGCCTAGAGCAGCGTGTAGTGGCCGGCATCGCAGGCAAAATGGGCTTCCCAGTAGGCCTCGCCGAATAACAGGAGGCAGGTACGGTCAAGGTACTTGTTCAAGGGGAATCCCTTCATCGATCAACATCACCGGAATATCTTCGCGAATGGGATAGAGAATCTTGTTGTCGGCTCTGATCAGTCCGCCGTCCAATTTTTCCGTCACGGGCTTCTTCCCTTTATTCTTCAACTCTCCCTTCGCAACCGCCGCGTTGACTTTGTCGATCAACTGATCATCCGCGAGGCTGACCGCCTGTTTCGTCTCGGGGCAACAGAGAATCGCTAAGAGCTCCTTTTCAATATTCACGCGTCCCCTCGTTCCTTCGGCCATGGAATGTCCCTCCTTCCCGCGGCAACGCTGTTCCGTCGCCGGCGGTGATAAACGATAGTCCAAACCGCTCCATAGTTCAAGGCTTACCAAGCGCCATCGCATCTGCTATGTTAGACCACGCTCGCTTGGAGCGCTCCGCATGTCTGTAATTCAAAAACTCTGGCAGGCCTGCCTGGCCGGCCTGCTGATCCTCGTGCCGACCTGGGCGACATTCCTTATCCTCGCTGCGATGTTCAGCGCGCTGGATACGGTCCTCATCGACCTGATCGGCCACCAAGCCGAATCCTATATTCCCGGCCTTGGTTTTGTCCTGCTGGTCCTCCTGGTCCTGGGCGTGGGGGCCATTGCTACCCATGTGCTGGGCCAACGCCTGGTCCGGCGAACGGAGGCCTGGCTCGAACGGATTCCGCTCATCCGAAGCGTGTATCTCACGCTCAAGAGCATGACGGACCTGTTGAACTACCGGACGCGTTTCGGCCAAAGTAAGGTAGTCGCGTTCCCCTTTCCCCGCGATGGACTGTGGGCCTTGGGGTTCGTGATGGGGACTGCACCCGTACCGTTACAGGTTGTGCCGGCCGCTGAGCTGACGATGATCTTCGTTCCGACCGCAATCCATCCCTTCACCGGCTATCTCGCCTTCGTACCCAAGGATCAATTGCGCCCCTTGAACCTGGCACCGGAGGATGCCTTGAAACTGGAATTCTCAGCGGGGCTATACCGGCCCGGGGCTCGGTGGCTTTCGCCCTTCTTCAATCGGACCGGCGATGGCCGTTGAAGACATCGCGATACGGCCCGCTCGCCCGGAGGATGTCGAGACGCTGACCCGCTTCAGCGCAGCCATGGCTTGGGAAACGGAGCAGCGGACTTTGGACCGCGGCCGGCTGCGGCAAGGCACCCTGGCTGTCTTCGAGCGAGCCGATCGGGGAATGTTCTATGTAGCGGAGCACGCGAGCGGTGTCGTCGGACAATGCCTGATCACCTATGAATGGAGTGATTGGCGGAATGCTCAGTTCTGGTGGATCCAAAGCGTCTATGTCGATCCCCAATGGCGGCGGCGCGGCGTATACCGTCGCTTGCACGAGGCCATCAAGCAGAGGGCGCAGGCCACTCCAGGCGTCTGCGGGATTCGCCTGTATGTCGAGCAGAGCAACAGCCTCGCCCAGTCGGTCTACGCAGCGATGGACCTGCACCGGGCCAAGTATCAAATATGGGAGGTCGACTTTGTCCTGTAACGCCGCATCGTCCGCAATGATACGACAAGGCCTAGGAACCGGAATCCTCGTTGCTTTGTTCTTCCTTTCCGGATGCGCCTTTTTCCGCGGGAATTACGATGACGAATTCAATAAGGACGATGTGGCGGCCATCAAGGTCGGTATCTCCACCCGGCAGAACGTCGTCGATTTATTAGGAGCGCCGGAGCGGGTCATCGAGGTCAATAACCAGGAGATCTTTCACTACTACACGTACATGGTCAAGTCGGGAACCATCCTGTTTTTCTCTCGGACCAATGTCGTCGGCAATGACCTGTATGTCTTTTTCTCGCGCGACGGAATCGCGCAGCAGGTGGTGCTCGGTCGCCAGAAGCCGTCTCCCAAAATGCAGTTTTGGCCGTTCGGGGACTAAGCCCACATTATTCATGAGCGCTTCTACTGCAACGAACCGGTCAATCAGGAAGAACCCAGTTAAGGTGTCTACTCTCGTGCGAGATCAATCAGATGGCGCTCGACCTCGCAAGCGCGGGGGCGACGCGCCTGGGTGCTAAGTCGATGGCCAAGGACCTCTCCGCCGCGATTTGATCGAACGCGGCGGCTCAAGCGAAGCTTGGTATGGCGGGCTCGCCTCTCGTCGCCTCGACGTACTGTTTCAAGTACGCCTCGGCCACTCGGGGCTGCGCACGTGCGTCTCGCCTGGCGTCTTGTCGGTTTCGTCACGAACCGTCATGAATAATGTGGACTACCGATCGTGAAGATGCGGCGATGTGACCGGATCGTGCTTGCCTGTCTGCTTGCCGTCCTGCTGCAAGGCTGTCCTCTCGCCTGGCGGCGTGTGAGCATCAACGAGGTCATCAAGCCGGACGATGTCTCATTCATCGTGCTGAGGGAGACAAAACTGGGAGATATCGTCGAGCGGCTCGGCACTCCGAATATCATCAAATCCACGGAAACCGGATCAATCGTTCGATATTTTTTCCTCGACATCAAATACTTTACCGTGAATCTTACCCGGCCATTGCCTTTCATTTTTCCGGTGTTGCAGGCCGTGCCGAACGACTTGTACCAGTTCACCATCAGCGGCGGCGGCGCCGGCACGGAGGAATTGGAGATTGGATTCGACAAGAATTGGACGGTGGTCCATTACTCGTTTGCTCATCACTTGAAAGCCAGCCACTACACGCCATGAATCACGTTCCTTCCGGCCATGATCCATTCTTTGAGTCGGTCATGGTCTCAAGCTCCTACATTCCCGCCGACCGCGACCTCTCCTTTTTGCAGCGCGATGAGCTGCGGCCGTTCAGGTTGGGATTGGAACTCCTCAAGCCCGAGTTGATCCAGAAAGAAGAAGGCATTCGATCCACGATCGTCGTCTTTGGGAGTGCGCGATTGTTGGAGCCTCGTGTGGCTCGTGAGGCTGCCGGCAGGATTCAAGCCCAGCTTGAAAGGGACTCCGGCAATGCCGCTCTCAAACAGTCGTTGGCTCTGGCTCAGCGGCGGGTCGCCCTCTACCATTACTATGACGAAGCTCGCGAATTCGGACGGCTTGTGTCCGCTACCTGCCAAACGGGCGGCCGATGCGACTACGTCGTGGTCACGGGAGGCGGGCCGGGCATCATGGAGGCAGCCAATCGCGGCGCAGCGGACGCGGGAGCCAAATCCATCGGTCTCAACATCAGCCTGCCTCATGAACAATATCCCAACCCCTACATCACCCCCGCCTTGTGTTTTCAGTTCCGTTATTTTGCTTTGCGGAAGATGCATTTCTTGCTCCGCGCGAGGGCCTTGGTCGCATTTCCCGGTGGGTTCGGCACGCTCGATGAGCTCTTTGAGACTCTGACGCTCTTGCAGACCGGAAAAGCGTCCGGTGTGGTCGTCGTACTGGTCGGCCGTTCCTTTTGGGAACGCCTGATCAATTGGCAACTGCTTGCTGAGGAAGGTTTCATCAATCCTGAGGATCTCGACCTATTTCAGTACGCAGAAACCGCTCAAGAGGCCTGGGAACTGATCGTGCGCCGGCATGGAGTCCCTCCGGCGCCATGAATATCATCTTTCACGGCGCGGCCCGTTCGGTGACCGGAAGCCGCCATCTGGTGGAGAGCGAGGAAGCGCGCATCCTACTCGACTGCGGGATGTTCCAAGGACGCCGTGAGGAAGCCGACCGGCGGAATCGCGATCTCGGCTTCGATCCCCGATCCGTTCACGCCGTGCTGCTGTCACACGCGCATATTGATCACTCGGGCGCCTTGCCCATTCTCACGAAGCATGGATTCCGCGGCAACGTCCATATGACCAAGGCCACGGCGGATCTGACGGCCGTCATGCTGGATGATGCGGCGCGGGTTCAGGAAGCCGACTGTGCCTATGTGAACAAGAAGGAGGGGCGATGGGGTGAGGCGTCTCTAAAGCCGTTCTATGACGGAGACGATACCCGAGCCGTCGTTCGCCGGTTCATCGGCTCTGAGTATGACCGCGCGATCCGGGTTGCGCCCGCGCTGACGGCGTCCTTCCATGAAGCCGGACATATCTTCGGATCCGCGGCCGTTCGCCTTAAACATTCGGCGCGCGGCCATACCAAGACGATCTTATTTTCCGGTGACCTGGGCAGAGCGCGCATGCCGGTCATCAAAGACCCGTCGGCCCCTCCTCCTTGCGACGTGCTGATCATCGAGTCCACCTATGGCGATCACGTGCATGAAGAGGCTGGCGAAGCGCTCAAAGCGAAGGCGGCCCAACTCGTCGCCCACGCGAAGATACACCGCAGCAAGATCATCGTTCCGGCCTTTGCCGTCGGAAGGACGCAAGACGTCATCATGCGGATCAAGGAATTGGTCAAGGAAGGCCGCATAGATCCACTGCCGATCTATATCGATTCGCCGCTCGCAGCCAGGGCGACGGAGATCTTCCGGAAGCATCCGGAATGCTACGATGAAGAGACCTATCGCACATTCACTTCCCGAGACGATCCGTTCGGGGCTCGGTATATCCGGTATGTCTCCTCAGTCGAGGAGAGCAAACAACTGAACAGCATGAAAGGGCCCTGTGTGATTGTCGCCTCATCAGGCATGTGCGAAGGAGGGCGCGTGCTGCACCACTTGAAGCATGCCGTACAGGACGAGGCCAACGTCATCGTCATCGTCGGATTCCAGGCGGAGCATACATTGGGCCGCAAGTTGGTCGAAGGACGTGACGTTGTGCCGATCTTCGGGATTCCGACGCCCCGCCGCGCGCAAGTCGTTCTGTTCAACGGACTCTCGGCTCACGCAGACCGGACTGGACTCTTAGCCTATGTCCGGGCCATCTCGCCGTCGCCGGACAAGGTCTTCGTCGTGCACGGCGAAGAGAAGCAGGCGCTCTCATTGGCCTCTGCGATCCGGGAGGAGCATCCAAAGGCCGACGTGACGGTGCCGTCGGTCGGGGCGACCTATGAAATCTAACTCTCTGCCCGGACCGCTCAGTAACGCAGCCTGCACGAAAGTCATTTTATCTTCATGGCCGATGATCCGGCGGCTTGCGCTGACTGCTGTCCTTTTCACATCTTGCCATCCATTCGGCTCATGGGCGAGAGAGATCGACTCCGTCCGCCTTGAAAGCAGGCAGCGGGCGCGCGAGGTCGGCATCATGGTGGGCCGCTACGAGCCGGGTCCGCTCAATGCGATCACCGACGTCGCAGGTGTCCGGGTGGGCCATGTCACACTGGTCGACGGAGAGGGCGCCTTGGTACCAGGTAAGGGGCCGGTCCGCACCGGGGTCACGGTGCTCATTCCTCGTGAGGACATCTGGCACAAGAAAGTGCCGGCCGGCGCCTTTGTGCTGAACGGTACAGGTGAAATGACCGGCTTGGCGTGGGTCGCCGAGTCGGGCTTTCTCGAATATCCCATCGCGTTGACGAACACGCTCAATGTCCCGCGCGTATCGAACGGGGTGATGAGCTGGATGATTCAGCAGTATCCGGGCATCGGCATTACTGACGACACGCTGACACCGGTCGTCGCGGAATGCGACGACAGCAGGCTCAATGATAGCCAAGGGCGGCATGTCTCTGAAAGCGACGTAATGAAGGCGCTCGACGGCGCGACGACCGGGCCCGTTGCGGAAGGAACGGTCGGGGCCGGAACGGGCATGATTTCCTATGGATTCAAGGGCGGCATCGGCACCGCTTCGCGGAAACTTCCGATCGAAGAAGGTGGCTACACCATCGGCATCCTGGTCAATGCCAACCATGGCCGGAGGCCGGAATTGACTGTGGCTGGTGTCCCGGTCGGCCGGCTCTATGATGAAGAGATGCCCGCAGCAGGGCTTTCATCACAGGATCGCGGGACAATCACCGCTTTTCAGGGCAGCGCTGAAGGATCGATCATTATTATCATCGCCACGGATGCGCCATTGGATGCCAGGCAATTGACGCGATTGGCCAAGCGAGCCGCCCTGGGTTTGGCCAGAACCGGCTCAACCGCCCGGCATGGCAGCGGCGATTTCATGTTGGCCTTTTCGACCGGCAACGTCATCCCTCATTATCCGAAGGAATCCACCTTCACGATGTCTCATTTATCGGACGCGCACATCAATCCCATTCTGGCCGCGACCGTCGAAGCCTCCGAAGAAGCCGTTTTGAATGCCCTCACCGCCGCCACGACCGTCGTCGGGCGTGACGGACATAAGGCCGAGGCGATCTCGCTCTCGCGGCTCCGGGCGATCCTTCGCGCCCATTCGAAGCACCAACCGTAACGCTGTGAAACCGCGTGGCTACGAGTCGGATGACCAAGCCACCTTGCATTTGTGTCCGCTCGCCGCTATGCTCCTCCTTCGAATCGGGGCCGGCGGACACGCATGAGCGAATACCATGTAGGCGGTGGATTACGACTGTTAACGGCGCTTGAGAAAACCGAACACTTTGCCGAGTTCCTCAAAGCCCGGATGGTCCGTGCATTGGAAACCGAAGACCCCACCGAGCTGCACTATCTCCTCGCGCAATTGGATGATTACCATTCCTACATGTGGCGCTATTACAAAAAACTCGCCGCCGAGCGACCGGAACGCATGAATCCCGGCGTGTAACTTTGCGCCCTGTCCGCACGTGATCACCTCGGTACTCAGGAACAATCACATGGCTGTCGCTTCTGCAATGCCCCGCTTCGCATCCTCGCTGACGTATGAGAGCGATCCGTTGATCGCGGCGGAAAGGCTCTCCTCCACCGTGAGCCGAGACCTTAACACGGCTGTCGATCTGGCCGTCCTGTTCCTGTCTCCTGATTACGGCGACGAAGCCGGCCGGCTCGTGTCCGCCGTTCGCGAGAGGCTCTCGCCCCGTCTGTTGGTCGGATGTACCGGAGAAGGAGTCATCGGTGGCGGAAAGGAAATTGAGGCGGGCGCCGCGGCTTCCTTATGGGTCGCACATCTCCCCTGCACTGATCTTGCCCCGCTGCGACTGACCTTTTCCGGCCTGCAAGACCGATTCTCCATGACTGGATGGCCCGATACGCTCAGCACTGCTTCGGATTCGGTATTCATTCTCTTCGCCGACCCCTTCTCCACGCCGACACAAGAATTGCTTCCTCTCTTGGAGGATCGGTATCCCGGCGCGATCACAATCGGGGGGCTCGCAGGAGGAGGCAGGGGGCCGGGCGGGAACAGGCTCATCATCAACGGCGAGACTCATGACGTAGGACTCGTCGGAGTCGCCCTATCCGGCGGGGTGTCGGTCAAAACCGTCGTGTCCCAAGGCTGCCGGCCGATCGGCGAGCGCTATATCATCACCAAGGCGGAAGAGAATGTCATTCATGAATTGAGCGGGATGCCGGCGTTGCACCGCTTACAGCGTGTCTATCAATCGCTCCGTCGTGAAGACCGCGCCCTCGCCCACCAAGCGCTTCATATCGGGATTGCCATGGACGAGCATCGAGAACGCTTCGATCGCGGCGATTTTCTCGTGCGTAATCTGATCGGCGCCGATCAGGAGACCGGTGCCGTGGTGATTGGAGACATCGCGCAGGAGGGCCAGACCGTTCAATTTCATGTCCGCGACGGACAATCGGCGCACGAAGATCTGAAAGATCTCCTGGCTGCCAGCCGGAACGCCGGGCCTTTTCCTCCGCGTGGGGCATTGCTCTTCAGTTGCTGTGGACGCGGGAGAGGCCTATTCGGACGAGCCGACCACGACGTGTCGGTCATCGAAACAGAAATAGGGCGCATACCGCTGGCGGGCTTTTTTGCTCAAGGGGAAATCGGTCCCATTGGCGGCCGGACGTTTCTTCACGGATACACGGCCAGCGTCGCCCTCTTTCAGTGAAGGCGCGCCGCGGCCGTTCATCTTAGAGACTCACACAGTAACTGCAAGCTAGAACACCCTGTGCAACAGTTAAGCCCGGCAAACAAAGGAGCTGTTCATGCGATATGTGATGGTCTCCGCCATGTTCTTGGTGCTCGCTTCTCTCACCTCCGATTGCTTGGCCGACGACATGAAACCAACCGATAAGCCGGCCGGCGAACAGGACGTCACGACCGAATCGGGGCTCAAATATTCAGACGTGGTCGTCGGGAACGGCCGCGAAGCCGCGCTCGGTGATACCGCCACCGTCCACTACACCGGGTGGTTGACCGATGGAAAGAAATTCGACAGCTCGGTCGATCGGAAAGAACCCTTTTCGTTTCGTGTCGGCGCGGGACAGGTGATCAAAGGCTGGGATGAAGGGGTGGCCGGCATGAAGGTCGGCGGCAAGCGTAAGCTCACCATTCCTCCGCAATTGGGCTACGGTGCGCGGGGAGCCGGTGGTGTGATCCCTCCCAACGCAACGTTGATCTTCGACGTGGAACTGCTCGGCCTCCGGTAGGGCTCACGCGTCCGCAGGATCCACTGTATCGCGCAAGCTTCAGGCATGAAGCGCACAGCTTTGTATGACGCCCATCGAGCCGCCGGCGCCAAGCTGGTCGACTTTGCCGGCTGGGAGATGCCCGTCCACTACTCAGGCGTGGTGGATGAGTACCAGGCAGTGCGTGGGCAAGCCGGGCTGTTCGACGTGAGTCACATGGGCCGCATCGGCGTGACAGGTCCCGACTCGTCGGCATTCTTGCAGCGCCTCACAACCAACGACGTGTCCAAGCTGGCGATCGGCCAATCACAGTATTCCATCGTCTGTAACGAGCAGGG
Organism: Nitrospiraceae bacterium; assembly: GCA_035250505.1. Lineage (GTDB taxonomy): Bacteria > Nitrospirota > Nitrospiria > Nitrospirales > Nitrospiraceae > DASSBQ01. The sequence continues at coordinate 10 of DATFFC010000024.1, read as the reverse complement.
CGGCATCAAG
>DATFFC010000023.1:0-12433 GCA_035250505.1 Nitrospiraceae bacterium | reverse complement strand
GGGCCCGAGCGGCTGGAGGATGTCGAGCCGTACTTGAACGATGTCCGAGGCGGCCGACCGACTCCGCCGGAATTGGTCGAGGAAATCAGGGAACGGTATCGGCGAACGGGGGGGAAATCTCCGGTGTTGGACATCACCCGTAGTGTCGCCCGCCGGCTTGAGCAAAAATTAAACGGCCCGGGAGGAGAACGATATCGATGCTATGTCGGGCTGCGCCACTGGCGCCCCTATATCAAAGACGCCTATGCCGAGCTCCTCGATGATCTTCCGGAACGCATCATTGGGTTGTGCATGGCGCCCCAATATTCCACACTCAGCACCGGCGCCTACATGAAGAAGGTAGAAGAGGCCCGGTCGGCACTAGGAGACGAAACCCCGATCAATTTCGTTGCGAGCTGGTATCGCCATCCGCGGTTGATTGAGGCGATCGTGGACAACATCCAGGCCGGGCTGCAGCTTTATCCGGCCGATGTCCGGCCGCAGGTGCCCATTTTGTTTACCGCGCATAGTTTGCCATCCAGAGTCCTCGACATGAACGACCCGTACCCGCATGAAGTGCAAGGCACCATCGAAGCCGTTCGCGAGCGGTTGAGGTCGAACCCGACCCGTTTCGCCTATCAGAGTCAGGGCCGTTCCGCCGAGCCATGGCTTGGGCCGGCAGTGGAGCAGGCAGTGGATGAAGTGGCGCGGGAAGGACATCGCGACCTCTTGGTCGCGCCGATCGGGTTCATCTGCGATCACATTGAGACGCTGTTTGATCTCGATATCGAATTGAAGGAGTCGGCCGCCCGCAAGGGCCTGCGGCTCGAGCGCATGCCCATGCTGAACGACTCGGCGCCGCTGATCGACCTTCTGGCGTCGGTGGTGGACATGCATGAATCGTCGCTGGTTCACTGAAGCTCTCAATTGCACGACCGTCGCGCGTTCGTGCCGTCATGCGCTGCGCGGTTGATCCATTCTTCCAAACCCCGTGTCGCCCCCGGTTGTGACAGGCCTTCGCAAATCAATCATTGTCATCGGTGGAGGAATTTCCGGCTTGGCCGCCGCCTATGCGGTGTGTCGGCAGGCTGTCCAGACGGGACTGCCGGTGAATTGCACAGTGCTCGAGGCGGCTCCCATCTGGGGCGGGAAGATCGCCACCCATCGCGTGGGTGAGTTGATCATGGAGGCGGGGCCGGACTCGTTTCTTTCCCAGAAGCCCTGGGCGCTCGAGCTGTGCGAGCAACTGGGGCTGGGGGATCAACTCATCAATACGAATCCCATGGAGAAGAAAGCATTCGTCTTCTCGCGCGGGCGTTTGCACGAATTGCCGGAAGGACTCATCACCTTCGTACCGCGCCAGCTGGGACCGTTTCTGCGGAGTGGATTGCTGTCGTGGCGCGGGCTCGCGCGCATGGGATTTGACCTGGTGATTCCCAGGCGGCGGACGGCAGAGGATGAATCGCTCGCCTCCTTTTTTCGCCGCCGATTTGGAAGAGAAGCATTCGAGCGAGTCATGGAGCCGTTGATGGCCGGCATCTATGCCGGCGATGCGGAGCAGATGAGCCTCCGCGCGACCTTTCCCCGGTTCCATGAACTCGAGCAGCGACATGGGAGCGTGATCCGTGGGATGATGGCTGCGCGGCAGGCGCGGGCCCCTGCCGGGACCGGCTCAGAAGCGGGTCGAACCATGTTCGTGAGCTTGCGCAAGGGGCTGGGCGATTTGACGGCTGCGTTGGTCGATCGCTTGGAGAAAGATGGAGTCGTCTTGCGATCCGGAGCGCGCGTGGCGGCGGTAAGGGTCCGTTCCCATCAGCTCGGTCGTTGGATGTACGATGTCATTACCGATGACGGAACCGCCATGGCCGCCGATGGGCTGATCGTGGCCATTCCCGCATACGGGGCAGCGGAGCTGGTCCGGCCGCTGAGTCCGGCCGCTGCAGGATGGTTGGAGCAAATTCCCTATGCCTCGACGGCGACTGTGTCGCTGGTCTATGAAAGCCGTGACCTGGCGGCGCGACTTGAAGGTTCCGGTTTCGTGGTTCCCCGTGTCGAAGGGCGGGAGCTGCTTGCTGCGACCTGGACGTCGCTCAAGTGGCCGCATCGAGCGTCCCCAAACGATGTGTCGGTCCGCTGCTATGTGGGCGGAGTAGGGCGCGACGCGGTGCTCCGGCAAGATGACGACTCGCTTATTCGATGTATCCGAGAAGAACTCCGCGCAATAGCCGGTATCGCGGCCACCCCCCGGTATGTGGAGGTGAATCGTTGGGGACGGGCCATGCCGCAGTACATTCTGGGTCATCAGGAGCTCCTCGACCGCATCGAAGCGGCGATGAGTAGATTTTCAGGGCTTGCCCTCACCGGCGCGGCCTATCGCGGGGTCGGTATTCCCGATTGCATCCGAGACGGCACAGCGGCGGCGATGGCGGTGATGGAATACTTGCGGAGGCCGGCTACGTAATCAGTCTAGCGACCGGTTGCTGCGGGGCCGCCGACCTGTTTGATTCGTCTATGGGAAGATGAAGGAGGAGACAGTATGGGAGCTGAGTGCGAGGACCAAGCATGAACAAAACCGATAACGCTTTGACCGTCACCGATGTGAGCGGGCCCTTTCGAGAACCGCGCGAATCTGTGTTCTCGTACGATTATGCGATCCAGCGTCCCACATGGGCCACGCCGTTTGCCGTGCGTATCAAAGTTGCGTTGGGGGCGGAGCTCGATGTCATCAAGAACCTCGTCATGGGGCCGGTGGCCGGCAGTCCGGGACAGCAAGTCCTGCTCAATAAATTGCTGACCAGACATATTGCCGATCAGAAGCTCCGTATCGCCGACAATGAAGGGATGTTGTCCGAGCGGCGCGATGTGTTGGTCGAGCCGTTTGTCGGGCCGATGGCCCATCTGTTTCCGCAACTGGAGCGATGGGTGCAGGAGACGCGGGAAACGTTGCAGGCGGAGATGAAGCAAAAAGTCGGCTTGTAGAACGTCAGCTTGTAATTGATCACAGAATCTGTGGACAAGTATGGGGATAAACCGGACTTTGACGACGAACCCGCAATGAACGACGGCGTACCAGCGGCATGCACAAGTTTTAGGCATTGCGAGGATGTCGTTGTGACCATACTACATGTTGAGTTGTGCCATCGGGTACGGATTTTCGGTGATTCATCGGAGGACACTGGGACAAGAGACTGAGCGGAGAAGGGAGACAGAGACGGTGTCAGGCCCTAGGCTCCGCGCGTAAGACACGGCCCACTTACAAGACACCGGGTGCTCACAAGACACGGGCCGGCTCACGGGACACTGCCCGCTCACATCTCGCGGGCGTGCACAGACGTGGCGTCACTTATCCGTGACGCCGTGCACCTCGCCGGCGTTCACAGACGTGACGCGCTTTATTCAGCGCGTCGTGAACCTCAGAAAATACGGCGGAACTGACGCGAATGGATACCGGATTCATCAGCAAAGCCCAACGAGGCGGAATCCGGATTGCCCGTATCATTGAGATCAATGCGATAATGGCCTTTGACGTGCTCCATGGCCTCTTCGAATGGGATCATTTGGGGATACAACTCGCCGGGAGCATGGGCGCCGCGTGACAAGGTGCGGACGGCCTCCGGTTGCGCATATCGTGACTTCGAGAAAATGTAAATGTCGGCCACCGCATGCCCTCCGAGTTTATGCCCGGGACTGGTCTCCGGAATGAGACTCGACAGCGACTGATCCAATCTCGCCTGCCGCAGACGTTTCAGCAATCCAACAATCTGACTGGCGGTGGCCCCTTCCGGAACGACCAGACTCACCGCGTTGACATCCGGCATGGTCGCCTGCACCTTGAACATCACCGGAGCTGCGTCAGCCTCGTCTGTCGTGACCTGAGTGATTTCCGGACCTGTGGCCTGCTTTTGCTTTCCGCTGGGGACGGCGAGAGCAATGAGAAGCCACATGCCGATGATGACGCCGAAGACTACGATCGCGGGATGGACCCCGGCGCGTTTTCCTTCCTGATAGGGAGCCGGCTCTTCAGTCATCGCTGAGTCTCCCTGGGAGTCGAGCGTTCGATTTCCTTGGCCCCATCCCAATAGCGGTCCATTTCCTCGAGGGACAGCTCATGCACCGTTCTCCCCGTCTTGGCGGCTTCCCCTTCGATGAAGCGGAACCGCTCGGCAAAGCGATTGGTCGCCCGGCGGAGCGCGTCTTCCGGGTTCAATTTGAGATGTCGCGCGAAGTTGACGAGGGAAAAGAGGACGTCTCCGAATTCAGCCTCGAGGGCCTCGCGTGCGGTACCAAGCTGGTTCTGGTTCGATGAGCCGGCCGCTTCTTCGCCGGCCATGCTGTGGATCACCCTGCGCAGTTCGGCAAGCTCCTCGTCGATCTTGGCGCTCACTTGCTCCAAGCCTTGGACATTGTCCGGCCAGTCGAAGCCTACGCGGGCGGCTCGGGCCTGTACCTGATAGGCCCGGAGCAGAGCGGGGAGTGTCCTGGGAACGTCCTGGAGCACCGACCCCGGTTCCCCCGATTCTTCGCGCTCCGCCCGTTTGATCTCCTCCCAGCGATGGAGGACCTGGTCGGAATTTACGGCGGGTTGTCCGTCCGGCGGCCGCTGAAAAACATGGGGGTGCCGCCGAACCAATTTGTCTCCAAGCTGGGTCATGACCTCATCGACGGTGAACACCCCCGCCTCGGCGGCGATCTGGCTATGGAACAACACTTGTAGCAGCACGTCGCCCAATTCCTCCTTCAACTTCCGGGTGTTGCCCTGATCGATGGTCTCAAGGACCTCGTACGTTTCCTCCAACAGATAGGGCTTGAGGGACTCATGCGTTTGCTTCCTGTCCCAGGGACATCCCCCGGGCGCGCGAAGCGTCGCCATGATTTCTGCGATCCGATCGAAGGCTTGTGACATGTCGGCGTTCCCCGCCCATTATACTGAGTTCTCGCATCGCTTCAACGGGGTCTCTGCGGCTTGCGCCACAAGAAACCCTATGGTAGGGTACCTCCGCATCTGAGGTCCACCTGAGGGAGAACGAATGAGCGAGGAAGAACAAGGGTTCGTCATTCGTGATCGCCGTGGACGAGGCGAGCCCGCCGACCGAGGCGGAACGGAAGCTTCCCCGTCCCCCGCTTCGAAGGCGGCCGAGGCGCCGGCTCCGGACCTTGGTCAGGACACCCATATTCCGGCCAATTTTTCCTCTTTTGTCATCTCGATGGGAAGCTCGGCGCTGATGCTGATGGGGGAGCAACTGAACCCGCAGCAACCGTCGCTGCCGGTCAATCTGCCTCAAGCGAAAGAGATCATCGACCTGCTCTCGATGCTGGAAGAGAAAACACGCGGGAATCTGACATCCGACGAACAAGGCGTGCTCGAAGATATGTTGTACGCACTGCGCATGAAATTCGTCAGCCTGTCGTCCGGACAGCCTGCACGCACTCCGTGACGGTCGCCTCCTCGCTCTAATCAGTCCTTCACGCCTCCGTTCGTCCGGCCCGCATCATTCATGGGTGGCCCGCCACAAGACAGGTGTAGTGCATCGGCTAAGCATGTCGACTTTGAGAGTCGGGCGAAAATTCGCTATAGTGCACGGACCTGATCCCGCCGTATGACACATGGATAACGTCCATGCCTAAAGTTGACCAGGCAGAGCGGGGCATATTCGATCGTCCGGATGATGGGGCGGCCGGTGCATCCAGCTTTGGCGAGCCGACTGCAACCCCGCATCGTGCATCGACTGGTCCGCGCGAACCGGAACCGCGCCGGCCGCATCTCCGTCCGGTCTGGATCGTCCTCATTCTGCTTCTGCCATGCCTGGCTCTCACCGTTTACTATTCGCACACGGTGGTCCCCAGCGGGGAGCAATCGGATTCCTTCTTACCAAGCACCGGCTATGCCTTCGTTCTGCTGCTGATCAACCTCGATCTCATCGGGTTTGTCGTCCTCACGCTGTTGCTGTCCCGAAATCTGATCAAAGCGTACTTCGAGCGGCGCCACCGGCTGGTGGGATCCGGCTTCCGGGCGAAGCTCGTCGCGGCGTTCATCGGATTCGCGCTGATTCCGACCGTGCTGCTGGCCCTGGTCGCGAGCGGATTGGTCAACAAGGCGGTGGATGTCTGGTTCAATGACCAAATTGAACACGTCATGAAAGACTCGTATGAGGTCGCGCGGATGCACCATGCCGGCCATGTCACCCTCGCGATCAACAGCGCCCGCGCCATCAGTCACGAGATCTTCCGAGAGGAACTGCTGGCGCCGGAGCAACGGGATCTGCTGGTGGCGGCCATTGCGAGGAAGCGGGCGGAATACGGGGTGGCCGGTATCGAAGTCTTCTCCGCCAAGATGGAGACGCTCACGAAATCGTTGAATCCCGAAGTGCCGACTCCGGTGCTGGACTTGCCCATCGGGCAACTCGTCCTACAAGTCATTAACGGCAAGCAGGAGTTGACCTCGGTTCAGGAGGCCCAGACGGGGCGCCTCGTGCGGGCGGGCGTTCCGATCGCTTCAAGTGTCCGGCGTGGAGACATCGGCGGTGTGGTGGTGGTGGATGCCTACGTGCCGGAATCATTGCTGGGCAAGATGGAAAGCATCGGCCGGCAATATGCCGAATACAAGCAGCTCAAGGCCATGAAAAATCCGATCAAGGCGGGGGCGTATTTGCTGGTTGCCGTCATCACGGTCATGATCCTCTTCAGCGCGACCTGGTTCGGCTTTTATGTCGCGCGCGGTATCACGGTCCCGATCCAGCGGTTGGCGGCCGCTACGGAGGCCATCGCGCAGGGAGATTTGTCGGTGCGGATCGAAGCGAAGGCGACCGATGAAGTCGGCACCCTCATCGATTCTTTCAACCGCATGACGGAGGATCTCCAGGGCAGCAAGTCCAAGCTGGAGGAAGCGAACATCTCTCTGCGCCAGTCCAATCTGGAGCTGGATCGACGGCGGGCCTATACCGAGACCGTCGTGGATACGATCGCCGCGGGCCTGATCTCGATCGACCGCCAGGGCGTCATCACGACCTTCAATCCGTCGGCCGAGCGTATCTTGGGATTGTGGGCGGACCGGTTCCGCGGGCGACCTGCGAACGAGGCATTCAAGGAATTCGGTCTCGACCTGTTCCAGACCGTATACGACCGCATGCAGGTCGATGGGCGGGAGAACCTCGCCGTGGAAGGGCAGTTGGATCTCCAAGGGCGATTTTTGACCATGGGAGTCCATTGCTCGCGGATGAAAGACGAATCGAGCAAAGACCTGGGATTCGTGTTGATCTTCGAAGATCTGTCCGAGCTCATCAAAGCGCAGAAGGCCGCCGCCTGGCGTGAAGTGGCGCAACGGATCGCCCATGAAATCAAGAATCCGCTCACCCCGATCCAATTGTCCGCCCAACGTTTGAGAAAGAAATTTCAGGACAAGGCCCCGGATTTCGACCGCATCTGCGACGAATCCACTCAGGTGATCGTCAATGAAGTGGCCAGCCTGAAACAGATGCTGGATGAGTTTTCAAAATTTGCGCGCATGCCGGCGCCGCAGATGTCGATGGGTTCGCTGGACGAAGTGATCAAGGAGGTGGTGACGCTCTATCAAGGGGCGCACCGGGACATTGAGTTCGAGCTGGAGCTGGATCCGGACCTGCCCCCCCTGAACTTTGACCGGGAACAGATCAAGCGGGTTTTCGTGAATCTGTGCGACAACGGCATCCACGCCATGAATCAAAGGGGCCGCCTTTCCATCCACACCCGTTACGATACCAAGCGCAGGCGGGCGATCGTCGGCATCGCGGACGAAGGAACGGGGATTGCGCCGGAAGATCAAGACAAGCTGTTCGTGCCGTACTTTTCCAGAAAGAAAACCGGAACCGGCTTGGGGCTCGCGATTGTGCGGCGGATCATTACCGATCACGACGGCCAGATCCAGGTCGGTCCCAATCATCCGCATGGTGCGGTGTTTACATTCGAACTGCCGGTGTGACGAGCATGGGAGCGCGTGAAGCGTGAAGAAAGAAACTGTTCCTAGTCGCAGCTTGTTCCTCGCGAGATACGAAATACGAGCGACGAGATACGATTAGATATGAGATGCGATTCACGCACGACGAATCCGAGCGACTAGATACGGTCTAAGGACGGGGAACCATGTCCGCCTCAATTCTCATAGTCGATGATGAAGTCTCGATCCTGAACTCTTTGAGCAGCATTCTGGAGGATGAAGGATACGAAGTTGCCGTCGCCAAAGGCGGGACGGAGGCGCTGAAGGTCTGCACGGAAGATCCGCCGGATCTCATGTTGCTGGACATTTGGATGCCCGAGATGGACGGCTTGGAAACATTGCGCCGCGTGAAGGAACTGGTGCCCTATACCCAAGTCATGATGATGTCCGGACACGGGTCGATCGAGACCGCGGTGAAGGCCATCAAGTTCGGAGCCTACGACTATATCGAGAAGCCCCTGTCGCTCGAGAACGTCACGCTGCGGGTCAAACATGCGTTGGAGCAACACCGGCTGGAACAGGAAAATCGTACGCTCAGGACCAAGGTTGAAGGAAAATTCGAACTCGTCGGCGGGGCGCCGGTAATGGAGCAACTGCGGCAGTTGATCCAAACGGCCGGTCCCACGAACAGTCGGGTCTTGATCGGCGGAGAGAACGGCACGGGGAAGGAATTGGTCGCGCGCGCCATTCATCAGCACAGCGCCAGGGCGGAACGGCCGTTCGTCGCCGTGAACTGCGCGGCCATTCCGGAGACGTTGATTGAAAGCGAGTTGTTCGGCCATGAGCGGGGTGCCTTCAGCGGGGCGACCTCCATGAAACGCGGGCAGTTCGAACAGGCGGACGGCGGCACGCTGTTCCTGGATGAAATTGGGGATATGAGCTTGAGCACACAGGCCAAGGTGTTGCGCGCCCTCCAAGAACAACAGTTCACCCGCGTGGGAGGGACGAAGCTCATCAAGGTCGATGTGCGCGTCTTGGCGGCTTCGAACAAAGATCTTTTGATGGAGATCGACAAGGGTGTGTTCCGCGAAGATTTGTTCTACCGGCTGAACGTGGTCCCGATCATTGTTCCGCCGTTGCGGGAGCGGCGGGAAGATGTGCCGTTGTTGGTCAGGCATTTCCTTCATGTTCACGCCGAGGAACAGGGGTTGAAGATGAAGCAGGTGGCGCCTGAAGCGATGGAGGTGTTCACGCACTATGACTGGCCGGGAAATATCAGGGAACTGAGAAACCTGATCGAGCGGCTGATGATCATGGTGCCGGGGCCGGTGATAGAAGCGGCGCATGCGTCGCTGGCGTTACAAGTAAGGCCGAACCTGTCGGCCGCGCAGGCGAGCGGGTCGTCGCATTCGAGTCCCAATTTATTGAACCGCCGCTATGAATCACTTCGAGACGCGCGCAATGCGTTTGAAAAGGAATATATTTCCCGGAAGCTCCGCGAACATCACTGGAATATTTCGCGCACCGCCGATGATCTCCAGATCGAACGTAGCCATCTCCATCGAAAGATCAAACTGCTGGATGTGGAGATGAGGCCGGAAGGGTAAGGAGGGCCTTGGCTGACGAAGGAAAACGCGGCGAGCAGCCGCGTCGGTCTGTACGGGCTCGCCGCGCTGCTGTAGTGATCATGAAACCGGCTGCGGCTCCCCCCAGCCCCCATATCGGAATATGGGTGATTCCGATCTGCCTTCGGCAGTCGGGCCTCGCACAGTTTCATGCTTCACACATCAGCGTCACTTGCCCGCAATGACTCTCCGCCGCCCGCTCGCCCCCATTTGTTCACAATTGGCGCCACGGCCAAACCTTCGCACGCGGTCCTGCCAGCTCACCACTCGCTGGCGCGCACAAGCATGGTGCTCGTTATTCCTCGCACCGTGCGCCCCTTCCAGCCAAGGCTGGAAAAGGCGTGAAGAGGGGGGTGCGCCGGCCTCCGGCCGCCGCTTCGGCTCGGCAACATCGGAACACAACCAGGCTCTGATGCCCGTTCAAGCTGCTCAGCCTTCCCGCTGTGGTGGGGGAGAGCGTTTGATCCCGCTCGTTCTTTCGTACGCACGGCAGCGTGCCTCGCCTTCAAGGTGAGACTTGAGCGTTGGCCGTCGCGTTGACCCTTACAGCGGCACTCCGCTAAGATGCGCGCTCTTATGACGACCTATCGTGACGCCGGCGTCGATATCGATGCGGGTGATGAATTCGTCGAGCGCATCAAGCCCCATGTGCGGGCAACGTTTCGGCCCGAAGTGCTGACCGATCTCGGCGGATTCGGCGCCCTTTTTCGGCTTCAAGCAGACCGCTATGCCGATCCAGTGCTGGTTTCCGGTACGGACGGGGTCGGCACGAAGCTCAAGATCGCCTTTCTCATGGATCGACACGACACGGTCGGGATCGATCTCGTGGCGATGTGTGTCAACGATATCGCCGTCAGCGGAGCTGAGCCGTTATTCTTCTTGGACTATTTTGCAACGGGAAAGCTCTCAGTCGGCACGGCTGAGTCGGTCGTCAAGGGTATCGCCGAAGGATGCCGGCAAGCGGGCTGTGCGCTCATCGGCGGCGAAACAGCGGAAATGCCGTCCTTTTACGCCGATGGAGAATACGATTTGGCGGGCTTTGCCGTCGGGGTGATCGACCGGCAGAAAATCATCGATGGACGCCGGATTATCCCCAGCGATGCGGTAATCGGAGTGGCTTCCACCGGCGTGCATAGCAACGGCTTGTCGTTGGCTCGCAAGGTTCTCTTGGAACGATGTGGGCTCCACGTCGGTAGCCGCGTGGCGGACCTCGATGCGTCCATCGGCGAGATTTTGCTGAGTCCGACGAGAATCTATGCCAAGCAACTTATGACGCTGGCCCAGGAATTCGACATCAAGGGCGTTGCGCACATTACCGGCGGCGGGATCACGAACAATCTTCCGCGGGTGCTTCCGGCCTACTGCGGGGCACTGGTTCGTCGCGGGTCATGGCCCGTCCTCCCGATCTTCCGAGTCATTCAAGAGCGGGGAGGGGTCGCCGTCGAGGAGATGTATCGAGTGTTCAACATGGGGATCGGGCTCATTGTGGTGACGCCGGCAGAACAGGCGGGAGCTGTAATAAAGCGGGCAGGCGAACTCGGCGATCATGCCTATCAGATCGGAGAAATCATTGCCCAAGAGGCCGACAAGGGGGTGGTCCAGTATGTCGGCTAGTCGGTCGACACCGCTTCAAGTCGGTATCTTGCTGTCGGGGCGCGGATCCAACCTCCAGGCTGTGATTGATGCTATTGAAGCGGGCACGGTCTCGGCAAAGATCGCGGTGGTCATCAGCAACAAGAAAGAAGCGCCCGGCCTCGAACGAGCCCGCAAGCATCGAGTCCCTGATGTGTTTCTGGACCCCAAGCCGTTCGCGGGGAGACCCGACAGCCGGGAAGCTTATGACCGGGCGGTACTGGAGGTCTTGCAGAAGCACGAAGTCGAACTTGTGCTCCTGGCCGGGTATATGAGGATTATCACACCCGTGCTCGTGAAGGCTTACGAAAACCGCATGATGAATATTCATCCCTCGCTGCTGCCGTCCTTTCCAGGGCTCGACGTGCAGAAAAAAGCCATCGATCATGGCTGCAAGATCGCCGGCTGCACCGTTCACTTTGTCACGGAAGGGGTGGACGAGGGGCCGATCATTATTCAGGCCGCCGTTCCCATTCATGAAGCCGATACACCCGAGACATTGGCGGCCCGTATTCTGGAGGAGGAGCATCGGATCTATCCCCGTGCGATCCAGCTCTATGCGGAAGGGAAGTTGCGCGTCGAGGGGAGACGCGTCGTGGTGAATGGATCGGTCCATTCGGGGCCCGGCTTCAGGAATCCGATTTAATCGCGACGCAAATGTAAGTTCCGGTGGAGAGGAGTATCTGAGGTTATGTATAATGCAGACGAATCGACGAGGGCGGGCGCCGGGCTTTCTCCCCGTCTCCTCCGCAGACCATTAACGCCTGCGCATTTCCGCTCAGGTCTTCCTGCGGTTCATCATGACGGCGCTCGCTCTTTTCTTCTTTGAGTGCAGGGCGAATCGACTATTTTGACGATCGTGGGGGGCTAGCTCAGTTGGGAGAGCACTACGTTCGCAACGTAGGGGTCGGGGGTTCGACTCCCCTGCCCTCCACCACACCTAGCTTGCTCGTACCGTCCGCCTCAGCTATTAGGGCGGACGGATAAACCCCTCCAGTAAGTTTTCTTTTAGTCACTTCGTGTGAGCCGGCGCCTCCATCGGCGTGAGCCCTCTTCCTTGCGGCGCCGGATAAACACCTCACGTGATTCGTTTCTGAATACCTTCGGTTGAGCCGCTCGCCTCTTTATCAGGGCGAGCGGAGAAGTCCCTCCAGTGAATCCTTCTCTTTTTGAATCGTGCTTGCTCGTACCATCCGCCTCTCTAGAGCGGACGGATAGGGCGGACGGATAAGTGCCTCCAGTAAGTTTTCTTCTAATCACTTCCGTGTGGGCCGGCGGGCTCTCTCGG
>DATFFC010000022.1:0-6015 GCA_035250505.1 Nitrospiraceae bacterium | reverse complement strand
GTTCCCGCCGACCCAACGATGGACGAGGTTGTGGAGCGGTATTTCGAGTTGAATCCGAAATCCTCGCCATTCGGCCGGATCGTTCGGATCGCGGAGACTGTCTTCCCACGGCGCCGTGTCGTATGGGACAGCCGACAACGCGGTAGTGACGGCAGAGGCAGTGGGCAGAGCACGCGCATCTGCGGCACGTCCGAGCCGCCGCACCAGATAATCCGGAGCGCTCGGCTGATCTTTCACCCGAATAGGCCAATTGCCGCCATCAAAGGCGAACGGCCCGCTCATCACCTTGCCGATCTCTGGTCCGGAGGTCCGTCCATCCGGTCCTAAAAAATCGTTCCGCCAGAGGGACGAGGTACGGGAACGAGAATCACTTCTCGTCCAATCCCAGTAGGGAATCTCAACTTGCGGGTCAATCCCTTGGAGTTCCAATTCGAATTGCCGCAAGAGTACCCGATGCCACGGTCCGAAAACCGGTCCCTGATGCGCCCAGCTCGGTTGATTGTTCATCATGACCATCATCGCATTCAGATGGACCTCGACGAAATCATCGTATCGAGTGAACGTTTGGTCATCGGGATGGAGCACGCTGGGTGCTTGCTTCAACGCCAGTACGGCATTGACAAACGCGGTCTTCTCGGCGGCGGTGAGGGTTGCTTGATTCTTTCGCATTCCGGCTCCTTCTCGATGCAAAACCTTGCCGACGAGAAAGCCCCCCGATGGCTCCTATCCCCAAGCCATGATGACGAGAACCTCGTTTCTAAACAAGCGCAAGGAGCGCGGCGGGTGACCGATAACAACGAGCCGGCAACTGTGGGGCAGATCGCGGTTCACTTCGATCCCGAGTTCCAGTACATTACTGCGCCAGATTACTGACCCATCTTAAGCATCAGAGCCTTATGTGCGGCGACTCTTTGCGCAGCCGGACTGGCTGCGGATTGACGAGTCGCCCCGTTGAGGCCGGTGTTCCGGGAGACAGAGAACCGGATGAAGGTGAAGTACTCGGTCTATATTGCAGCGAGCGTCGATGGATTTATCGCGAAGCCCGGCGGCGATATCAAGTGGCTCGATCGGCCGGAATACGGCGCGGCGGAAATGAACGGGTTGCGCTACGAAGAATTCATTTCCACCGTGGACGCCATCGTGATGGGCCGGCATAGTTTCGAAAAGGTGTTGGAATTTAGTGCTTGGCCCTATGAAAGCACACCGCCGCTTCTATAGTTCACGCGGCTCAATCCCGGAAGCTAAGTGGATCGCGCATGCAGGACGACGAGCAGGAAATTCGAGAGCTTGTTTCGACGTGGATGGCAGCAAGCAAAGCGGGCGATGTCGAGAAACTCTTGTCGCTCATGGCGGATGATGCGGTCTTTCTTGTGCCCGGCCGGCCTATCATGCGGAAGGCGGACTTTGCCGCGGCAGCTCGGGCTCAAGCGGGACCGGACGCTCCGCAATTTGACGGCTCAAGCGAGATTCACGAAATCCAGATTCTCGGTGACTGGGCCTTTATGTGGACCAAACTCACTGTCGTCGCCACCCCGCCCGGCGGCGGTCAGTCAGTGAGGCGTGCAGGTCACACGCTGTCGATCCTCAAGAAGGAAAACGGCAAGTGGGTATTGGCTCGAGATGCCAATCTGTTGTCTCCAGTACTATCACATGATGATGCCCAATAAGGCGGCCCAGCCGAGCCGGCAAAGCCAGGAAGCTGAGCATCCTGCCCGCCGTCATGCCGCCGCAGGGTGTTCCGGGTGAATTGATAAAAGTTTTCCCGAATGTCGAAATGGACGCCGGCCGCGCGTCATACTTGTGAAGCCGCCGGAATTCCCCGCGGTTCGAACATATGAGAGGCGAGCACTATGAAGTACGCATTACTTGTCTACCAATCACAGCAATCCTTCGACCGCCGGGACCAGGCCGCTGCAGCGGCGGCTGGGAAAGCCTACGGTGAAGCCCTTGAGGCGGCGGGTGTCCTTGTCGGCGGTGGAGGGCTGGAGTCGCCCCAGACCGCGACAACGCTCTCGGTGCGAGCCGGGAAACGGCACGTCCATGATGGGCCGTATGCCGAAACCAAAGAATTTCTCGCCGGATTCGGCATCATCGAAGTGCCGGATTTGGATGCTGCATTGGAATGGGCCGCCCGCCATCCCGCTGCTGAATATTCTACGATCGAGGTTCGTCCGCTGTTGGGATCGCGTTTTGTTGCTGCAACCCCGAAAGCCCCGTGATCAGCGAATCTTCCGCATACGCGGCCATTGAAGGCGTGGCCGGTCATTCGTATGGTCGGCTGGTCGCCTTTCTTGCGGCCCGCTCCGGAGACGTCGCCGGTGCACAGGATGCACTCGGCGACGCGTTCCTGAGAGCACTGGAGCGTTGGCCGAAAGAGGGTCTGCCGGAAAAACCGGAAGCCTGGCTGCTGCAGGTCGCACGCAATCGCCTGATCGATGCCGCTCGGCGCCGGAAGGTCCGGGAGCATTGCCAGGCACATCTCCACCAAATCGCCGAGGAAGCGCAGGCCGTGGCGGCCACGCACGAACGGTTTCCCGACGAGCGGCTGAAACTGCTGTTCGTCTGCGCGCATCCGGCAATCGATGTTTCTGCACGCACCCCACTCATGTTGCAGAGCGTACTGGGCATCGATGCCGCCCGGATCGCTTCTGCATTTCTGGTGTCGCCTGCCGCCATGAGTCAACGCCTCGTCCGTGCAAAGAATAAAATCCATGATGCGGCCATCCCGTTTCGCATACCTGAACCACCGGAGTGGGACGAACGGATTTCTTTCGTGCTGGATGCCATTTATTGCGCGTACACGACCGGCTGGGAGAGTCTAATGGACTCCGGTTCAGCGCGTCATGATTTGGCGAAAGAAGCCATCACGATCGGACGAACGCTGGTTGAATTGATGCCGGGCGAACCGGAAGCGCGCGGTCTACTTGCCCTCATGCTGCATTGTGAAGCCCGCAGTGCCGCTCGTTATACGAGCGATGGTGAGTTTGTGCCGCTTGACAAACAGGACACTGCCCGCTGGTCCCAGCCGATGATGGACGAAGCGGAAGGCCACCTCCACTTGGCCGCTTCGTTCAAACGCATCGGGCGTTACCAATTGGAGGCGGCCATCCAATCTATTCACGCCGGCCGCGCAGTCTGCGGACAGATCGACTGGCATCAGATTGCCCTGCTGTATGAGGGACTGGTGAAGCTCGGACCCGGCATCGGGTCGCTCGTGGGGAGAGCCGTAGCACTGGCACAGGCGGGGGAACCTACAGCCGGACTTGCGGCCCTGGAAGAGATTTCTCCCGGCCGAGTTGCAACCTACCAACCTTTTTGGGCCGCCCGCGCGCATGTGCTGGTGTTGCTCAACCGAAATGACGACGCGCGTCAGGCGTTCACCCGCGCTGCAGGTCTGACGTCAGACCCCGCGCTGCGGCGATATCTTCTCCAGCGGTCTGCAGACCCGGCTTGACCCTCACAAATATAGCATTTGGCGTCATGGGAGGAACCGCGCCGCTGGTTCTGACCATTCTCTTGCGGCATCGAATTAATTCGGCTCGCTGGAAGCAAATCGTGCAGCCGGCGCCAGGCCGATTTACTCACCACCTTGAGTTATATGATCCAGCAGAGATCGATGAGGATGTCGGAACCTGGTTGCGTGAGGCATGGGTAGCGGTGGGTTAACGGAACTCGAGGCTGCGGCCTGCCGGCTACGGATCTCACGGACTTGCCCGCGGCATCGGCGGCATCATCTTACTCCACGACAATCCGCACCGTATCCGAAGCCGGAAGATCTTCATGGTCATGGGTGGCTACCCTCACGGTCACCTCATGGTCTCCCTTGCTGATCTTCTGAAATGTCCCCTTGAATCCCTTGATGTATCGACCATCCAGATAGACATGTGCGTGCTGACCTTCACCCGCGTTCTTGAGTTCGTACTTCAACTCAAAGGTGTCCCCGACGACAGCGCCGTCGCTCGGCGCCAGAATCCTAACCCCGGATCCTCCATTATCCTCGGCCATCCCCATGGCGCCGGTGACCATCACGTTCGCCGCCACGAGCAACAATATCAGCGCACGGTTCATTCCCTCCCCTTCCCTCTCGATTTCTCAACGCCCTGGACGATCAGCATCGTTCGTTCCCGTGATGTACTCCACAGCCTCCGGACCTGAGATGCGCCGAGCCGATGAAACGAATCCCCTCTCAATCCGCTTTTCCAACGTGGCTTTCCAACTCGTCGAAAGGGCGGGACACGCCGCGAGTTTTCTGATCGACTCATTCTCACCCGTAGAGCCGTGCATGATGTGATTTGCTCGCATCACGGTCCATTTGGGATACGGACGTTCAATCAATCTGATCGTCGCCTGCGGTTCTACCAATCCTTCTTGCAAGACCCGGAAGTACCATCCGGTGAAGCCGCTCGCTTCTACGAGCATGGTCAGGTCCTTCCGGCGCCACCGCCGTGCCAGCTTCCAACAGGGTTGTCTCGGCTGGGAAATCTCAACGACGGCGTTCGCTACGGCAAACACGTCTCCGATGCAGACTTCACTTTCCAGAAGGTCCTGGGTCGTGAAGTTCTCTCCAAACGCCCCAAACTCGATCACGTCGCGGTCGAGTACGGTTCGCCAACGGGGATAGTGTTCAGCCGGATAGACGTTCACGGCTTTCTCCGGACCCCCATGGTTCTCGGCATCGGCCTGGCCGTCGCCCTCGAGGTTGCCCCGGCCCAGCCAAATTGGATCTGTCACCGGCTTCTTGAAGATGGCGCTCCTCCATGGCCGGTCCATCGGTTCCACAGAACCGGCAACCCCATAGTCCTGAGGCATTCCGACATGAATGGCCAACAGCCGTCCTTGTACCGTGCTCACCGTGCATCTCCCTCTGCGAACATGAGCGCGCTTTGGCCGCATGTGGAACGATAGCGGACGATCGTTGATTCGTCCAAGTTTTTGTTTGGATCATTTCGATAAGTATTGAGTATCATATGGCCGATGGAACTCCGGCATATCCGCTATTTCCTCGCCGTCGCTGAGACGCTGCACTTCCGCCGAGCCGCCGAGCGCGCCGCTGTGTCGCAGCCGGCGTTGTCGCAACAGATCAAGCAACTGGAAGAAGAAATCGGGACCCCGTTGTTTGATCGGCTCGGGAGAGCCGTGCAACTGACTCGAGCCGGCGCCATTTTCATGGAACATGCGCGGCGCGTGATCCGGGAATTGGAATCCGCGCAGGCGGCTATCGCCGCGGAGGAAGGCCTTCAATGCGGGACGTTACCCGTCGGAGTGCTCCAGACCGTCAGTGCGTATCTGATTCCGGAAATCGTGTCACGCTTCGCGCAAGCACATCCTCGGGTGTCATTGAGGGTCGAGGAGCTCTCCGGACGTCAGATCGAGGAAGGGGTCGCATCGGGCCGTCTGGATGCCGGCATTGGATTCGTCCCTCCATTGTTTGAGCCGCTCGACACCGACCCGCTGTTCGAGGAGGATCTCGTCCTGATCATCCCGCAGCGCCATCGCTTGGCAGGACGGTTGCGCATCGCACTCGCCGACTTGGCCGGCGAACCATTGGTATTGCTGTCCCAGATGTACTGTGTCCGCCAGCTCATTGATGAGAGTTTTCAGAAGGCCGATGTGAGTCCTACCGTGGCAATTGAGATGAATTCGATCGAAGGGATCCTGGCCACCATTCGGGCCAGCGCCCGCGCCACAATTCTGCCTCGCCTGTCGCTGGGGCTCAAACCGACCAGTCAGTTGCGAGCCATTGGGTTGACGAATCCGACCCCGCGACGGGGGGTCGGCCTCCTGTGGAGACCCGGCAGCTACCGCAGCCCAGCCGCCCGGGCTTTCGCAGAGCACACTCATGCTGTCGTGGCGGAGTATTTCCCTTAGCTCATGTAGCCCCTTGCCGGCGACGACCGCACCTGCTTCAGCGTCCGTCCGGATTTCGGAAGAACGTCTTTCGGCCCTGGACGCTTATCCGGCTTTGCGTCGATGGATCATCACAGAGTTGCCATCGGGATCCGACACGGCCGCCAT
>DATFFC010000021.1:0-19244 GCA_035250505.1 Nitrospiraceae bacterium | reverse complement strand
CCTGGGGCCCTGGTCACCGCCACCCGCCACAAGCCAGACCGCCATCATTCGGCGAGTTCCTTTGAAATGCGACAGGGCTTCCCGTCAATAAAGAAGGGACTAGAGACATAAAGAACAGGGAGTGCGGGATCCGAACCTCCGCGTAAGTCGCGAGGCAAGTCCGGCCATCCAGTTCATCGGGCGAGACCCCATCGCTCCGGCGCAATGTCGCTTCAGTCAGCATGGCGATTGCCTTGGAACGATACTTCTGAACGCGCTTCTCCTCGGCCCTTGCGGAAAGGAAGGCGAGAGGGAAAATATTTAGTTTTCATAGAAACCATTTTGTCCGGAGAGAAAGATGAGCATTCTCGTTGATAAAAATACGCGGGTGGTGGTGCAGGGCATCACGGGGAAAGAGGGATCGTTTCACGCGACGCAGTGCAAGGCGTACGGCACACAAGTTGTGGCCGGTGTCACGCCGGGCAAAGCGGGGCAGGAAGTCGAGGGGATTCCCGTCTTCAATACGGTTCGTGAAGCGGTGCAGAAGACCCAGTGCGACACCTCGTTGATCTTCGTTCCGCCCCCGTTTGCCGCGGATGCGATTCTTGAAGCGGCCGATGCCGGGATTGCTCTTGTCATCTGCATCACCGAAGGCATTCCCGTCAACGACATGGTCCGCGCCAAGCGGGCGTTGCGCGGACGCCCGGTTCGGCTCATCGGACCGAACTGTCCGGGCATCATCACCGTCGATGAATGCAAGATCGGCATCATGCCGGGCTTCATTCACAAGCGGGGCGTGGTCGGCGTCGTGTCCCGCAGCGGCACGCTCACGTACGAAGCGGTGCATCAACTCTCCACGCTGGGTTTGGGGGAGACCACTTGTATCGGAATCGGCGGCGATCCGGTGAACGGCACGAGTTTCGTCGATGTGTTGCCCCTCTTTGAGGGCGACCAAGAGACAGAAGCCATTGTGATGATCGGCGAAATCGGCGGGGATGCAGAGGAAAAAGCGGCCGAGTTCATCCAGCAGTACATCAAGAAGCCGGTGATCAGCTTCATCGCGGGCATTACGGCGCCTCCGGGCCGACGGATGGGACACGCCGGCGCGATCATCAGCGGCGGGAAAGGCACGGCGACGGAGAAGATGAAGGCGCTTGAGGCTGCCGGCGTTCAGGTAGTGAAGAATCCGGCGGAGATCGGCCAGGCGGTCAAAACTGCATTGGGCCGCTAAAATCCCGTTAGCATTGGTCGGTTGATCTCCCAGCAGGATTGCGGGTCGGTTTCTTTTTGTCATTTATTCTTTCCTATGCCTGCCGTGTCGTGCTAGTCTGCACCATCGTCTAAATTCAACTCCTTCCTGTCACTAAACGCGCCGCGGACCACATTGTTGCGCCGGCTGTGGTCTTGCGGTGACTGGAGACCTATATGCTCGTCTTTCTCGTCCACGTCCGCGATCCTCAATTCTATGCCCTTCCGGCGAAGACGCGTGCGAAGAACGGCCGCATCCGTGTCATGGGGTTTCCTCCGATCGGCATCATGTCGCTGTCGGCCGTGCTCAAGAACGCGGGACATGATTGTGTCATGTTCGATCAAGCGAATCCGGAGACGCCGA
Organism: Nitrospiraceae bacterium; assembly: GCA_035250505.1. Lineage (GTDB taxonomy): Bacteria > Nitrospirota > Nitrospiria > Nitrospirales > Nitrospiraceae > DASSBQ01. The sequence continues at coordinate 17,653 of DATFFC010000021.1, read as the reverse complement.
ATGAGGTCATTATTCAAGAAATCCAGAAGAGGAGACCGGCTCTCGTCGGGCTTAGCTTTCTCAGCACGACGAGCTATCCCTATGCCAAGATGCTCGCGCGCCAAATCCGTACTGGTGATTCGACGGTGAAGCTCGCCTTCGGAGGAGTCTTCGCCACGCTCAATGCCGGGTTGGTGAAATTGCAGTGTCCGGAGGTGGATTTTGTCTGTCGGGGAGACGGCGAGCAACTTCTTCTGGATCTCGTCCATCATGTTGAAGAACCGGAAGCGGTCGCCGGCTTGACTTGGGCAAAGGACGGCCGCGTCGTCGAAAATCCAAATCGTCCGATTGAGCGCCGATTGGATCAATGGCCATTTCCGGATCGGGAGAGCCTCCCGCTCGATTTCGTTGAATCGATGCCGCTGGATGTGCCCGCCGTGCTTTCCATGGAGCGGTTCACCACGATGCAAACGTCCCGTGGTTGCCCCTGGCCGTGCGTCTTCTGCGATATCCCAATCTTCAATGAAGGGAAGTGGCGGGCCCGGAGCGCCGAGCACGTGGTTCAGGAACTCAAGTATCTGCAAGAACACGGTTATGGATCCGTGTACTTTGTCGACGATCATTTTCTCCTGCAACCGAAGCGCATCGAGTCCATCTGCAACGGGGTGATGGATGCGGAATTAACTATCCAATGGGGCATCGAAGGCCGGGTGGATTCCGTGGCCCAACATCTTTTCCCCGCGATGGCAAAAGCCCACTGCCGGACGGTGATGTTCGGGATCGAAAGCGGCAGCCAGAAGATCCTGGATCGCCTTAAGAAGGAGCAAACATTGAATGAGGTGACGACGGCCGTCGGAAATGCGAAAAGAGCCGGCATTGAGATTGTGCACGGCTTCTTCACCGTCGGCAATCCCGATGAAACCGTCGAAGACATGCAGGCAACGTTTGATTTCGCGTCGAAACTGCCGCTGGATACGTTCGGCTTCAACCGGCTGTGCGTGTATCGCGGCACTCCGCTTTGGCAGGAATACCTGGATCGCGGCCTCGTGAACGATGCGACGGATTGGTACAAATATTTTAAATGCTCGGAAATCGATCCGACCTGCCTGCCCGGTGAAAAGATCAACGAAGTCCGACAGCAGGGGCTCAAGCGGCTGTTCCTGTACAAACTCACGCGCTACCCGCTGCAGACATATCGCTTGCTGCGACGCTTCCTCCGATACATGCCCGTCCGCGACGTGGTGTATCTCATCATCAAGCCGTTCCTGGGAAGACAGGGGGGCGCCACCAAAGCCGAAGTGTTGACACGGGCGGTGGAGCATGCCGAGATGAAGGATGCAGCGGCCGAGCTCACGCAGCTTACCGAGGAAAAGTTGCAGAACGTCTTAAAGGCATCCAGAGCCGAACGGTTACGCATTCAGCGGGATGCCGAGGGATCGCGAGAATTGCCGATGATGCCCGCCCGCTAGCGTGACGGCTATTGAGTAGATTTCAACAGATGGTCCGCCCAGGTCCAGGGAGAGCCCTCGTCTTCGTGTTTGCAATACACGAAGCAGTCCTTGCCATGCTGCCGCGCTTCACTAAATCGTCCCGCCCACTTCTCTAGATCCGGCTCGTTGTACTCGCTTCGCCGCAGGCGGGCATAGAGAAAATCAGCCGTATCGCGATGCTCGGCCGGTCGATCATCCGTTTCGACTGCTGCCCACGCGACATGGTGGCGACGCAGCACGTCCTCTGTTTCTTTCGTGTGCCAACTCTCATGACGAAATTCGACGGCCCAGCGGTGATCAGTAGACAGCGCTGCTAAGAATTGACTGAGACGATCGAGGTGTTGCCTGAGATTTGGAGGCAACTGAAGAAGGATCGGCCCGAGCTTCTGGGTTGCGGCCAATGGGGCAAGCCGCTGGAGCATAAAGTCCACGGTTGGCAGACTATCGGGTGACAAACGTTTGTAATGCGTGATTTCCCGATGGGCTTTTGGACAGAAGACGAATCCGGGAGGAGTCTGTTCGATCCAGGCCTGAACTGCGGCTTCGCTCGGGAAGCGATACCAGACTCCGTCTAATTCGACCGTGTCATAACGGCTGGAGTAGTAGCGGAGAAATCCCGATTGCTTGATTTCCGGTGGATAGAAACGGTCCGGTCCTTGCCAGGGTTTGTAGGAATAACCGGAAAGACCGATATGGATGCCGGCCATAGCATCATCCTCAACAGGTGTGATTTAGAACGAATATCTTGGAGCGATGTTGCCACAGATCCAGGCGTCTGTACGTGTTATGCATTCGGCACACCAATCCTTCCGGCTTCATCCCTCGCCTCAAATCAAGTTAGGGTACTGGACTTAGCCAACCAGAAAGTAGGCGCCAAGACCGACGGCTGCGAGGACGGCGACGCTCAGCATCGCCTTCTCGTGGGTGCACATGCCTTGCTGCGCCTTACAGACTGCCAGGGAGCACATGACCGACATGGTTCTCCCTCCTTGTCTCAGTAGCTGAAAACGTCCGCCGACATCTTAAGACACTGGGCGCTACCGGGACACGGCCGCCTCACATCTCGGCGGCGTTCACAGACGTGACGCGCTTTATTCAGCGCGTCGTGAACCTCGTGAAGCGTCGCTCGTAAGAAGCTGTCAGAGCCAGATGGGCAAACGATACGCCGGTTGTTTAGATGAGTCAACGGGGCCACGTCCACGGACTTCTTAATTGCATCCTGCGCGGCTGACGAAGGAGAAAAAGGTGTGCTGTGGCCGGTGGGGCGGTTGCACGCGTCGCCTAGCTGCTGCAGTGAGCGAAAGGGCCTGCCTTAGCTGACGAACGGAGATCGGCGAGCGGCCGCGGTCGGTCCGGTGCGGACTCGCCGCGCTGCTGTAGTGGCCGGGAAACCGGCTGCGGCTCCCCCCAGCCCCCATTCAAGAGAATGGGGGATTCCGATCTGCCTTCGGCAGTCGGGCCTCGCGCGGTTTCCCACCTCACACACCAGCGTCACTCGCCCGCAATGGCGCTCCGCTGTCCGCTCACCGCTTGACTGGCAGGCAGTGACGCCACGGCCAAACCTCAGCGCGCATCCGTTCCAGCCAAAGCAAGATATGCTGAGGTGATTGATCAGCACGGCGTGACCGCAATGATGCTCACACCGCCACAGCGCATCCTGCTGAAAAGCCATTTCAGCCGAAATGCCGTCGCATGCTCGTAGAGTGTGCGACCTAAATCCGGGATGACGGCAGAGGGGATGTTGACAAAGTGAGCGATCAGGCACTATAGTGAAATAATGCATAATACAGCACTGCACAATACATAACAGGTGCAAGAATGCCTCGTAAGAAAACAGATAAACAGGGGCGGATTAGTATCACCGGCTGGATTGATGAGGCGCTCAAGCAACGAGTCGCTGAATTTCTAGAACGGTATCCTACTGTGCGATCAGAAAGCACTGTGGTATCAACGGCACTTTTAGACTACTTAGAGGACGCAGAGAAATTTGGCATTGATGTCAATTATCGACCGAAGCGCAGGAAAACAGATTTGAGGGAGTAATAGCCTTCGTTCGAGCGAAGCTAACCTCAATCCGAAAATAATTCCATCGATCTAGGTGTGCACTGCGGTGGGTGGTGCGGCGATCGGGCGCCCCAGCGCGCGCAGCGGAAGGGGTTCGGGGGGGACGGGTAGAGCGAGCACGGTGGGCTGTCGCCGCGACAGGACCCACTGCGACGGACCTCAACTGGGGAATTATTTTCGGATTGAGGTTAAGAATGAAACAAGTTCCGTAGGCGAGCAGCTGCGAGGCTTAGCACGGTCGAGCCGGAGCTGCTGAGCAGGGCAGCCCCGGCCTTCCCGTGTCTACGTCCCCATTTCCCACGAGGCCAAATACTTCACCTGCTCCTTGGTCAGCTTGTCGATCGAGACTCCCATCCCGGCGAGCTTCAGCCGCGCAATCTCTTTATCGATCTCCGGCGGAACCGGATAGACCTTCTTCTCGAGTTTCTTATGATTCTTGACGATGAACTCGGCTCCCAGCGCCTGGTTTGCGAAACTCATATCCATCACGCTGGAGGGATGGCCTTCTGCCGTCGCCAGGTTCACCAACCGGCCTTCGCCGAGCAGGCTCACCCGCCGCCGGTTCGCCAGCGCATATTCCTCCACGCCGGACCGTACGACCCGCTTCTTCTTGCTCAATTTTTCGAGCGCGGGAATATCGAGTTCCACATTGAAATGTCCCGAGTTGCAGACAATGGCGCCGTCTTTCATCGCCTCGAAATGCTCTTCACGGATGACTTTGAGGTTGCCGGTCACGGTCACAAAGAAGTCTCCGATAGGAGCCGCCTGTTCCATCGGCATGACCCGGAACCCATCCATGACCGCTTCCAACGCCTTGAGGGGATCAATCTCTGTCACCACCACATCGGCGCCCATCCCTCTCGCGCGCATTGCAATGCCGCGGCCGCACCACCCATATCCCGCAACCACGACGGTCGAGCCGCAGATGAGCCGATTGGTCGCCCGCACGATGCCGTCCATCGTACTCTGTCCCGTGCCGTACCGGTTGTCGAACATGTGCTTCGTGTCGGCGTCGTTGACGGAGATGACTGGAAAACGCAGCACTTTTTTCTGAGCCATGCTGCGTAACCGAATGACGCCGGTCGTGGTCTCTTCCGTGCCGCCGATGACGTACTTCAGAAACTCTTTGCGCTTGGAATGGAGGTGTGAGACGACGTCCGCTCCATCATCCATGGAAATATGCGGTTTGTGAGCGATGGCCGATTCAATGTGCCGGTAGTACGTTGCGTTATCTTCGCCTTTGATGGCATACACAGGAATACCCTCGTGCTGTACGAGAGCAGCAGCCACGTCGTCCTGGGTGCTGAGCGGGTTGGAAGCGCACAGGCGCACCTCGGCCCCGCCCGCCTTCAGCGTTTTCATCAGATTGGCGGTTTCAGTGGTGACATGGAGGCAGGCTGTCATGCGAATGCCTCGGAAGGGCTGCTCTTTTTCAAACCGTTTCTTGATCAAGCGGAGCACCGGCATCGTCGCCTCCGCCCACTCGATTTTTAAACTTCCTTGATCCGCCAATCGAAGATCTTTGACATCGTAGTCCACAGAGAGCCCTCCCCTTGTAGTCGTCAATCGATGGTCATGAAAAGGGGGACGGATCGGGATCCGTCCCCCTGTACGCTGCATGCCGCGATTCGAATTAGAGTCCTGCGTCCTTTCGCAAGATCTTTACCTTGTCGGTCTTCTCCCACGTGAATTCCGGTTCATTGCGTCCGAAGTGCCCGTAGGCAGCGGTCTTCTTGAAGATGGGCCGGCGGAGCTTGAGGTGGTCGATGATCCCTCGCGGCGTCATGGGGAAGTGCCGGCGGACGAGCTTATCGAGCAGGTCCACGGAAACTTTTTCGGTGTTCTTGGTATCGACCAGTACGGAGACGGGATCTGCGACACCGATCGCATAGGCCAGTTGGACTTCGCACTTCTCCGCGAGGCCGGCTGCGACCAAATTCTTGGCGATGTAGCGCGCCATATAGGAGGCCGACCGGTCCACTTTGGACGGATCCTTACCGGAGAACGCTCCGCCGCCATGGCTGCCCTGGCCACCGTAGGTGTCCACAATGATCTTCCGCCCCGTCAAGCCGGTGTCACCCATGGGGCCGCCGACGACGAAGCGGCCTGTCGGATTGATATGATGCTTGACGCTCGTCGGATCGTAGAGGCCTTTCGGCATGACGGGCTTGATGACATGTTCCATGATGTCTTTCTCAATCTGCTTGTTCGTCACATCGGGACTATGCTGCGATGAGACGACCACCGTATCGATGCGAAACGGCTTGCCGTTTTTATATTCCACTGTGACCTGGGATTTGCCGTCTGGGCGTACCCATGGGAGGATCTTTTTCTTGCGAACCTCGGCCAAGCGCCTCGTCAACCGGTGGGCTAAGACGATGGGCATCGGCATCAGTTCCATCGTTTCGTTCGTGGCATAGCCGAACATCAAGCCTTGGTCTCCGGCTCCGCCGGAATCAACGCCCATGGCGATGTCGCCGGATTGCTGATGGATGGACGTCAAGACGGAGCAGGTCGTGCAGTCGAACCCCCAGGAGGCGTCCGTATAGCCGACATCCTTAATGACTTCTCGGATAATGTCCGGGATTTCGACGTAAGCTTTGGTGGAGATTTCGCCGGCGACAAAGGCGATCCCGGTGGTCAGAATGGTCTCGCAGGCGACCCGGCAGTGCTTGTCTGAGGCGATGATGGCGTCGAGGATGCCGTCCGAGATTTGATCGGCGATCTTATCCGGATGTCCTTCGGTGACGGATTCGGACGTGAACAAATAGTTGTGTCTCATTGCTCCCCCTGGAAATGTGTAGTGGATCGGCGGCCCGGATGAATCCCCGTCCTCTCGGGGCACGACCTGAATGGCATCGCACGGTGCAAAAGCAGGTGGAATCTTATATGACTGGTCCCCAATTGTCCACCATTCTGACGTATCATCGCGCCATGGATCGGACAAGTCTCTTGCTTGACAGTACTCGGAATCGACTTGTAAGATAGCTTGAATTTCGCGGCTTTCGCCTAGCATTGTGCCGTCTCGCTTCCTCCTCGGCCACCCCGATCCCCATGGTAGCGGACCTCTCAGGAGAAAGCTCCGCCGGTTCCAGGGAGTGGACCTTTGTTCAGCAGAATGGATAGTATGTTCGAGCGCTTGGTACGACTGCGAGCGGTCATTCTATGAATAATCCCGAAGCGCTGTCTGAACGAGAGACATCCCGTCCTTCCGGCCTAGGATGGGAAGAATTCTCCCGAGAAATCGTCGAGTTTTTTGCTTCCATCAAATTGGCGATGTTCCTGTTCATCGCGCTGGCGATGACCGCAACGATCGGCACCGTCATTCAGCAGGGCGAGCGGCCGGAGGTCTACGTCAAGGAGTATGGTGAGGAAGCGTATCGATGGTTTGTTCGGCTCGGCTTCATCGACGTGTATCATACCTGGTGGTTCACCAGCCTGCTGGGCCTGCTCTGCATCAATTCGTTGACGTGTTTTTACAAGCGGTTTCCGGCCGTCTGGCGGTCCATGCGCCAAGATAAGGTCTCGGTCGCACTTCCGTTCATCAAGGGTCTGAAGCAGCAGACCGACCTGAGTGTACCCTCGTCCCAGGAACAGACCGCTGAGCATATCGTGCGGCTTTTCGGCGAACGGGGCTATCGTGTCCTGGCGAAAAGGGATGCCGGCGAAGTGACGGTCTATGCCACGAAGGGAATCATGGGGCGGGTCGGCGCGCATATGGCTCACTTGAGCGCGACGGTCATCGTTCTCGGAGGATTACTCGGCAGCACCTATGGGTTTCAAGAGTTCGGTGTATGTCTTGAGGGCCAGACCTACCATATTCCGCGCGGCGACTTCGACTTGCGGGTCGACAAGTTCTGGATTGATTATCATGACAATGGCTCGGTGAAGTCGTATAACAGCACGCTGACGGTGATCGACGAAGGCAAGCCGACCGTGACGAAGACGATCACTGTGAACGATCCTCTCGTGTACAAGAACATCTGGTTTTATCAATCCAGCTACGGCGATGCCTGGGATCAGATTGAAATTGCCCGCGTGAATATTAAGGACAAGACGACCGACAAGATCGTGAAAACCGTGGATCTGGAATGGAAGAAGGAACAGGCTGTGGAGGGTCTTCCGTTGAAGATCACCATGACCGACTTTGTGGCGGATTTTGCCTTCAACTCCACCGAGAAGAAGGTCTTTTCCAAGTCGGCGGAACACGCCAATCCCGCCGTCCGTCTGGCAGTGGATGAGCGGAACTCCGTCCAGGCGACGCCGTGGATTTTCTACCACTATCCCGACTTGTTTGAGGTGAAGGATTCGACTTACCAGTTTGAACTGATCGGCTATCAGCCGAAAAAGTTCACCGGGCTGCAAATTGCCAAGAACCCCGGCATCAACATCGTCTGGATCGGGTCCACCATGTTGGTCGTCGGTATGACCTTATCGTCGTTCATCTATCATCGGCGACTGTGGGCCAAGATCATTCCCAATCAATCGGGCGTGACCGTACATCTCGGCGGCACGACGCACAAGAGCCAGATCGATTTTCAGAAGGAATTCAAGAAACTGACCGAGAAGATTCAGCATTGACGATGACGGAACGGAGGACGGTATGGCGCGCTCACTATTTCTTTTCGACATGACGTTTTGGCTCTATCTGGCGGCGCTGGGCCTTTACATCGCCTATCTGTTCGCAAGACGTCCGACCATGCAGTTGGCGGCGGCCGGTCATCCGAGCGGCGGGTTCGAGGAGCGAGACGGCGCCTGGGCCTCTCAGCTCGGCCAGGTTGCCACATTGGTCACGGTGTTCGGATGGATCATGAACACGCTTGCGCTCACCACACGCGCATATGAGCGCATGCAGCATTCCGGCACCTTTGCCCCCTGGTCCAATCAGTTCGAGGCGATGTCCTATGTCTCCTGGGCGATTATTCTGGGCTATGTGCTCTTGGAATACCGGTACAAGATCAAAGCGATCGGGGCCTTCGTCGTCGGCATCGGATTTATCGCGATGGGAGCCGCGTCATTGCTGCCGTACCGATACCAAACGGCGGAGCCGCTGGTGCCGGCTTTGAACAGCTATTGGATTTATATCCATGTCTCGGTGACGCTCACGAGCTATGCGGCCTTTGCCATGGCCGGCGGCCTCGGCGTCATGTATCTGTTCAAGGAGCGCGCCGAAAAGAAAGGCAGCCGCTCTCGGTTTTATGAAGCGTTCCCGGATCTCGAGACCATCGATGAATTGGGGTACAAGGCGATCATGATCGGCTTTCCCATGCTGGCCTTCGGCATTATTCTGGGGGCGATGTGGGCGAACTACGCCTGGGGCGGCTATTGGAGTTGGGATCCAAAGGAAACGTGGTCGCTGATTGTCTGGCTGATTTACGGCGCCTACATTCATGCTCGAATGACCCGCGGGTGGGAAGGCCATCGAGCGGCGGTCTACGCCATTTTCGGGTTCTTGATGGTGATCTTCTGCTTCTGGGGCGTGAACTTTCTCCTCTCCGGATTGCATGCATACGCGTGACCGGATTTCCTAAGTGGCCATGACTTCGCGAGAGACCAGGCTGAACGTGGCAGACCCATCGGTTGCCGGCTCGATTTCCGCTCCACAGGGGACCGGCCGTTCGAGAGTCATCGTCGTCCTGGCTGCCGGTCTCATCCTGGTCGCCATGTTCTTGGTCGTCTGGCTGCAGAGCGCCAAGTACGAGCCGTTAACGGTCGGCAAAGCTGCCCCGGACTTCCGGTTGCCCGATCTGAATGACAAAGAGGTCAGCTTGTCCGATTACAGGGGCAAGGTCGTCTTTCTCAATTTCTGGGCGACCTGGTGCAAGCCCTGCCGGGAGGAAATGCCGTCCATGGAGGTGCTCTACAAGAACTTCGAAAAGGACGGACTCGTCGTCCTGGCCGTCAGTATCGATCGTGTCACGACCAAGAAAGAGATTCCGCCCTTCGTGAAGAGCCTCAATTTGACGTTTCCCGTGCTGGTGGATTCGTGGGGTCAGACCGACAAGCGGTACAAGTTGATGGGAGTGCCGGAAACGTACATTATCGATCGAGACGGCATGCTCCGAGAGAAAGTCATCGGCCCGCGGGATTGGACCAGGCTCGACAATTTGGAGATTCTGACTCAATTGATCAAGCAAGGATCAAAGACCGCTCAGTCCCCAGCCCCCACGACAGACGCGTCTCTGTGAGGCGTCGGGATGTTGCATCGGTGGCTCATGGCAGGGCTTGTGGCGATGCAGGGCGCCGTCGGACTCTGTGAAGCCGGGGCTTCGTCCCAGGTATTCGAGCGGCGGATAACGATACCTTACGTCGCCGATGGCGGCGTCCTCAAGATCGGCGATGAAGCTCCGAACTTCGTCTTGAAGGATCTCGAAGGTTTTCAGGTTTCGCTGGACCAGTTTCGCGGGAAAGTGGTCTTGTTGAATTTCTGGGCCACCTGGTGCGGCCCCTGCCGTATTGAGATGCCGGCGATGGAACAGCTCTACCGCTCATTCAGCCGGAAGGATTTCGAGATTCTGGCGGTTTCAACGGATCCCCAAGGCGCGGCGGTGACGAAGCCGTTTCAGCGCGAGATGGGATTTACCTTTCCCGTCCTGCACGATGCCGATTTCAGAATCGGTTTGCGCTACGGCGCCCGGACACTTCCCATGACGTTCTTGATCGATCAACAGGGCGTCATCCGGAAACGCATCTTCGGCGCGCGGGACTGGAATACGCCGGAAGGCCGCCGGTTGATCCAATCGCTCATGGGAGCTTCCTGACCATGACCGACTCGATGCAGTCCATCTCTTTGATCGCCGCGTTCAGTGCGGGACTTCTGTCCTTCGTGTCGCCTTGCGTGCTGCCGTTGGTCCCTTCGTATGTTTCCTATATCACGGGGTTGTCCGTCGAGCAATTAACCGACGCCGCGGAGCGGAACCGCTTCCGAAAGGCGATCGTCCTTAATTCACTTCTGTTTATCGCAGGGTTTTCGGCGGTGTTCGTGGCGTTCGGCGCCTCGGCCAGCTTAATCGGTCAAGCGTTGTTGACCTACCAGGAACATGTCCGGCGGATCGGAGGCATCATTGTCATCGTATTTGGCCTGTATCTGCTCGGCATCCTGAATCTGAATTTTCTCAAAATGGAGCACCGGTACCAGTTCCGCAGCCGTCCCGCGGGGTACCTGGGATCGTTCTTGATCGGGATTGCCTTTGCCGCCGGTTGGACGCCCTGTGTAGGGCCGGTGCTGGGCACAATCCTCCTGTATGCCAGCACGACGGATTCTCTGATGAACGGAGTCGTCTTGCTGAGTGCCTACTCCCTCGGCCTTGGACTTCCGCTCTTTCTGACGGCGTTGGGAGTCGATCGGTTCCTTAGCTACTTTCGGGAGGTTCGCGGATATCTCTGGGGAGTCTCCACGGTCAGCGGTGTCCTGCTGATTGTAGTGGGAGTGATGATCTACGCCAATTCACTCACGATGATCACGAGTTTTCTGGAGCGCTATGGCATCGGGTGGTATCTCGGTCAATAGTCCGGCTCCGATCGTTCCGTTTCGCCATCCTTTCCGCTCATCTTCCTACGAGCCCATCGTCGGGCCGGCATGAACATCGAGCCCGATATCCAGACCTACGACGCGATGGTCGTCGGCATGGGACCGGCCGGTGCCGTGGCTGCGTGCGAATTGAGTCGAGCCGGTCTCTCCGTGCTCGCATTGGACAAGCAACGGCATCCTCGGTACAAGGTCTGCGGCGGAGGTTTGTCGGCCCGGATCGAGTCCATTCTGAATTGGGACATGGCTTCGCTGGTCGAGCATACCGTGTACGGAGTGGAATTTTCCTATGCCGGAGGGGAGCCGTTTCTGATCGAGTCGTCGGCTCCGATCGCATACATGGTGATGCGTGATCGATTTGATCATGCGTTGCTGGACCACGCCCGCGCCGCCGGAACGAAAATTCAGGAAGGGGAGCGCGCCACGGTGTTCCGCCATAGCGCGGACGGGGTCGTCGTGTCTACCGACCGGGGCCGGTACCGCGCCAAGGTGCTCATCGGCGCGGATGGCGCCAACAGCCTGGTAGCGCAGCATCTGTTTCCCGGTCCCAAGCCCCTACGCATGCCGACGTTGGAAAGCGAGGTCATGCTCGTCGATGAAGAGGCGGCGGAGTATCGTGACAGAAAAGCGGTGCGGATCGACATCGGAACGGCGAGCAAGGGGTATGCGTGGGTGTTCCCAAAAAGCCGGCAACTGTCAATCGGTGTGGCCGAATTCCGCGAAAAGTCGGGCAGTCCCAAACGAACGTTCGAACGGTTTACGAGACGAGACCGATGGTTGGCTCATCGGACGGTTCCGCCACCACTCGGTCACCCACTGCCCATTTTCAAGCATCGCTGGAGCAACGCGGAACAGGCGTTCGGCCGCTTGGTCAACGGCAATGTCCTGCTCGTCGGAGATGCCGGCCATTTGGTCGATCCTCTGTTCGGCGAAGGGATCTACTATGCCGTGCGGTCCGGTCAATTGGCGGCCCAGGCGGTCCTTGGACGGTTCCATGACCGATATCGCTCCCTGTGTGAATACGACCATGCCCTTGAACGGGAGATTTATCCCGAATTTCGGGTTGCGTCCCGGATGGCGCGGATCCTCTATTCGTTTCCGCGGCTCTGCTACCGGTTGGCGCAGAATTATCACGAAGTGATCCGGCTGTATTACGGGGTGCTACAGGGAAGGACCAACTACCAGGGGTTCTTTGCGCAGGCCAAGGGACATGTCAAGGATTCGGTGCGAACACTCCTCCGCGGCGCTTCGTCGCTCCCTTAGCAAGACACGAACGGTCTCTCAGCACCAAGCCCCAAGTCGGCAGGATACAAAGCGCTGGCCCAGCGAGGCACGGGTCGTCCCCGACAGGCTCGACGATGCATGGGTGGGCGGAATGGAAATCGTGGGTTGAGGACGGCTGTCTGCGAAGAGCGTTGGACCGGGTTCGGCGGAAGCGGGTGGAGGCGGAGGTTCTTGGGACTTAGCAACCATGGTGGTCGGTGCCGGCGTGGTCCCCTGGAGTTTGGCAAGTAATTTTTTGCCGTCCTCCGCGACTTCGCTGTTCGGATACTTCTCGGCTAGCAGAATGAGTTTCTCGCTCGCCCAATCGTTCGCCCCCATTTCTTTATAACTCAGCGCCAAGTAATACAGGGCTTCCGGCGCGACCGTTTTGTCGGGGTACTGCTTCATAATTTGATCGAAGCGGTGGGCGGCGGCAAGAAACGAATCGCGGCGGTAATAAAACTGCCCGACGAACAAATGCGTCTGCGCCAGCCAGTCATGACATTCATCGAGACGTTGCAGCGCTTGCGCTTCATAACGGCTTCCGGGAAACTCTTTTCGGAGGCGTTCGAAGGCGGCGATCGCCTTGTGAACGGGATCAGGATCGCGGTCGATCGAGCGGGCGATTCTCAGATGGCTCTCCCCGAGCCGAAACTGTGCATAGGGCGCCAACATGTGGGTACGATGAAGATCGAGGAAGTGCTGATACTCGACGATCGCTTCGGGGAACTCTTCCTTATCGAAGAAGGCCTCGCCTCGTTTCATGATCACGTTTGGATCATAGTTTTTCTCAATCGTATCGCCGAGAAAAATTTGTTCGTCGGTGCCGCTGAGCGCTTTTTTGTCTGGGGCTGCCTTTTTGGGTGTGCCGGAGCAACCGTCCAGCAGGCACAGCATGGCCGGCAACGCGACGCACAACACGAGGAGAGACAACCGGTGCGGCATTAATAGTTTCAGCAAGACGGCTCTGTCACTGTGATGGCGTGTTTTTAACAGAAGGTCTTTTGAAATGCAACGAAAATGGCTCATGCGGTTGACCCACCCCGTGCCCGGCCCTATAATCCGCCAGCATTCCGGCCGAACCCATCGCTTTGTGCGGACCATCTCAACGTATGGCCCACATTATTCATGAACGCTTCTGCTGCAATCATGGATTCGCCGCTGCGACAAGCTGGCATCCGGGCTTATGGCATCCAGCGGGCGGGCTCGCCGCTCGGTCGGTCAACGTCCTGCTCAAGGACGCTTCCCTCTCTCGCGGCTCCACGCGCCCGTCTCGCCTGGCGACTTCATGATTTCGCGACGAACCGCCATGAATAATGTGGGCCAGTGGCCAGCGTGATACGCAGTAGGATCATCGGGACAGGATCGTATCTTGCCGGCCGTCTGGTGGACAATCAGGACCTTGCCGGCTCTCTGAATCTGACCGCCGAGCAGGTCTATCGCCTCACGGGAATTCGTTCGCGATATTGGGCCGACGCCGACGCCGCATCATCCGATCTCGCCGTTGAAGCCTGCCGCCGCGCATGCGCGGCGGCAGGGAGGCCGCCTGCGGCGGTCGAGGCGATCGTTGTCTCGACCACCTCGCCTGATACGGCGTTTCCCTCGACCGCCTGTTACGTGCAACGGGCCCTCGGCGGTTCCGCCACAATGGCCTTCGATCTGGCCGCTTCCTGTTCCGGATTCTTGTACGGCCTGTCGATGGCTGATGCCATGATTCGGAGCCGGCAGGTCCGGAGCTGTCTTGTAGCGGCGTCGGAGGTCAAGTCCCGGTTTCTGGATCCGACCGATCGGGAGACGGTGTTATTGTTCGGGGACGGCGCGGGCGCCGCGTTGCTGGTCGCGGACGAAGACAACGAAGCAGGAGCAGGAATCGTCGCGGTACGGATGTATGCCGATGGATCAGGACACGACCTCATTACAGTCCCTGCCGGGGGGTCGCGGTTGCCGGTTCGATCCGACACTGTCCAGGCGAGGCAGCATGTTCTTCGGATGAAGGGCGGCGCCGTCTTTCGTCTGGCGATCCGGCGGCTGGAGCGGGCCATCATCGGTCTGCTAAAAGAGGTCGGACTGACGGTCGATGATGTGGATCATGTCGTCGTGCACCAGGCGAACGCCCGCATTCTGGACGCAATCCGCCGCCGGCTCTCCATTCCGAAGGAACGCATGCATTCGGTGATCGAGCGGTACGGCAATACGTCATCCGCCTCGGTCGCGATCGCCCTCGACTGCGCCGTTCGCGAGCGGCCCGTACAATCCGGAGACATGATCCTCTTGGGCGCGTTCGGCGGAGGCCTGACGTGGGCGACGGCCTTGGTCCGCTGGTAGAATGGTGACCGGTACGGTAATGGGCGAGGACAGCTGCGCCGCTGTATCGATAGAAGGGTGTTCAGAGTATGTTTAGTTTCCTGCCTCGAGAAGAAGCGTTTTTTGATCTCTTTAAGCAGGCGGCCCATAACATGATCGAAGGAAGCCGTTTGCTCAAGGACATGATGGAGGACTTTCGCGATCCGGTGCAGAAGGCCAAGCGGATCAAAGAGGTCGAGCACGTGGGGGACGGCTTGACGCATGATATCGTCCGGAGATTGAACCAGACGTTTATCACGCCGATCGATCGCGAAGACATCCACGATCTCGCCAGCGCCCTGGATGATATTTTGGACGTGGTGGAAGATATCGCCGACCGGTTCGTGCTCTACAAAGTCTCCCATCCGACCGAGCAGGCCGTTGCATTGGCGAACATTCTCTATCAGTCGGCCGTGGAGGTCGGGGCGACGGTGGACGTGCTGGGAAAGCCGCATTCGGATGTCAACGAATGCAGCGTGCGGGTCAACAGTCTTGAAAACGAAGCCGATCGTGTGTCGCGTGATGCGATCTCGTACTTGTTTGAGAAGGAAACGGATCCGATCGCCGTCATCAAATGGAAAGAAATCTACGAGAATTTTGAAGCCGGAACGGATCGCTGTGAGGACGTCGCCAACATCCTTGAGCGGATTGCGCTCAAGCATCACTAAGTCTCGCGCGCCGTAGACACTGCCATCAAGCTCCAATATCCACTAAGCTCACCTCTACGAGGCCTATGCCCGATTTCGAAAGCATGTTGCTGCTCACCATCGTCCTGGCGCTGTTGTTTGATTTTTCCAATGGTTGGCACGACAGCGCGAATGCCATTGCGACGGTCGTTTCTACGCGGGTTTTGAGCCCGCTGGTGGCCGTACTATTGGCCGGGATCCTCAACGTGGCCGGCGCATTCTTTTCCACCGCCGTCGCGAAGATGGTCGGCGCCGGCATCGTCTTTCCCGAGGCGATCAGCCACACCGTCGTGGCGGCGTCGTTAAGCGGGGCCATTCTCTGGAACCTGTTCACGTTGATCCTAGGTTTGCCGAGCAGTTCCTCGCATGCGCTGATCGGGGGTCTGGTGGGATCCGCGGTCGCGCACGGTGGGTGGAGCGCCATCAAGTTCGGCGGCCTCAGGTCCGTCCTGGAAGCGATGGTGCTTTCACCCCTATTCGGTTTTGCGACGGGTCTGCTGATTATGGTGGGAGTGAGCTGGGCTTTTTACCGTGTGTCCCGCAGCCTGGCCACCAAATTGTTCAGCCGGCTGCAACTGGTGTCGGCCAGTTTCATGGCATTCAGCCACGGGGCGAATGACGCGCAAAAGGTGATGGGCATTATTACGCTGGCCCTGCTCTCGTCGGGTCATCTGGAGAAGAATGAAGTCCCGGGATGGGTCATCGCGATCTGCGCGGCGGCAATGGGATTGGGAACAGTCGCCGGGGGGTGGCGAATCGTCCGGACATTGGGCATGCGCATTGTTAAACTGGAGCCGGTTCACGGGTTTGCTGCGGAAACCGGCGCGGCCGCCGTGTTGCTCGTGACGGCGCACATCGGCCTTCCCGTCAGTACGACCCATACGATCACCTCCTCGATCATGGGGGTGGGGGCGACGAAGCGATTGTCGGCCGTGCGGTGGGGTGTGACGACGAAGATCGTCAGCGCCTGGGTCTTTACGTTGCCGGGAGCCGGGGTTCTTGCGGCAGGGGTCTATGCCCTCATGATGGCCTTCGGGTGAGCCCGTCAGTTGGGACGGCTGAGGGGCAGTCTCACGATGAACCGACTGCCGTGCGGATCGTTCCCTTCCACCCACACGAGCCCGCCGTGACCTTCCACGATGTGTTTCACAATGGCCAGGCCGAGTCCGGTTCCCCCGAGCTCGCGCGATCGCGCCTTATCGACCCGATAAAACCGTTCGAAGACGCGGGGACGGTCCGCTTCGGGAATTCCGATCCCTGAATCTGCGACCCGGACTTCAAGCGCCTCCCCGATGTCCGGGCTTCTCCGGGCTGCGGCATGGTGCAGCTCGACGGTAATCGTCCCTCCGTCGGGTGTGTATTTCACGGCGTTCTCCAAAAGGTTGATGAAGACCTGGACGAGTCGATCCTCATCGCCGGTCACCGGCGGGATGTGCGGCGGCAGCTTCACGTCCACCGCATGCTGTTTCTTGTCGGCCAGCGGTTTGATGAACGCGACGGTCCGCTCGAGCACGGAACGAAGATCCACCGGATCCTTTCGCAGCAGTACTTGTCCCGATTCGATCTGAGACAGTTGAAGGAGATCGTCGAGGATCAAGTTCAGGCGATTGCTTTGCCGCAGGATGATGTCGAGAAATCGCGCCGCTGTGTCGGGGTCGTCCTTGCCGCCGTCGATGAGCGCCTCGACATATCCCTTGATCGATGTGAGCGGCGTACGGAGCTCGTGCGACACATTCGCCACGAAATCCTTGCGGATCTTCTCGAGCCGTCGCAGTTCGGTGATGTCGTGGAATACGAGCACGACGCAGGCCTCATTCTCCTTCTTTCCTCCCGCCATGGACGCCTCGACCCGCAGACAACGGGCACTCGGAAACAGAATGATCTCCTTGCCTTCTCCGGTCCTGGTTTCGAGTACCCGGGAGACGACTTCGCTGAGTCCCTCATGTCGGATGACTTCCCCGTAGGGCCGGGCGCGCCACTCGGCGCGTCCGAGCGCAAACATGCGTTCGAAGGCGGGGTTGACCTGAAGGATCACGCCGCGGTAGTCGAGAACCATGATGCCTTCGATCATCGCCGTGAGCATGGCCAAGAGTTGCGCGCGATCTTCCGAGACCTCTTGAATCTTGGCTTCCAACTGGTCGGTCATATGATTGAGCGTGTCGGCAAGCAGGCCGACTTCGTCGCGCGAGGCGGCGTGGATGCGTACGCCTCGTGCTCCGGCGGCGAGTTGCCCCGCGACGGACGCCATGTCGGCGAGCGGCCTGGTGATGCTTCCGGCCAAAAATATACTGAATATCAGC
>DATFFC010000020.1:0-15194 GCA_035250505.1 Nitrospiraceae bacterium | reverse complement strand
GACGACGCCGGTTCCTCTTGTGCTCGGCGGCCCGATATCCGTCGAGATAGATGCAGAGGACGCAGACGGCGATTCCCTTCAATACGAATATCGCTGGTGGGTCAACGACCACATTCTTCGTGACGTAACCGCATCGTCGATCGCACCGGATTTGGTCAGAACGGGCGACAAGATCGTAGCAGAGGTCATAGCCTTTGATGGAAAGGACCGAAGCGCCTCCTTCAAGACGGAACCGGCCGTGATTCAGAACAGCAGACCCGTGGTCACCCGTATCAATTTGGAAGCTGAGTCACCTACAGGGGGTTCAACTCGCTTAAAGGCCAACGTGGCAGGAATTGACCACGATGGCGACGATGTTCACTATGTCTATCGGTGGTGGCGCAACGATGCGTTGATCACAGAGGGCCGCGAAGCGGCCATCGATACCGCCGGCTTCGCCCGCAAAGACTCCATTGTTGTCGAAGTGACACCTTGGGATCAGGACGGACCCGGTGCGTCCTATCGATCCACGCCTGCGGTGGTGGGTAATGCTTCACCCAGAATACTCTCGAAACCCGGTGCGCCGAATCATCAGGCGCCCTATGAATATAGAGTGCAGGCGGATGATCCGGACGGAGATTCACTCCAGTACGCACTAGAAATCGCGCCGCCCGGTATGGCAATTGATACGGTATCAGGTGTGATCAGTTGGACCGTGTCATCAGAACTGGCCGGCACGCATCGCGTGAAGGTCAGCGTGAATGACGGCCAAGGCGGGGTCGCCTGGCAAGAATTCGACATCTCCATACCAACGACGGCTGAGCCTTCATCGGTCGGTTCGCCGCGCACCTAGCGTGCCTTTCGATAAGCCGGTACATCCCACACTGTCGAACTTGTCCCATTCTTTCCCGGTCTGTTAGAATCCCCGTAGCTCATTCGAGAAGGTGAATAGCCGCGTGCGGAAAATCAAACTGCGCGAAGGGACCAATACCGCCGCTCTTTTCGGTCATCACGACCGCAACCTCAAAATACTGGAAGAGGAGTTCGGGGTCCGCCTCTCGGCACGGGGAGAGGAGTTGTCTATAGACGGGACGCCGGAGGCCTCGCGGCAGACCGAGCGGGTGATCGCCGAGCTGGCTGTGTTGGCAAACGAGGGGTTTGATTTGTCGGCGGAGGACTTGGCGCATGCGCTCAGTGCGTTGCGCCGTGAGCCGGGCACATCGATAAAGGACCTTCTCTTCAATTCCTCCCCGATCATCACGAAGAAGCGCTTCGTCGTTCCCAAGTCGGCTGCTCAACGGCGATACATCGATGCGATCGAGAAGTATGATGTCGTCATCGGTATCGGTCCGGCCGGGACGGGAAAGACCTACCTTGCCATGGCCATGGCGGTAAGCGCGCTGACGAAAAAGGAAGTCAGCCGCATCATCCTGGCCCGGCCGGCGGTGGAAGCCGGCGAGAAGTTGGGATATCTGCCCGGCGACATGTATGCCAAGGTCAACCCGTATCTGAGGCCGCTCTATGACGCGCTGTTTGACATGATGGATATGGAACGCGCGAACCGATTGATTGAGCGCGGCGAAATTGAAATTGCCCCGCTCGCTTTCATGCGCGGTCGGACATTGAACGACTCGTTCGTCATCCTGGATGAGGCGCAAAACGCCACCGCCGAACAAATGAAGATGTTTCTCACGCGGCTGGGATTTCATTCCAAGGCGGTCGTGACGGGGGATATCACCCAAGTCGACCTTCCGGCTGATCGAGTGTCCGGTCTGATACAAGTGCGGGACGTGCTGCAAGATATCAGCGGCATTGAGTTCGTCTATTTCGATGAGCGGGATGTGGTGCGTCATCGCCTCGTTCAAGAGATCATCAAAGCGTATGACCGCCACACGGCCGGACAAGGCAAGAACCGCCACGAAAAGAACGCATCGTCCACGTCCTCCTCCTCATCCAGCCTGCGATCGCAGCATCCGGCTCGCGGCGGTCGTCCCTTCAAAGGGTCCTGGAGTAAGGGCCAGTCTCATTGATGCCGGTCGCGGTGCATGTTCGGCTTCGGCGAGCCGATTCGCGCGTGCGTCGGACCGCCATTAGAAAATTCGCCGAGCGTGTGCTCGATGCAGTCGGAGAGTCTCGATCGGAACTCGGCGTTGAATTGGTAGGCGATCGCCGCATGCGCCGGTTGAATCGCCAGTATCGCGGCCGGGATTCCTCGACCGACGTACTGGCATTTTCTATCAGAGAAGCGCCGGGTCCCAAGTCCCGGCTCATGGGCGACGTGGTGATCTCGATACCGGCCGTCTATCGTCAAGCGCTCGATCATCGGCATTCGGTAGACGACGAGTTCGCGATGCTCTTGATTCACGGGATTCTCCACCTCTGCGGCTATGATCATGAGCGCGGGAGCGAGGATGCCGCACGCATGAGGCGGCAGGAGCGCCGGCTGCTCGGCCGGACTTCCCCGCTGCCTCGCCTGTTGGACCGGCGGTCATGAAGCCGTCGGCCCGATATGCCATGATGGCTTCCTCCATGCGAACGAAGAGGCGATAACATGGGCTGGTTGCAACGGCTCAGCGACGGACTGACCAAAACACGCACGGCCGTGAGGGGTCAGTTTGATCGGTGGATCGGGCGCACGCCCGACCAGGAGCTCTTGGATGATCTCGAAGCGGCGTTGATCGCCGCCGACTTGGGTGTTCAGGTCGTCGAGCGATTCATGGTCCGTCTCAAGAATGAAGCGCGGGGAGCCGACGCCGCCACGTCGGACGGGGTTCGGAACGTCCTGCGCCGGACGGTCTTGGACGTGCTCGCTCCTGTTCAATCTCGATCCATTACGGAATTGGTTCAGCAGGGACCTCGCCCGTTTGTCATTCTAGTCGTGGGGGTGAACGGAGTCGGCAAGACGACGACGGTGGCGAAGCTTGCCCAACGACTATGCGACGAGAAGAAAAAGCCTTTGCTGGTGGCGGCGGACACGTTTCGGGCGGCCGCCATAGACCAGCTGCAGGTTTGGGCCGACCGTATAGGAGTGGAGATCATCCGGCATCGCCCCGGCGCCGATCCGGCGGCGGTGGCGTTTGACGGGATGACGGCGGCCAAAGCACGAGGCGCCGACGTGCTGTTGATTGATACAGCGGGACGGCTTCACACCAAGATTAATTTGATGGACGAGTTGCGGAAGGTGCAACGGGTTTTGGCGCAGGAACAACCCGGCGCGCCGCATGAGGTCTTGCTGGTGCTTGACGCCACCCTTGGGCAGAACGCTCTTGCCCAGGCCAGACAATTCCATGAAGCCGTCGGGGTGACGGGGCTTGCCTTGACAAAGCTCGATGGGACCGCTCGGGGCGGGATCATCGTGGCCATTGCCGACACGCTGAAGATTCCGGTCAGGTTGGTGGGGGTCGGCGAAGCCGTCGAAGACCTGCAAGACTTTGATGCGCAGGCGTTTGTCGACGCGCTCTTTTAGCCGGTCCCGATCGGTCCGCCATCCATCTCCGCCGAGCCGCGCGTTCTCTGATTTCTTTCTCATTATTTGGCATACCCGTGCTAACCTTGTTCCTATCGATGGAGTGCGCCCCAGTCATTCCAACGGCTATGCAATCTGTCTCGGCGAAGGTGATATGAATACCCTGCTGGTGATCGACGACGACCGCCTCAATTGCGACATGCTGCACAGTGTCTTTACCCGCCAAGGCTATCAGGTCTTGACGGCTACCAGCGGACAGGAAGGCTTGGAGTTGTTTTACAGGCGCAATCCTCGTGTCACCTTGCTTGATTTACGCATGCCGGGAATGGACGGGTTGGCGGTCTTGAAAGAGATTCGCGCCCATGATCCGGCGGCCGGCGTCATTCTTTTGGGCGGCGGCGCGACGGAGGATCAGGAGAATCAAGCGCGTGAGCTGCGCGTCTCCGATTTCTTTCGCAAAGGCCTTTCGCTGGACATGTTGATCGGTGTCGTCAATCAGGTGGCGCAGCAAGACGTGCGCCGCAAACCGGGACAAGGAACGGCCCTGCAGAGCCATCCCGCCCTGAACGAGACCATCCTGGTCGTTGATGATGACGCCCCCGTCCGTGATCTGTTGGTGCGGTTTCTGGAACTTCGAGGCTATCAGGTGCGGAGCGCAAAAAGCGGCATCGAGGCGCTGTCTATGGTAGCCCACTCCAAGCCGGATGTGATGGTGCTGGATCTTGTCATGCCGGGAGTGAACGGCGTCGACGTGCTTCGGTCGCTGCGTGAAACGGAATACCCGGGCGGCATCATTCTTCTCACGGGAAACCATAACGACGAGGTCTTGGAAAAGGCCTGGGCGATGGGTCCTCAGGAAGCCCTCGGGAAACCGGTCGACCTTGAGCGGCTCCTCATGGCCGTGCAACTTGTGATGGTGTGTCGAGAATGTTAAGCTGCCAACTTTATCGATCCTATGCGGTGCATGGTGAGCGTGTTTCGTACGGTAGCCGGGGTTGCCTGTTGCCTCATCCTGCTTTCTGCCGCTCCTGTTTTCGGTGGGCCGACCTTCCGATCACCCACGATTTCTCATCATGTCCTCTCGGTCGAGTTACGGCCTGATTCGCATGAACTGATCGTGACGGATCGGCTGACCGTCCATGTACCGGACGGCCTCCACGCGTTCACCTTCTCTCTCGCCCCATCCCTTCACATCGATCGAGTCACTGCCGTCGATCCGGGTCGATCGTCCGGCAGACCAGCTCAGGAGATGACGTTCCGGCGCGAAACGCCGGAGGGGGATCAGGTCGTAATCCGGTTACCGGACCACCGTCCCGAGTGGACCTTGGAATGGCGTTACCGCGGCAAGATTCATGATCCTCCCCGTGAGCCGCGCCATCTTCGGTTTGTCACCCCGAGCGAGACGTCGGGCCACGTTGGACCCGAGGGGGTGTACTTGAGCAGCGAGAGCCGATGGTATCCCGATCTGCCCGGGTCACTGGCCTTATACGAGGTGGACGTTGCGCTTCCGAACGGCTGGAGCTCCGTCAGCCAAGGCTCCGATGCGACCGGCACGGGACATTGGAGCGTCACGATTCCCAGCGAAGCGCTGACTCTGGTGGCCAATCGATTTGCCGTGGCGACGCGCGACTGGCAAGCGTCCAATGGGCAGACCATCAAACTGGAGGCGTATCTATTTCCAGAGGACGCGCATCTGGCACAGGAATATCTGGATGCCAGTGCGCGCTATCTGAATGCCTATATCCCGCTGCTCGGTCCCTACCCGTTTCCCAAATTTGCGGTTGTGGAGAACTTCTTCTCTTCGGGTCTCGGGATGCCGTCGTTTACGTTGCTTGGCGCGGCGGTGATTAAGCGTCATTACACCCAACCGTATGCGCTCGGGCACGAGATCGTGCATTCCTGGATCGGGAACGGCGTCTACAATCGTGTAAATCGGGGAAACTGGGTGGAAGGGCTGACCACGTATCTGGCGAACTATTACTATCACGAACTCACGGGCGACGACGTGAAGGCGCGCGAGCAGCGTCGGCTCATGTTATTTGGATATGCCGTCTACGTGAGACCGGACCAAGACTATCCGATCGCCCGGTTCACACAAAAAACCGATGAGAAAGACAATGCTGTCGGCTATCAGAAGGCCGCCATGGTCTTTCACATGCTGCGGCGCGAAATCGGAGATGCGGCCTTCTGGACCGACCTCAAAGATCTGATTGCCGGGCATCTGGGCGCCTACGCGGATTGGGGCGATATCGAACGAACGTTCGGGACGCGCCATGGCAAGGATTTGCGGTGGTTCTTTGCGCAGTGGGTGGAGAGGCCGGGCGCGCCCAGAGTGACCATTGCCGACGCGCGCGTTCATCACGCAGATCAGACGTCGGGCCCGGCAAAGTTTTTGTTATCCGCCGTACTTGTTCAGCAAGGGGCGGCCTATCGAATCCCAATTGACGTGCAGTTCCAACCGGCACTTCAGGGTGCAAACTCCGTGCGGATCGAGATGGTGGATGCCGAGGCATTGATGACCGTGCGAACATCCGAGCCGGTCCATAGTCTGATCATCGATCCTGACTTTCATCTGTTTCGGCGACTGGAACGGCATGAGCTTCCCGCCATGCTGAATTTGTTTGTGACCGACACGGAACGAACCATCGGGGTGCCGGTCGCCGAAACCGGGAATGAGAATCCGTTTGCGGGAATTGTCCAGCGCGTGAAGAGCCAGGAGGCTATAAAGCCGGAAGATGAACGGACGAGGATCACCGGAACTCCCGCACTCGACGGTATGCAGAATGCCGGCTCGATTTTGGTGATGGGATATGGTGAGGAGAAGGTCGCGCCAATCGTCCGTGAAAGTTGCGGAGACCGGTTTGCAACCACGCCATCGGGATTCAGGGTGGGCGGAACGGTGTATGAAGATCCTCGGTTCGCTCTGTTGGTATCATGTCCCCGTCACGGAGCACCGGGCAGCGTGGTGTCCTTGTTGTACGGCGTGACGCCGGGATCCGTCTCGATCGTGACGCGCCTGCTATTTTTTTATGGGTGGAACAGCTATGTTGTCTTCAAAGAGGGAGCCGTGGTCGTAAAAGGTGATTGGGAGATGGATATGAAACGCGAGGTCCTCGTTGAATAACCGCATGGTCTCCCTGCTAACGGGAGTGGTTTTGGCTGTGGCGGCAATGTTCCCGCCGGGAAGCGGGGGTGCCGAGAGAAAGACGGACAATGGACCGCCCGGCACGCCGGCAGAGCGGCATCTCACGAACATCCGGCAGCTGACGTTCGGCCGTCAGAACGCGGAGGCCTATTTTTCCTTCGACGGAAGCCGGCTCATCTTTCAGTCTACGAACAACTGGATGAAAGGTACGTTCGCGGAAGCGCTCGCTCCGGCCGAGGCGCCGTTGGGCTGCTATCAAATGTATGTCATGGATCTGGACAGCGGCCAGATTCGGATGGTCAGCACCGGCGTCGGCGCGACGACCTGCGGGTATTTCTTTCCGGGAGATCGCCGGGTGTTGTTTTCGTCCACCCATCTGAAGGGACCGAATTGCCCTCCCAAGCCCAAACGGGACGGGGCGTACCGGTGGGCGCTCGATGATTACGATGTGTTCTCGGTCAAGATCGACGGCCAGGGCATGCAGCGGCTGACGTCTACTCCCGGCTACGATGCCGAGGCGACCATTTCGCCGGACGGAAAGACCATCGTATGGACTTCCGTCCGGGACGGCGACCTCGATATTTATGCCATGAATTTGGACGGCACGAATATCCGCCGGTTGACTGATGATCTCGGCTACGACGGGGGACCCTTCTTTTCTCCGGACAGCAAACGAATTGTCTATCGGGCACAGCATCCGAGGACTCCGGAAGAGATCGAACAGTACAAGGCCTTGCTGGAGCAGGGATTAGTCGAGCCAGGACAGTTGGAAATCGCGATCATGAATGCGGATGGCACGGGGAAGCGGCAAGTGACGCACAATGGAGCGTCAAACTTTTCTCCCTATTTCCACCCGGACGGCACCCGCATCATCTTCTCCTCGAACAGCGACACTCGCAATGAGCAGGGCCGGCCGGCGTTTAATCTGTATATCATCGGGGAGGACGGCGCAGGATTGGAACGAGTGACGTATCAGGGCCATTTCAATAGTTTCCCCATGTTTTCTCCGGACGGCCGGCGCCTGGTGTGGGTCTCCGATCGCGGAGCGCGCACGCCGGGAGAGTTTAATATCTTTCTTGCCGACTGGGTGCCATGAGTGAGCCGGCTGGCGGCCAGGCGCCGCGCGATGCCGCACTCGTTTCCTCCGCGAGTTTCCCACCTGCCTCCCCACTTGCCGCCGCCTTGTCGTTGCTCACCATCGGAGCGTGCTGCCTCCTGCTCATGCAGCTGGATGTCCCGCTGCTCCGATTTCTCCGCTCGCTGGATCTTTCCTCGATACAGCGGGCGGGAGACCTGGGAGAGAAGGTGGGAAACGGCGCCTCGCTCGTGGCGGTCAGCCTCTGCCTCCTTGGATTCGGGTGGATCGCTAGACGCAAGCCCTGGACGCAGGCTGGGATAGAAAGCCTTCTGGCGCACGGCTGCGTCGGACTCCTCGTCAATGGACTCAAGCATCTGATCGGACGCCCGCGCCCGCGACTGACCCATTCCGGTGAATGGCAATGGTGGCCGTCGTGGGAGTCGGGGTTGGATTCATTTCCGTCCGGCCATACCTCTGCGACGTTCGCAGTCGTGACGGTCCTGGCCAGACACTGGCCCCGGGCGGCCTGGGTCGGTTACGGTCTGGCCACATGGGTGGCCATGAGCCGAGTCTGGCGTGGATCGCACTTTGCGACGGATGTCGTGGCCGGGATGGTGGCCGGATCAGTAGTCGGAACGATCTTTGCCTCGCCCTTGCGTGAGTGGCGGGAGACCTTACTGCGCGCGATTGTGCACGTGACTCCGATCGCGGTGATCGTCACATCAACTCTGTGGGTCGTGTTGCACCGCGTCGGCAACATCTGGGTAGATCGAGTGTTGTCCCTCACCGGACTCGCCCTTCTTGCCGCCGGGCTGGCGATACGGCTGAGGACCGGCCGCAGCGCGCGGCCAACCTCCGGACCGGCCGCCTACCGCGTGGGCATTGGCTTGGTCGGCTTAGGCCTGTCCTTCATGACCGGGTCTCTTATCCTGGTGACATTAGCCGGGCTTGCCCTGTCGGCTTGGTGGGTTCATGCGCAAACGCCCCTCCCTTCGACCAGGCCGGCGGCCGGCGGACTCTATGCGGCGGCCATTCTGTTGGCTGCGCTGCTTATTTTCGAACTCAAGGGCATTGTCCCCATCCGTTAATGTCCGGGGATACGGGGACGCGGCGCGTCCTCCGGCGGCGTGGGCGGTGGTGTGCGGACCATAGATCGATCGGATAACAGAATATAGCCATTGTGTTGGAGAACGACGGGATACTCGGCTGTCTCAGCCGGGAGTTTCGATCGTAACGCCTGGGGCAAGAGAATCATCGTCCGTCCCGATTGGGTCAGGTACTGCGTGATATTCTGTTCTTCATTGAGAGGGACGAGAATCGCTTTGCGTCGCGCGTAGAACACGAGCGAGGGACGGGGCTGCCCGTAAATCACCAGACGGTCCTGGGGAGTCAGATTTAACCCCGCTACTTCCGCCAATCTCTGCGGCGGTTCGATGAAATAATAATTCACAATCGGCAAAATGAACTGTGTGGCCAGTAGAGCCATCATGGCGAACGAGGCGCCGGCCGCCCAGAATGCGGCCGGCCGGCGCCGATGGCTGAGTCCAAAGTAGCTGACCATCGCCATGCCGAGCAACAGGGCCAAGGCGATCATGTAGGGACCGTTTCCAACGTGGACCTGTGCGGCGGCCGGGAATTCGCTGGTTATTTGCCCCGCCAGACGATCATACAGGGCCGGAACCGCGGCAAACCCCAAGGCCAGCAGATAGCCAAGCCCGGTCATCGTATGAATGGCCGCTCGAACGCCGGGCAACTCATCATCGACGACGCTACGATGCCAGAAGGAGGCAGTGAGGATCGCCGCTGCGGGGAACAGCGGTGCGATATAGTGAGGCAGCCGGGTTGAAGACAGACTGAAAAAAACCAATCCGGCTGTGAGCCACACCGCGGCAAACCAGTCCAGCCGATCATCAAGCGGTGTTCCGTGCGTGAACAACGACCTGCTCGAGTTGCCGTGAGGATCCGCAGGATTCTGCTTGCGGGCGGCGCGCCAGCTCGTGAAGGCCCGGTACCAAGCAAACGGCAGCCACCCGCTCCAGGGAAAGAATCCCACGATGAGGATTGGAATATAGAAG
This sequence comes from Nitrospiraceae bacterium, assembly GCA_035250505.1. GTDB lineage: Bacteria > Nitrospirota > Nitrospiria > Nitrospirales > Nitrospiraceae > DASSBQ01. The sequence goes on along the minus strand of DATFFC010000020.1, from coordinate 5,451 downwards.
AGCGGCGTGCCGCCATGCCCTTCCATGGCTCCCAAGAACCGCCCCACCGTATCGGTCTGCGCGGAGGTCGTGTAGTGGTCGCCGTGAATCATCAACATGGCGACATACCAGGGAGTCGCCAGTAACAGACAGAGCGCCATCCCGGCGAGAGGATACCCTCGCGCCCAGAAGCGCCGCCAATCGCGTACCAATGAAAGATAGCCTGCGACGGTGATGAGCGGGATGAGCACTCCGATAGGCCCTTTGGTCAGCGTCGCGAGGGCCATCCCGATATAAAAGAGCCATAACCAATGACGTGAGGCGCCGTCTCCGTGATAGCCCAGCCAGAAACCGAACAAGGCGAGCGTGACGAAGACATTTAGAACGCTGTCGGTCAAGGCCATGCGGCCCAGACCGACAATTTCGACGTTCAGGAGCAACATCGCAGCCCCGAACAGGCCGACCGCGGATCCTCTGCATCGGGTGAGAAACACATACTGGAGGAAAATCAGGCTCATTCCTGCGATCGCCGACGGCAGCCGCGCGGCCAACTCGGTGACGCCGAACAGGTGGTAGGAGAGACTCATGAGCCAGTACACGAACACCGGCTTGGCAAACCGGGGCTCATAGTTGAAAGTCGGGCTGATCCATTGGCCCTGCTCATACATCTCCCGGCCGGCTTCGGCGTTGCGTCCCTCATCCCGATCCGTCAACCCCATCGAGCCGAGGCCGAGAAAAAACAGAATCCCGGCCAAAGCGAGCAGCAGAATCAACTGCAGCGGACGCACCGATCCGGCTTCAATAGTTGTCACGGCTTGATGGTTGGACAGGGGCGGAACGGAGGAATTCATCAGGACTTGGTCGTCGGCGTCGCTGCTGCGGCGTCTGTCCGGCCGGGCCTATAGATCAACATCAGATTGCGAAGGTACACGAGCGCCCCGACGCTTTGGCCGGCGATGAACACCGGATCTCTTCGATAGATCGCGTAGGCCAATGTGATGAGGCCCCCGATGAGGCTCATGTACCAGAATGCAGTCGGCACGCGACTGCGGGCGCTGCGCTCGGACGCGACCCACTGGACGACCCACCGCATAAAGAAAACGCCCTGGCCCAAAAATCCGATTGCCAGCCAGATCGCTTCGGTCGTGCTCATGGGAAGGTTCCCGGCGAGGGGTCTAGGAAGAAATCTTCGGCATGCGGAATCGGTATCGCAGACAGCGCTGCTGCATCCACCGAACGGCGATGAGGTCGTACAGGCCTTTGAAGAGGCGGTTGCCCACGCCATATTTGGAGACACCGCGAGTGCGGGGATGATGCCGCACCGGAACCTCCGTAATGGTGAAGCCATGCATGAGGGCAAGAGCGGGAAAGAAACGGTGCATCCCCTCAAACATCTGCAGTTTGGCCACGACGGGACGACGGAAAATTTTCAACGAACAGCCGGTATCATGAACCCGATCGCCCGTGACTGCGCTCCGGACGGCGTTCGCTATGCGTGAAGACACCTTCCGGACCACGCTGTCATGCCGGTTCGTTCGCCATCCGCAGACGAGATCAAAGTCTTTGATATGGGCCAGCAATGTGCCGATATCAGCCGGATCGTTCTGTAAATCTCCATCCATCGTGATGACCAGGTCGCCGCGCGAGCGGGTAAAGCCGGCATCGAAGGCGGAGGACTGGCCGTAGTTGCGGTCGAAATGGATCACCGTCACCTCGGGATGCTGATCAGCCAGCTCATCCAACAGCTCGCTGCTGCCGTCGGAACTTCCGTCATCGACAAAGAGAATTTCGAACGGGGCCGATCGCGACTCGTCCCGCGACTTCAAGAACTGCAGCAGTTGCTGAGTCAAAGGAACCAGATTGTCCCGTTCATCCTTGACGGGGATGATGACGGACGCCCATAGGCGGGAGACTCCGGTCATGGAGCAAGACAGCTTTTCCGACAATCATAGCCAGGCACGTCGCGCATTCTACAGAAGGCTTCCATGAGCGTCAAACGACTCGACCGACCAGCCGCGGGCTCATCTGATATCCCGATCGACGCGATCGCATTATCCCATGCAGATATCAAGCAGATCGGATGCAACCGTTACTAGGGTGAGGGAACCAGGGAAGACGCGGCGGAACTCTGTGTTCCGGCCATCGTAAATCGCATCGTACCCATCAAGGACATATCGTTCACCTGCTCGCCTGCGTGGATGAGAATCTTGTAACGACCGGGCTTCCAACCACCCTGAGGAGCCAGAAGTCTGAGATAGCCGGTATCGTCTTCCAGCGCGACGTACATCGAATCCTGGCTCACAACGGCCGCCGCGTCCAAGTCGGCCACTTCCTCGGGATAACAGAGGCCGAACAGCAGAAAAGACTGATAGTGCTGGTGGAGTTTAAACACGATGTAGACGGGGGCCGAGTTCGACTGAAACTGTTCCGTCGGCTTGACCGGGACGATCTCATGGGTCCGTTGGAAACCCAATTCTTCTTCAAAGGATTCCGAGAGGACGATGGATCGAAACATCCCTTCCGGCGGTGCATCAAAATCGTACGGACGAACGTCCTGTGCGCGGTTCTGGAAGTCGGGAATCGGCACATTGCGTGTCAAGGGAAACTCCTCGGGAAAGGCCGAGGCTGCATAAAGAATCACGACAAGAGGGAGACTGCAAGGGAGGCAGAACCGGCGTGCTATCGCGGGGAAGTTCACACGCGAACAGTCCATAGTGACGTGGTACACCCGTCGGCGACCGAGTGTCAAGAAAGTCGATGCCGACGCCGGCGCTGCGGTTGCAGGCCAAAATCTCTTCCTGTTAGAATCCGCCTTTCTTGCGAGGCGGTTAAGAGGCGTTAAATGGAACAAGAGGTCACCGGCCAGCTACAGGACTTGGATGCGTTGCCGCAGCCGCTCGGGGAGTATCGGCCGGTGGACGTGTGGCAGGCCCATATCAATCACCTCTTTTACCGTCTCCGAGGGACCCAACTCCATTCCTATTCGCAGACCTTCGCATCCGGCGACTATCGACTGGCCCATGCGTTGGCTGTCGACTACTACCAGAAGGTCCTCAAGCGTGAGGCCGCTTCTTCCCCACCGGCCGAGGGTGCCGTTCCGCTGACGATCATGGAATGGGGTCCGGGGAACGGTAATCTGGCGGCCTGCTTTTTGAGCCATCTCAAGACTTTGGATAAGGATAACCGCGTCTACCCGCGTGTACGCTACATCCTTGTCGATGTGTTGCCGGACACCTTAGCAGCGGCCCAGGCGCACCCGGATCTTGCCCCGCACCGCGACCGCGTGGACACGTTGTGTGCCGATGTCCAGCAGTTGCAGTCCGTCAAGGACGGGACGGTGGACCGGATTATTTGCAACGAGCTCTGGAATGACCTGCCGACGAAATTGGTCGTCAAGAAGGACGGGGAGGTCGAAGAAGAACATCTCAGGCCGAATTTGAGCGAGGACAAGGCGGCCGCCATCTCCAATTGGTCTGAATTCGTCCGCGCGTTCGGAGAGAAAGATGCCCAGACGCTTGCCGCCTTCCCGGCATTTTTCGACGACATCGTCTGGGAAAAGGAATACCACAAGATCGATTGGAAGGATGTCCCATACCGGAAGACCATCACCGATTTCCTGAAGCTCATCGACGATCAGGTCCTAGTGCCGGTCAATCTGGGGGCCGCTGCGAGTCTCCGTGAGGCGAAACGCCTGCTGTCGCCCCATGCCGTCGGGTTCAGCAGCTTCGACGCGGGGGCGGCCGATAAGAGAGTCTTGAACGACCCGGACAAACCCTGCTATGGCCAGTTCGGCGGACAATACAGCTTCATGATCAATTTCACGCTTCTCGAGATGGTGGCCAAACATCTCGGCCTTTCCGCGGTGACGATCGAGCAGCAGCGCGAATTTCTCGGCAGTCGATTGAATACCAATGTCATCACGCTGATGGACTTGTTGGCCTGTCACCCCTTGGCGGGGACGAAAGCGCAACCGTGGGAGCTTGATCGTCTGACCATCCGCACCATCCATGCGCTCAACGCGACCGTTAAGAGTCCGTATGCACGAAGGCTGGAGTTCCCACTGCGTGGAGGAATTCCCGCCGATGAGCGGGCCGCGATGGAAGCGATGCTGCGCGCGCTCCATCCCCATGGTGTGCCGGATACCGTTGCCTACCTCACCGAGGAAGAGCTCTCGCGCGCTCAACGCGACCTCGAAGAGATCGGCTACGATCGGGAGTCGATCCAGATGGTGCTCGGGGCCCCCGCTGCTCCGATCGATTACTGTCATTTCTTTTTCCGTCCCTGACATTGCTGATCTTTTCCTTGGACCGTGAGGTCGAAGCCTTGAAGTTTCCTAGATAATCTGCTTGACTATTTTGAGGAATTTCTATAGCCTCTCCCGCAATTTTGACGAGGACGCCTGCCTTGCGGGATCAGGTGCAATGCTCGTAAAGGTCGGTTCATGGAACTCGCATCCCGGATCGACCGGCCGGCGTCCCCATGTTGCTCCCTTCCGAATCCGGAAACCGGTGTTTGGACGGGGAGTCGTCATAAGGAGCACGTCACACCATGTTTGGTTCATTTGGATGGATGGAATTGCTGCTGATTCTGATCATTGTCCTGATTATTTTCGGTGCAGGGAAGATTCCACAGCTGGGAGAAGGTCTGGGAAAAGCCATCAAAGGGTTCAAGAAGTCCGTCAACGAGGCGGACGCCATCGACGTCACGGCTTCGACGGAGGAGCAGCCGCCCGCTCCGCCGCCGGCTCAAGTGCAGCAATCGGCTCAACCTACTTCACCGCCGCCCGCCCAACAGGCGGCGACCGCGCCGCCGCAGCGTGCGACCCAGGGATAATGAACGTGAGAGGAGCCCAGGGCATTCGGCTTGTGAGCGGATGAACTATGTTTGGTCTCGGCGCCGGAGAAATCCTCATTATTCTTGTCATCGCGTTTCTCTTGTTCGGCCCCAAGCAGCTGCCCGAAATCGGACGACAGGTCGGCAAAGCCGTGAAGGGGTTTAAGGAGACCGCGGATGATTTGAAGAAGACCGTCGAGCCGGAGCTCAACATGATCCAGCAGGAAGTCAAGATGGTGGAGCAGGATTTTCAGGCGTCGATGAAGGAAGCAGAGGACGAAATCAACGCAGCGACGAGCGGAGCAGAACGCGCGGCAGAAGAATCGGGTCTGCCGAAACAGGTCTAGTCTACACACGACGATTTGAAGGAAAGGGGGTGACCGGCGTCATCACAAGTCGACACTGGGAGAGTCCAGTCGCGGTGAGCGCGTATTGATTGAGCCGGAGCAGGGGGGCACTTGAGACTCCGGACGACATAAGTCACACATACGAGTTGCTTCATAGTGCAACAGCGGTTGGATGTTCAAGCGGCAGCCGCGGTGGGGTGGGAGAAGAGGCTGCCATCCAATTCACAGGAGGAACGCTATGAGAAGCATCCATGGAAGGAAAAGGTGGGCCTGTTGGGCCACCATGGTAGGA
>DATFFC010000019.1:0-4024 GCA_035250505.1 Nitrospiraceae bacterium | reverse complement strand
AAGCTTTGGATGATCGGCGAGGATCTGGACACCGCTTCGCATCAGGAGAAAGATGCAGAAGAGATTGATAAAGTGGTTGACGCGCAGCCAGAGCGGAAATCCCAATAAGGTAGTTTGATCGTCCATGGAATGGCCTCTTTCCAAATTTTCTGAACATCCGATCCAGGTATCCCCCGGCGGCCATTGAGAGCGTCAATAAGAGGTAACTTTTTCGCCGATATCCGAAGAGCGGAACAAAATCGGTAAGAAGTCCATAGAGCGGTTTCACGATCCAGGGCACGGCGGCCAAGGCTAGGGCTTGATTCACCGTGTCTGCCCCCATCCCGAGACTTCAAGTAATAGGTCAGCGGATGAGCGAGCAGGCCGGTAAACCCTTGGGCACACGCGGCCACACCGAAGAACAAAATCAACTGTCGTCTACCAGGTAGAGAGGGCATACCGACGCCTCGAGTGAACCGGGTGCTCGCCGCCATTCAGACGCGAGGCCGGTTCACTAGAACTGCATAGCAAGGCTGCGGATGCTGTGCAAGATGCGTCTGGCGACGCACGAGCAAAGTTCGAGCGCGTTGTTGTGAGGAATGTCTGAAATAACGTCGCGGGATGGGAGAAGCCAGTGACAGAACGTCACTGCATTCTGTCGCCTGGCATGGGAGGTTACGGTCGGAATGGGGTGTGGGCGTTGTCAGGAAATGGCGTTTCCGCCGGCAGCCCACATCGTTTTCAACAGCGGATGTATTCACCCTCTGGGTCTATCTGTGACGGCGTCGGTTGTTCCCGGCCAGCCAGAGCCCCCACGATGCCTGCGTAGACCTGTGCTGCGGCAGCAGACCAGGCTGGATTGAAAGGCTCGCCACGGAACGCCGCTTCAGCGGCCTTGAGTTCGTCATAGGTGAGGGCCCGGCTCTTTTCGCTTTTGGTATTTGGCCCCGAGCCGTCTTTGCCGCATTCATATTCCGTAATGTCCTGTTGCATGTCGCCTCCTCCGGCTTTGTGGAACACGATATACGAGGGGGAAGCAAAGTCAATGCCGAAAAACGATCGGTCGAACGGCGCCAAAAGCCAAACCCCTGCGGTCGAGCTCCAGCCGGTCACTCTTGGCGAAAACCTGCGAGGTATCACGTTGACTTTCGACGGTCATTCAGGCACTTACCGTCGGTCGCGCCTCGTGGGATCATCGCAACCAGAGCAACCAGGCAGAGCAGGTGCTTCGGCCGTGAGAATCCCACAAGGCGCTGCCTCATCGTTATGGTGTGTCGTATTGCGGTCAGATCTGTGCCATCTGGCGCATTCATTCACAACCGACGGCCTTGAGGCGCAGATCATAGGTTCTGGGTCGTCCGTTTTGAGGGGATGACATGGCTCGTGAGCGGTTGCTTCGAGGTCGCTCCATCTGCGTGGTGGGAGCCGGTTTGGCCGGTCTCGCGGCGGCGTTCCGGCTGCGACACCAGCAAGCGACTGTGACCGTCCTCGATGCTCGCGACCGGGTTGGTGGGCGGGTCTTGACCATCAGGGAGGAATTTGCCGGGGGACAGCATGCGGAAGCAGGCGCGGATTTCATCGATGAAGGTCAGGAGGAGATTTGCCGCCTGGTGCGCGCACTTGGTTTGGATTTGATTCCGATTCTGCGCACGGGCTTCGGGCTTGCCTATTCGCAACGCGACAGAATGGTGCAAGTGTCCAGAAGCAGCCTGGTCTGGAACAGACTTGCGGGAGTCTTACAGCCGCTGATCCTAGATTACCGGTGGAGCGAAGAGCGGTGGGACGGAGTTGTCGCGAAGCGGTTGGGTTCTCTCTCGGTGGCCGACTGGATGAAGAACGTGCACTTACCTCGGGACGTTTCAGGAATGCTGCGCAGCTTGCGCGGGTTTTTCCTGGCGGACCCGACGGATCTCTCCTTGCTGTCGCTCGTGGACCAACTGGCGTCCGGGACACCGGGAAGAGGGCGGATGTATCGGATCCGGGGCGGAAACGACCGGCTGCCTCTCGCACTGGCGGCGACTCTCGGTGATGACGTGCGGCTGCGACACGAAGTCCTGACCTTGGCCCAGACGAATGCCGGAGTTTTGCTGACGGTCCGCACAGCGAGCGGAGAGGAAAGGGTGGTCCGCGCTCACTATGCCATCTTGGCGGTTCCGGCCACGAAGATACGTTCCCTGAAGTTTGATCCGGCGCTTCCACCTTCGCAACGGTCTGCGGTCACGCGGTTGAGATACGGGCCGGTGACGAAGACGTTGTTGCAATGTGATCGGCGGTTCTGGCGCGGACGCGGGCGACCGTTAGCCTACGGGACCAATCTCCCGGTCGGAGCGGTATGGGACGGCAATGAGGAGCAAAAAGCCAAGGCCGGCATCCTGTGCCTCATGGCGGGTGGATCGGCCAGCGCGGAGGTACAAGAGATCCTGGAAAAGAACGGACCGGCCGGGCTGTTGCGGCGGCTGGATTGGTTGGGGGATTCGCAGGCTGCCGTGTTGGCGACGCATACAGTGAGCTGGGAACGAGATCCATGGGCGGGCGGAGGGTATGCCGTGTTTGATCCGGGCTATGATCCGGCGCTGCGTCAATGGCTGGCCCGTCCACACGGCCGGATTCTTTTTGCCGGCGAGTACACCAGTTTCCGTTGGCAAGGCTACATGAACGGGGCAATCGAAAGCGGTCTGCGGGCGGCGGCTGAAGTCGAAGCGTTGATTCGGATGGAGTCGCCCGCTTACCGCGGGACCATCTGAGAGACCGGGTGAGAGGCAGTGCGCAATGACCGCGCCAGGCCGACCTTGGAAAGCGAAAAGATGAGCCATTTGGACGGATCGAAGTTGTACCAGCGGGACCCGTTCCGGTAATCACTGGGGTAGGCATGGTGATAGTTGTGATACCCCTCTCCGAACGTCACCAGTGAGATCCACCAGTTGTTTCGACTTGAATTGGAGGAGCCGTGGGGCTGGCTGCCCCAGAGGTGGCAGATTGAGTTGATGCAGAACGTCGAGTTGAGAACCGCGAAGGCGCGGCCGACCCCGGCGAGCAAGAAGCAACTGAGGCCTCCCATCCACCCGTGAACCGATAGACCGACCACAAAGGGCAGCGCCAGCCCGGAGAGCACAATCGGGACATAGTATCGCGATTGCCACATGACGATGGGGTCCTGCCTGAGCCGCAACGCGTACTTTTCATCAGAGTAGCGATCGGGTGCGAACAGCCACCCGCAGTGACTGTGCCAGAATCCCCGTTGAGCATTGTACGGATCCTCGGGCTTGTCACAGTGTGCGTGATGGCGGAGGTGATCCGCCGCCCATTTGAGTACGGTGTTCTGGAGCGCCCAGCCGCCTGCGACGAGCAAGGCAACCTTGACCATGTCCGGACAGTCAAAGCTTCGATGCGCGGCGAAGCGATGATATCCCACCGTGATCCCCAGTCCCGTGATGACGTATAAACCACCGAACATCACCCAGTCGAGCGTCGTGTAGCCGTATACATAACCAAAGGCTGGGACAACCACGACGGCAGCCGTCGTAATGATTCCAAAGAGGATTTGCGTCCAGATCGTGTGGCAGGCTCTGGTGATCGGGACCGGTCGTTGGGAGATGGCAATCACGCTGTGGATGAATGTGGCCTGATACAGGCAGGAGGCGCCTGCTCTGCAGACGCCTCCCGCTTCATGGTTGCTGAGGCTTGCTTAGAACCGGCCACGACCACGGCTTTCACCGCCACGGCCCCCGCCGAAGCGACCGCCGCCTCCGCCGGAGCGAGGTTCCTGCGGTTTTGCTTCGTTGACGGTCAAGGTACGGCCTTCCATCTGCGTTCCGTTGACGGCTGAAATGGCGGCCTGAGCTTCCTCCTGGCTGGACATTTCGACAAAACCAAACCCACGTGATTGTCCGGTGAACTTGTCCGTGATGATACGCGCCGACGCGACTGTGCCGTGCTGAGCGAACAAATCGTTCAATTGCGACTCCGTCGCCGAATAAGGCAGCCCGCCGACATACAACTTTGAACCCATCTGGATTCTCCTTCTAAAATGACATTGTCTCAGACG